>CAWDTC010000014.1:0-148517 GCA_963805045.1 Candidatus Aminicenantota bacterium
GGAACCGCAAGATCCGGGACAGGGTCCTGGAGAACCTCGGTTCGAAGCCGGTAGAGGTCGCGGACAACGTCATGCCCGAGGTCGGCGCCGTCGGATCGAGCCGGCCCGCGAAGTCATTCGCCGGATCTTCCTCGAGACGATCGTGGACGGCAAGGGGTCGCGGACGTGGCCCGCGGAGACCGGGCGCGACCCGTATCCCACGCCGCTCGCCGTATTCGAGCTGGTGCGGCCGGATCGGCGAGATCCAGCCGGGCTGGGAGGATTTCGGCCGTGATCGACATGGGCGGCGCGACGACGGACTTCTATTCCTACACCGAGGCCTTCACCGGCGGGGATTCCGTCCTCCTTCGCGGCCTTCACGAGCCCTTCCTCAAGCGGTCGGTGGAGGGCGATCTGGGGCTCCGCGTGATCGGCCGCCTCCCTCTGGGAATCCGAGCGCTCGTTCCTCGAATCCCGCCTAGGCCGCCGCCGGCCGGAGCGCCGAGGAATTCGAGGCCTACGTCCGCTAGGTCGCGCGCGAACCGGGGCGCTGCCCGGCAAACGCCGAGGAGCAGGCCTGCGACCGGCTGATGG
The DNA here is from genome assembly GCA_963805045.1 of Candidatus Aminicenantota bacterium. Classification (GTDB taxonomy): domain Bacteria; phylum Acidobacteriota; class Aminicenantia; order Aminicenantales; family Saccharicenantaceae; genus DATKJS01. Next base: position 574 of record CAWDTC010000014.1, read on the forward strand.
CCGCGGCCTGCGTCCGGGCCTCGGCCCTGCGCCACGCCGGCGTCGTGGCCAAGGTCTACACGCCGCAGGGCGGCTTCTTCGTCCAGCGGGGCAAGGACCTGAGGCGGGTCAAGAGGATCGATCGGGACCGGGGGATACCTGGCCCGGACCGCCGACGCCGCGCTCCTCCGCGAGGCCTGCGCCCCGGACGCCGGCGACGCCGACAGCCGGCCGCTCCTGCCCGTGGCCCCGGAATTCTTCGCCGACGCCGAATACCTGTTCCCTCTGCTGGCCAACGCGGCCGCCGATCTACCCGCGCGCCGCCGCCCGGACCGCCGTGGCCGGTCTCCGGAAGGACGATGGACTGAAAAAGGCCGAACGATGCGACACGATACCCTGGACTGGAAGGATTTCCTGGCCCAGCGCCGAGACCGTCCTCGAATCCTGGCCGACCGGCCGGGACGTCGACCTCGGACGAGGCCGTCCGCTACCAGCGCTCGCTGCCCGAAGGCCGAGAACTTCGCCCGGGCCATGCAGAAGGCCCGCGAGGGAGCGCCGGACCCTGATCCAGCCGCGGGCGGGCGTCGCCCTCATCGACGAGCACATCCGGCTCCTCCGGTACCTCGAGAACCGAGGGCGAGGCCGACCTGCTGCCGACGACGATCGACGCCTACACCCGCCAGAACCGCTACGAGGAGGCGGCGGCGGGCATCGAGAAATCGAAGACCGCCGGCCACTCCCTGCTGAACGGCTTTCCCGCCGTCAACCACGGCCTGGACGGCTGCCGCAGGGTCACCGAGAGCGTCAGCCGGCCCGTCCAGGTCCGGCACGGCACGCCCGACGCGCGCCTGCTGGCCGAGATCACCCTGGCCGGCGGCTTCACCGAGCTTCGAGGGCGGCGGGATCTCCTACAACATCCCCTATGCCAAGAACGTCGCCCTCGGCCGAGTCGATCCGGACTGGAAGTACGTGGACCGGCTGGCCGGCTGTACGAGGAGCAGGGCGTCTGCGATCAACCGCGAGCCCTTCGGCCCGCTGACCGGGACCCTGGTGCCGCCGTTCATCAGCCACGCCGTGGCCATCCTCGAAGGCCTGCTGGCCCTGGAGCAGGGCGTCCGGTCGCATCACCCTCGGCTACGGCCAGGGCGGCAACATCGTCCAGGACATGGCCGCGCTGGCCATCCCTGCGCGAGCTGGCCGACGAGTACTTCCGCAAGGCCGGCTTCCACGACTACGAGCTGACCATCGTCTTCCACCAGTGGATGGGCGGGTTCCCCGAGGACGAGGCCAAGGCCTTCTCGGTCATCAGCCTGGGGTCGGTCGTGGCCGCCGTGGCCGGCGCCGAGAAGGTCATCGTCAAGACGCCCGCACGAGGCCATGGGCATCCCGACCAAGGAGGCCAACGCGCCGGGCTGCGGGCGACGCGCCAGATCCTGTCGCATGCTCGCGGACCAGCCGTCTGCGCCGACAACGAGGCCCTCGAGCGGGAGAAGGAGATGATCCGGGCGCGAGGTGGCCTGCCTCCTCGACGCGGTCGAGCGCGTCTCCGCAGGAAGCGATCCGCCCAGGGCGTCGTCCGGGCCTTCGAGGCCGGTCTCCTCGACGTGCCCTTCGCCCCGTCGATGTACAACCGCGGGCGGGTCCTGCCCATGCGCGACAACGAGGGCTGCATCCGGATCTTCGCCAAGGGCGGCCTGCCGCTCGAGCGACGACATCATCGCCTTCCACAAGGAGCGGCTGGCGGAGCGCGGCCCGGGCCGAAGGCCGGGCGGTGTCGTTCCAGATGGTGACCGACGACATCTACGCCGTCAGCAAGGGACGGCTGGTCGGGAGGCCGCGATGAAGATCCGCAGAGCGCTGATTCGTTCCCGGGTCATCCGCCTTCTTCTTCGACGACCAGCGCGCCATCAAGGCCGGCGCGGCCCACGACGGTTTCGTTTACGACGGGGCGCCGGTGACGCCGGGGTTCCGGAGCATCCGCGTCGCGGGCGAGAGTGCATCTCCGTCCTGCTCGTGCTCGAGGACGGAAGCACGTCGCCGTCGGCGACTGCGCCGCCGTCCAGTACTCGGGGGCCGGCGGCCGGGACCCGCTCTTCCTCGCCGCCGAGTCCCTGCCCGTGCTCGAGACCCGCGTCCGGCCGCTGCCTCGAGGGACGCGAGGTCGGGGCCTTCCGCGCAATGGCGGCGCGAGTTCGAGGCCCTGCGAGATCGACGGCCGGCCCCTCCACACGGCCGTCCGCTACGGCCTGTCCCAGGCCCTGCTCATGCCCGGGCTCTGGCCGGCGCGGAAGCTCATGGCCGAGGTCGTCTGCGAGGAATACGGGCTGCCGGTCATCGCCGAGCCCGTGCCGATCTTCGGCCAGACCGGCGACAACCGCTACGAGAACGTCGACAAGATGATCCTCAAGGGCGTCGATGTCCTGCCCCACGGGCTGATCAACAACAGTGGACGAGAAGCTCGGCCGGGACGGCGAGAAGCTCCGCGAATACATCCGCTGGCTCGTCGGCGCGGATCAGGGCTCTGCGCGCTACGCCCGCCTACCTGCCGGACCTCCACATCGACGTCTACGGCACGATCGGCCTCATCTTCGGGCACAATCCCGGCCGCGTCGCCGCCTACCTGGCCTCGCTCGAGAAGGACGCGGGCCGAGTCCCGCTCTACATCGAGGGGCCGGTGGACATCGGGGAGAAGGCGCGCCAGATCGAGCTCCTGGCCGGCATCCGCAGAGAGCTCCGGCGGCTCGGCTCGCCGGTCAAGATCGTGGCCGACGAGTGGTGCAACACCCTCGAGGACGTCCGCGACTTCACCGACGCCGCCGCCTGCGACATGGTCCAGATCAAGACCCCCGACCTCGGCGGCATCCAGAACATCGTCGAGAGCGTCCTCTACTGCACGGCGCACGGCATGGAGGCCTACCAGGGCGGGACGTGCAACGAGACGGACGTCTCCGCGCGGTGCTGCGTGCAGCTTGCCATGGCCGCCCGGGCCGAGCGCATCCTGGCCAAGCCCGGCATGGGCTTCGACGAGGGCTTCATGATCGTGAGCAACGAGATGGAGCGGACCCTCGCGGTCCTCCGGGCGACAGCCACGGCCGGCGAAAGGAGACCGTGAGGCCGCCAAGAAACGGGAATTCCGCGTCCTGTCCACGACGGCGATCCTCGGCTACGGCTTTCCCGAGGCATCGTTCCGGCGCGGCATCGGCGAAGAAGCCCGCACCTGATCGCGCGCCGACGCCGGCTCGACCGACCCCGGCCCGTACTACCTCGGGGCGCGGCAAGTCCTTCACCAACCGCGCGGCCGTCAAGCGCGACCTGCGCTTCATGCTGATCGAAGGCGTGCGGCTGGGCGTCCCCGTCGTCGTCGGCTCGGCCGGCGGCAGCGGGGCGCGGCCCGCACGTCGAGTGGTGCGAGGACATCATCCGGGAGATCGCCCGCGAGGAGCAGCCTGAGCTTCACGATGGGCGTCATCTACGCCGACATCGACAAGGAGCGCGTCCGGCGGCGCCTGCCGCCGGGCGAGATCAGCCGCTGCCCTTCGTCCCGCCGCTCGACCGAGGAGGTCCTCGACGAATCCTCGCACATCGTGGCCCAGATGGGCATGCGAGCCCATCCAGAAGGCGCTCGCCGCGGGCTGCAAGGTCGTCCTGGCCGGCCGCTGCTACGACCCGGCCAACTTCGCCGCGCTTCCCGATCATGCAGGGCTTCGACCCGGGGCCTGGCCCTCCACATGGGCAAGATCCTGGAGTGCGCGGCCATCGCCGCGACCCCGGGATCGGGCGCGGACTGCGCCTTCGGCGATCCTCCGCGACGACCGCTTCGTCCTCGAGGCGCTGAACCCGGCCCGGGAGTTCACCCCGGAATCCGACCGCGGCCCACACCCTCTACGAGAAGACCGACCCCTATCAGCTGCCCGGGCCGGGCGGCGAGATCGACCTCACCGCGCTGCTCCTTCACCGAGCTTCCGGGCGGCCGGGTCGAGGTCCGCGGCAGCCGCTTCGTGCCGACGCCCGTCTATGCGTCAAGCTCGAGGGCGTCCGCCGGGCCGGCTACCGGACGATCTCGCATCGCCGGCGTCCGCGACCCGATCATGATCCGCGTCGATCGACGCCATCCTGGAGGCCGTGAACGGGCAGGTCCGCGACATCCTGAAGTCCGAGCGCATCGACGGCCGCGTCGACTTCCACGTCTACGGCAAGAACGGGGTCATGGGCCCGCTCGAGCCGGAGAAGACGATCCGCGGCCACGAGCTCGGCATCGTCATCGAGGCCGTCGCGCCGACCCAGGCCGCGGCCGACTCGCTCTGCAGCCTGACCCGCTCGACCCTCCTCCACTACGGCTACCCGGGCCGCATCGCCACGGCCGGCAACCTGGCCTTCCCTTTTTCGCCCTCCGATGTTAAGATGGGCGAGGTCTTCGAGTTTTCCATCTACCACCTGATGCCCGTGGCCGGGCCGGAGCTGTTCCCGGTCAAGGTCGTTCCGGTCCGCGGCAAGGGAGGACGGCGATGACAGGCAAGCGCAGCATCCTCGAAGCCGCCCGCGTCATCCGCTCCAAGAACTCGGGCCCCTACGAGCTGACCCTGGACATCATCTTCAAGGACCGCCGCCTCTTCGAGCTCTTCAGGCGGCGCCGGGTCATCACGGCGCGGAGCGTCGCGGCCCTCTATAAGCGTGCCGGTCTCAGACGTCCTGAGGGTCGTCTGGTTCGAGCCCGCCCACGCCTTGAAAGTGACCATCCGCCGGCCCATCCCGTCCGGCCACCCGGGCGAGACGGACATCTACGGGGCCCAGCAGCACGCGCCCGCTCCTCGGCATCCGGTGGTGAGGCAGCGCCCATGCCGATGACCAAGACGGCCCACGGGACACTCCACCGGGAGACGCTGATCTACGCGGCCTACTACGCCCCGCGGGGCCGCGAGCGTCTCTACATGGTCGCCTCCGAGCTCTCGCGGAAGTACCTGACGCCGAACGACCTCGTCATCGGCATCATCGGGGCCGAGGGCTCGGGCAAGTCGACTCTCATCAAGGGCCTCTTTCCGGGCCTCGAGCTGACCAACGACGACGAGGGCATCAACGTCCGGCCGACCCCGCTCCTCCAGTTCGACCCCGAGGACCCCTTCTCCGGGCACACCTTCCATATCGACGTCCGCTACGAGCTCGCCTTCCACCAGAAGTACGAGCTGGCCGAGAAGATCCAGCGCGCCGTCACGGCCGGCCGCCGCGTCGTCATCGAGCACTTCGACCTCATCCACGAGGCCCTCGGCTACAACGCCCAGGTCCTCGTCGGCATCGGCGAGGAGATCATCGTCGCGCGGCCGACGATCTTCGGGCCCGTGCCCCAGGCCATCAAGGCGGTCGTGGACCGGACGATCAAGTACCGTCTCATGGCCCACTCGGCCGAGGACCTCACCTGCTTCGTTCTCGAGCGGGACTACCACCTGCCCTTCCCGCCGCTCCACTCCGACGTCCGGCAGGGCTTCGTCCTGAACTTCCGCGAGCGGCCCGCCGTCGACCTCGAGGAGCTCGAGCGCAAGGTCAAGGACATGATCGCCCAGGACCTCGCCATCTCGCCCCTCGGGGACAGCCACATCCACATCGGCGAATGGAGCATGCCCTGCACGGGGACGCGGACCCACGTCCGGTCGTCGGGCATGATCGAGAACTTCCGACTGCTCAAGGAATACCGTTTCGACTACCTGACCAAGGAGTATTACATCGTCGGCCTGGTCGGCGAGAAGTCCCGCGAGGGCTTCGACGACCTGATGGATTTCAGGGGGATCGAGGATTGAGAAAAGGGACCGCGACGCCCGCATCCTTCCCGCCCGGCCGGGACCGCGCCCACTACCGCCTGCTCACGGCGAAGCACGTCCGCCGCGCCGTCTGCGGCGGCCGGACCGTGCTCCGGGTCGCGGACGAGGCCCTGGAGACGATCGCCCGGGAGGCCTTCGCGGACCTCGCCTTCCACCTGCGGCCCGCCTTCCTGGCCCGGCTCCGCGACGTCGCCGGCGACCCTTCGGCCTCGGCCAACGACCGCTTCGTGGCCGGGACGCTCCTCAAGAACGCCGTCATCGCGGCCGAGGGCGTCCTGCCCCTCTGCCAGGACACCGGCTCCGCCCAGGTCGTTCGGCTACCGGGGCCATCTCGTCATGACGGCCGGCCGTGACGCCGAGGCCCTCGAGCGGGCCGTCCGGGGTGTTTACCGCAGCCGGAACCTACGCTATTCGATCATGGCCCCGCTCACGGTCTTCGATGAGACGAACACCGGCACCAACCTCCCCGCCCAGATCGACCTCCAGGCCGGCGCCGGCACGGAGTACCGGTTCGCGTTCATGGCCAAGGGCGGCGGGTCGTCCAACAAGACGTCCCTTTTCCAGGAATCCAAGGCCCTGCTCGAGGAGAAGGCCCTGGCCGCCTTCCTCGCCGAGAAGGTCCGGGCCCTGGGTGTCGCGGCCTGCCCGCCGTACCGGATCGCCGTCGTCGTCGGCGGCCTCTCGCCGGAGATGACGCTCAAGACCGTCAAGCTGGCCTCGGCCGGCTTCCTCGACGGGCTCCCCGGCGCGGGGACGCCGGGACGGCCGGGCCTTCCGCGACGCGGCCTGGGAGGCGCGGCTCATGGAGATTGCCCGGGCCACCGGCTTCGGCGCGCAGTTCGGGGGGACGGCCCTGGCCCACGAGACGCGCTTCGTCCGCCTGCCGCGCCACGCCGGGTCGTGCCCGGTCGGGATCGGCGTCTCCTGCAACGCCGACAGGAACATGCTCGGGAAGATCACGCCGGAAGGCGTCTTCCTCGAGGTCCTCGAGAAGAACCCGGCCCGCTTCCTGGAGGGCCTGCCCGAGGAGGCCGGCAGACGGGCCGTGGCCCTGGACCTTGACCGGCCGGTCGAGGCCATCGCCCGGGACCTGGCCGCCCTGCCGGCCGGCACACTGCTCAGCCTGTCCGGGCCGCTCATCGTCGCCCGGGACATCGCCCACGCCCGCCTCTGGAAGCGGCTGCTCGAGACCGGGGACGTTCCGGAATACTTCAAGCGGCACGCCGTCTACTACGCGGGGCCGGCCAAGACGCCGGCGGGCCGGGCCTCGGGGAGCTTCGGCCCGACGACGGCCCAGCGCATGGACGGCTACCTCGAGGGGTTCCTGAAGGCGGGGGCGTCGCGGATCACGCTCGCGAAAGGCAACCGCTCGTCGGCCGCCGTCGAGGCCTTGCCGGAATCACGGCGGGTACTTCCTGGGGACGATCGGCGGCGCGGCCGCCCTCATCGCCGACCGTCACATCGTGCGGAGTGAGGTCGTCGATTTCGCCGAACTGGGCATGGAAGCCGTACGGAGGATCGTCGTCAAGGACCTGCCGGCCTTCCTCATCTACGGCGGGACGGGCGGCGACCTCTATGCCTGCGGCGGGCCGTCCGCCTGAGCGCGGGGGGCGTCCGCCGGGAGGCGGGCGGCGTCAGTTGTCGCGGCGGACCTCGAGCCGGTCGAGACCGTGCTCGTTGAACTCCTTCTCGTACTTCTCGACCAGGGGCCGCTCCTTCTCGATGCCCTCGTCCGTCGACAGCTCGTCCAGGGCCTCCTCGCCGTGCTTGCGGACATAGTCGCGGTCGGCCATGCGGTAGATGAGCTGGTCCCAGAAGGTGTTATCGTTGTAGAAATCGACGGCCTCGGTCATCTTCTCCTCGAGCTCGTGGGAGGGGACGGTCCGGCCCTCCTCGTCGAGCTCCGCGTAGCTGTCGAGGCCGTTCTTGGCGGCCGCTTCGAGGACGAGGCTCTCGACCTCGTCGAATTCCTCGATGACGTCCTCGTTCCGCCAGCTGTTCCCCAGCCAGTTGCCGAGGAAGACGAGCTTGGCCAGCGTCTCGAGCTGTTCTTTGGTCAATTCGATCTTCATGGCGTCCTCTGATCTCCGTCAGCCGGAGGGCTGAAAAGCAAATATACCACGTTCCCGCCCGGCCGCCAAACCGGGAGGCCCCGGGGCCTCTCCGGCGCTTCCCCATTCCCGGCCGCTCCTATATAATGGGGGCCGAAGGGACCATCGATGAAGCTCGCCGGACTCGTTTCCCTGGTCTGCCTCCTCTTGGCCGCGGCTCCGTTCCTCGGGGCGGCGGAAAAGACCCATTCGCTCGCCTATAAAGGCCTGGAGAGGACGTTCCGCGTCTTCGTCCCGGACGGCCCGCCCGCCCCGGCGGGCGCTCCCGGCGCTCTCCGGCCGGTCGTTCTCGCCCTCCACGGCGGCGCGAGCGACGGCCTGACGATGTCCCGCTTCTGCGGGCTCGACGAGGAGGCCGCCAGCGCCGGCTTCATCGTCGTCTACCCGGACGGGACGGGCCGACTGCCCCGCGTCCTGACCTGGAATTCGGGGGCCTGCTGCGGTTACGCCCAGACCCAAGGGATCGACGACGTCGGGTTCCTCCGAGAGGTCGTCGCCTTCGTCGTCAAGACCTACGGGGGTGACCCGGCCCGGGTCTATGCGACGGGCATGTCCAACGGTGCCATGATGGCCTACCGGATGGCCGCTGAGGCCCCCGACCTCATCGCCGCCGTCGCCGCCGTGTCCGGGACGCTCGAGGTCGATCCCGCCCTCGTCAGGACGCCCAAGCCGGTCCTCCACTTCCACGGCACCGCGGACGAGTTCGTGCCCTGGAACGGCGGCCGCGGCCCGAAGACCTCGACCGTCGGCCCGCACCGCTCGGTCGCCGAGACGATCGCCGCCTGGGTCAGGGTCAACGGCGCAGACCCCGAACCCGTCTCCACAGTCCTGCCGGACAGGGCGAAGGACGGGACCGAGGTCATCAAGCACGTTTACGCGGCCCGGACCGGCGGGTTCGAGGTCGTCCTCTATGAGATCAAGGACGGCGGCCACGCCTGGCCGGGCCGGGTCCGCTCGGAGCGACTCCTCGGCAAGGCCACGATGAACATCGACGCCAACAAGATCATGTGGGAGTTCTTCTCCCGCCATACTCTGAGATAAGGACGGGAACCATGAAGAGAACGCTCGGATTATCCGCGGCCCTGGTCATGGGCGCGGCCTTCCTCGCTTGCGCCGACGCCCCGGCCGACCGCGGCGCGGCCCCGCTCAAGACCGACGAGGCAGCCGCCGCCGCCCAGTCCCCGGCGCCCGCGCCCGCCGCCGTCGCGGAGCAGACGGGGCCCCAGGCGGCCCCGCGCCGCCTGACCGAGGACGAGCAGAACACCATCGACATCGTCAAGAAGACGAAGACCTCCGTCGTCTTCATCACGAACATGCAGTACGTGTCCGACTTCTTCTTCCAGTCGGACCAGCCCGTGGCCCGGGGCAGCGGCTCGGGCTTCGTCTGGGACGACAAGGGCCGCATCGTGACCAACTTCCACGTCATCGAGGACGGCGTCAAGTTCATGGTCAGCCTGCCCAACCAGAAGCAGGTCGAGGCCAAGCTCGTCGGCCGCGAGCCGGCCAAGGACATCGCCGTGCTCCAGCTCCTGGAGAACGTGCCGGGCCTCCAGCCGGTCCAGATCGGCAGCTCCAGGGACCTCCAGGTCGGGCAGAAAGTCGTCGCCATCGGCAACCCGTTCGGCTTCGACCACACGGTGACCAAGGGCATCGTCAGCGCCATCGGCCGGAGCATGCCCGGGGCCGGCGGCGTGACCATCCGCGACATGATCCAGACGGACGCCTCGATCAACCCAGGGAACTCGGGCGGGCCGCTCCTCGATTCGTCGGGCCAGCTCATCGGCATGAACACGATGATCATCAGCCCGTCGGGGACGTCGAGCGGGGTCGGGTTCGCCGTGCCCGTGGACATCATCCGGAAGATCGTCCCCGAGATCATCCAGTTCGGCAAGGTCACGCATCCGGGCATCGGGGGCATCACGGTTCGTGCCGGACGAGTACGCCCAGCGGACGGAGTCGAGGGGGCCATCATCCTGGACGTGCCGCGCTCGAGCCAGGCCTACGAGCTCGGCCTGCGCGGGCTCGGCCGCGACGCCTTCGGCCGCTACCTCATCCGCGACGTCATCACGGCCGTCGACGGCACGAAGGTCAAGTCCTACGACGACCTCTTCACGGCGCTCGACAGCTACAAGATCGGCGACACGGTCAAGCTGACGGTCGAGCGGAGCGGGAAGGCGCGGACGTCCAGATCCAGCTCGTCGGCATCGATGAGGACGAGCAGTCCACGTCAGTCGACTCGCCCGGGGAGACGAGAATAGACCTGACCCCTTTAGCTCTTCTTGAGCGGCAGGATGCCGGCCATCTCGCCGATGACGTTGACGATGTCCTTGTCCGACGGGAGGACGATCTTGGCGTTGTTCTGAAGGGCCGTCTCGAGCGCCTGGAGGCGGCGGAGGACCTGGGCGTTGCCGACGAAGTACTTCTCGGCGGCCTCGTTGACCAGCCGGATGGCCTCGGCCTCGCCCTGGGCCTCGAGGATCTTGGCCTGGCGGATGCCGTCGGCCTTCTTGATCTCCGCCCGCCGCTCGCCGTCGGCGACCGTCTCCCGGGCCGTGGCGAAGTCGACGGCCGCGACCTTCTCGTTCTCCGCCTTGACGACCTTGTTCATCGTCTCCTGGACGTCCTTGGGCGGGTCGATCTCCTTGAGCTCGGTCCGGACGATGTCGATGCCCCAGCGGGCCGTCTCGGTCGAGAGCGTCTTGAGGAGCTCCTCGTTGATCTTGCCGCGCTCGCTGTTGGCCGACTTCAGGGTCAGCGTGCCGATGATGTTGCGCAGGGTCGTCCGGGCCAGGTTGACGATCTGCCACTGGTAGTTGTTGACGTTGTACTGGGAGGCCTTGACGCTCTCCTCGTCGTCCTTGACCTTGAAGTAGACCTGGGCGTCGACGCGGGCGTTGAGGTTGTCGTTGGTGATGATCTCCTGCGGCGCCGCGTCCACCATCTGCTCGGTGATGTTGACGCTGTGGAGCGTCTCGATGGCCGGGATGACCCACTGGAAACCGGCCTTGGCGAAACGGTTGTAGCGGCCGAGCCGCTCGACGAGGCCGCGGTGGGTCGGGCGGATGATGCGGATCCCGGCCAGGAAAAGCGACGACGACGACGATGCCGATCCAAGCAAGCAGGGCCATGGACTCCTCCTTATCACATCTTCCAGGTGCCGGCGACGATGAGGTTGGCGCCGGTGACGGCCGCGGCCCGGTCCGAGGCCAGGTAGGCCACGGCCTCGGCCACGTCCTCGAACGTCCCGAGGCGCGAGGCGGCCAGGTCGCGGGCCTGCGGCAGGACGCCGCCCTTGATCAGGCCGGGCGAAACCATGTTGACCGTGATGCCGTTCGCCGCCTCGGTCACGGCCGCCGTCCGGGTCAGGATGAGGAGGCCGGTCTTGGCCGCGGCGTACGGGGCGATGGTCGGGAACGAGGTCAGCTGTTCCGCCCGGCTGTAGCCGATGTTGATGATCCTCCCCCACCGCCGCTCCCTCATGCCGGCCAGGGCCGCCTTGACGCAGAAATAGGAGCCGAGAAGGTTGCCGCGGAGGATGCGCTCCCAGTCGGAGACCTCGAGCTGGTCCCAGGGCTTGACCAGGAACGGGCCGACGTTGTTGACGAGGACGTCGATGCGGGCGAACTTCTCCTCGACCTTCTTGATGAGCCCGGCGGCCTGCGCTTTCTTCGTCAGGTCGGCCCGGAAGACGGCGCCGAGCTTGCCCTTTTCGCGGATGGCCGCGGCCACGTCCTGGGCCTCGTCGCGCCGGCTCAGGTAATGGACGGCGACCCCGGAGACATCGTCGGCCAGCCGGAGGGCGATGGCCCGGCCCATCCCGCGGGCCGCTCCCGTCACGAGGGCGATGCGGAAGCTCATGTCCCCCTCCCCGCACGGCCCCGGGCCGTGACCTTCCGAGATGGCCGCCCCGCGACGGGGCGGACGCTCACTTCAACGTGCCGACGGCGGCCTCGACGGCGTCCAGGATCTCGCCCGACCGGACGACCTCGGCCAGCCGGTTGATGTCGCCGAAGAGAGGCCGGTCCTCCTCGAGGAAGGCAACGTGGCGGCGGATGACGTCGTAGGCCGCCTGGACGCCCTTGCCCGGCTTGTCGGGCTTGCGGAAATCGACGGCCTGGGCGCCGGCGATGAGCTCGATGGCCAGGACGGCCTCGGCGTTGTCGATGATCTGGCGCGTCTTGAGGGCCGTGGTCATGCCCATGCTGACGAAGTCCTCCTGGTCGGCCGCGGCCGGGATGGAGCCGGTGGCCGCAGGATGGCAAAGGACGCGGTTCTCGCAGACGAGGGCCCCGGCCGTGTACTGGGTCAGCATCAGGCCGGAGAACATCCCCGCCCCCTTGGTCAGGAAGGCGGGCAGGCCCGCGCTGAGGTGGGGGTTCATGAGCCGGTTATGGCGGCGCTCGGAAAGGACGGCGACCGTGGTCACGGCCATGCCCAGGAGCTCGAGGGCGAAGGCCATGGGCACGCCCTGGAAGTTGGCGCCCGTCAGGACGAGATCCTCGTCGGGGAAGAAGACGGGGTTGTCGGCGGCGCCGTTGAGCTCGATCTCGATCATGTATCGGGCCCACTTGAGGGCGTCGCGGGCCGCGCCGACGACCTGCGCCGTGCTGCGGAGGCTGTAGGCGTCCTGGACCTTCTTGCCGGGCCGCTCGAGGAGCAGGCTGCCCTCGGTGATGCGGCGGACGTTCTCCGCAGATTCGAGGGCGCCGGGATAGCCGCGGGTCTCGTGAAGCCGGGCGTCATAGGCCTTCATGTTGGCGTTGAGGACCTCGAGGGTCATGGCCGCGGCGATCTCCGACGTCTTGAGCCAACGGAGGACGTCGTGGACGGTCAGGGCGCCCATGCCGGTGATGACGTTCGAGCCGTTGATCATGGCCAGCCCGTCGCGGGCGTGGAGGACGATGGGCTTGATGCCGGCCCGCTTGAGAGCCTCGGCGCCGGGGAGGCGCTCGCCCTTATAGAAGGCCTCGCCCTCGCCCATGGGCACGAGCGCCATCTGGGCCATGGGCGACAGGTCGCCGCAGGCGCCGACCGAGCCCTTCTCGCACATGACGGGAGTGACGCCCTTATTGAGCATCTCGACCAGGGTTTCCGTGACGGCCAGGCGGAGCCCCGAGTGTCCGTGGCAGTGGACGCTGATCCGGCTGAGGATGGCGGCCCGCACGACGTCCTCGGGCATGGGCTTGCCGTACCCGGCGGCGTGGCTGTAGATGAGGTAGCGCTGGTACTTCTCGACCTGGTCCTGGGTCAGGACGACGTTGGCCAGCTCGCCGATGCCGGTGTTGACGCCGTACATGATCTCTTTCTTCTGGATCTTCGCTTCGAGCAGGGCCCGGCACTTTTCGATGCGCTTCCTGGCCTCGGCCGACAGGGCGACCGGCTCGGCCCGGCGCGCGACCGAGACGACCTTCTCGACGGTCAGGTTCTTCCCATCCAGCACGATGGACATGATCGAGCCTCCTCGAAGCCGGCGGGCGGCGATTGTCGATCGGAACTCACACTTTAGCGGAAGAGCCGGGCAAAGGCAAGAGGATAAGACGGGGTCAAATCTTCATTCTGCCACTTTCCTGTGACCGCGCTTCTCTCCGGAGCGATGGAAGGTCGCGGAGTCGAAAAAAAGTGGCGAAATGAAGATTTGACCCCGTCCCGGGCTGGCCGGCGAACCGGTTGCGCGCTGCTCCGGCCTGTGCTATAAGTAGTCCCCTGTGTCCGGGCCGCCCCGGCGAGAGAACGTTCCATGACCAAAGAAACGCATCGGGTCCTCATCACCGGCGCGGCCGGACAGATCGGCTCGGAGCTGGCCGCAGCCCTCAGGGCGCAGCACGGCGAGGGCAACGTCCTCGTCACCGACATCGTCCGGCCCGCCGGGCCGCTCGCGGAGGCCGGGCCCTTTGCCGTCCTCGACGTCACCGACCGAGCCGCCCTCGGCGCGCTCCTCCGGGACCGCCGCATCGACACCGTCTACCACCTGGCCGCTCTCCTCTCCGCGACCGGAGAGAAGGACCCCCAGAAGGCCTGGGCCATCAATATCAACGGCCTCCGCAACGTCCTCGAAGCGGCCCGCGAGCTCGGCCTGGCCCGCATCTTCTCGCCGAGCTCGATCGCCGTCTTCGGACCGGCGACACCTCGCGAGATGACGCCCCAGGACACGGTCCTCGACCCGCGGACGATGTACGGGGTGACGAAGGTCGCCGGCGAGCTCCTCTGCGACTACTACGTCCGGAAATACGGGCTCGATGTCCGCGGCTGCCGCTATCCCGGCATCATCAGCCACCTGACCCTGCCGGGCGGCGGCACGACCGACTACGCCGTGGCCATCTTCTACGAGGCCGTGAAATACGGCCGCTACACGTGCTTCCTCCGCGAGGACACGTGCCTCCCCATGATGTACATGCCCGACTGCCTGAAGTGCACGCTCGACCTGATGGAGGCGGACTTCGCCGCCCTCGAGCACCACGCGAATTTCAACGTCGCAGCCATGAGCTTCACCGCGGGAGAGCTCGCCGCCGAGATCCGCAAGCGGATACCCGGGTTCGCCTGCACTTACGAGCCGGACTTCCGGCAGGCCATCGCCGACTCCTGGCCGGCCTCGGTCGACGACTCGGCGGCCCGCCGCGAGTGGGGCTGGAAGCCCTCCTACGACCTGGTCCGGATGACGGACGACATGCTGGCCGTGCTCCAGGCGCGCCAGCAGGCCGGCACTCTTACCTACTAGGCTTAACCGCTAGGGTCGGGCCTCGTCCTCTCCTAGAGTTTCTCCCTGATGAAATTCGGCAGGGCGAAGGCGGCGCGGTGGACCTCGGGATTGTAATACCTGAGCCCTTTCGGCACCCTCAGCCTCCGGACCCGGAGCGGGTCGGTCCGGTCCGAAAGGAAATCGTAGCACCACATCCCGACGGGATAAGTGGGCACGGGGCCGAGATAGAGCCGCGCGTGACGGAACATCTTCCCGAGGAACGCGCTCTTCCGCGCATGCGAATCCTGATGGAGCATCAGGGAGCCCGCCTGGGCGGCGATCGTGCCCCCGGGCTTCAGCCTCGACTTGAGCTTGCGGTAGAAGGCCTCCTGGTGAAGGACCGTGGACGGCCCGACGGGGTCGGAGGAGTCGACGAGGATGACGTCGAACCGCTCCGTCGTCTTGTCGATGAACACGTTGCCGTCGGCCACGACGAGCTCGGCCCGGGGGTCCCGGAAGTCGGCCCGGAGCCAGGGGAAGTGGGCCCGGCAGGCGTCGACCACCTGCCCGTCGATCTCGACCAGCGTCGCTCTCTTCACCGGATGCTTGAGGACCTCGCGCAGGGCGCCGCCGTCGCCGCCGCCGACGATGAGGACCCGCTCGGGCCTCGGGTGCGAGGCGAGGGCGGGATGGACGAGCATCTCATGGTAGTAGAACTCGTCCCGCTCCGTCGTCTGGACGAGCCCGTCGAGCAGAAGGACCCGGCCGTAGTCCCGGTTGCGGATGATCTCGATCGTCTGGAAGCGCGACCTCCCCGTGTAGAGGACCTTGGCCACGGTGAAGAAGATGCCCGAGGCGGGCGTCTGGTATTCGCGGGCCTCGGTCCGGCGGGCGTTGAGGGCTTTCGTGCGGGTCATGGCGTCGTGGCCTAGGTTAGCTTCTCGATCTTGACGCCCGTGTAATATTTCTTCAGGATGTCCCGATAGTTCCCGCCCGCTACCGCCATCCCGTAGGCTCCGACCTGGCAGAGCCCGACGCCGTGGCCCCAGCCGCGGCCCGTGAAGGTGTAGCCGGTGACGCGGCCGGCTTCGTCATACGACTTGTCGATGACGAAGAGCGTGTCCCTGAGCCCAAGGACCTCCCGGATCTGGAAGCCGCGCAAGGCCGACCGGCCGTCCGAGCCGACGATCTCGAGCTCCGTGACCCGGCCCGAGGCGCCCCGCGCCTTGACGCTCACGTCGACGAGCCGCCCGACCTGGCAGGACGGGGCGACGAGCGAGGCCAGCTCCGCCGCGGAGCGTTCGACCTGCCAGCGGTTGAACCGGGACGAGCGGTCGAGGACGTCCGAGTTCGGCGGGTGGAAGACCTCGAGCCAGGCGACCTCCCCCTCCCGCTCGATCCACTGGACCTTCTCCCCGCCGAGGAGGGTCAGGCGGGTGGCGAAGGAATCGACGCCGTCGATGTTCCGGAGCAGGAAGAGGTGCGGGGAGAGCCGGAGGTTCTTGCGTTCGAAGTCCTGTCCGACCTCGATCCGGTTCTTCGCCGCCGAGCGGAAGGTCCCGGTACGGACGAGGTCCTTTTCGGCCGAGAGGACGCGCCGGAGGGCCACGGCCAGCTCGGCCCGGCTGACCGGCCGGAGCGGGTCGCCCGTCTTCAGGCTGTCGGGGAAAATGCCGGCCTCGAGGCAATAGGCCAGCGGTCCCCGGTCCTTCCCCTGGACCTGGGGCAGCTCCTTGAGCAGGAAGCCGACCTCGGTCGGCAGGACGAGCCGGCTGACCCGCTCTTCCCAGCCGAAGGCCTGGACGAGGAGCCGGGCCAGAGCGACGAAGTTCGGCGACACGGGGTCGGGGGCGAACTCGCCGGGCTTAGCGCCGAGCAGGCGGCGGGCCGCCCCGACCCACTCGACGGCCTCCTCGAACGGGCAGTCGGCGCGGAAATCGATCGGCTCGACGCCGAGCGGGATGACACCCAGGCCGACGAGATAGGCCACGTCCAGGCTCGCGTTCCGGCCGCCGACGAGGATGGGCAGAACGGGGCCCTTGGCGGCGAGGGTCCATTCCTGCTGTTTTTCGTACGTGCACTCGACGCTCTTGAGGTAGGGCGAGGGCGTGCCGGGGAAGACGTTCTGCGCATCCTCGGTCCGCCCGCCGCAGGTGCTCATGTAGAGGGCGTTGATGAGCTCGCCATTGTACCGCATGACCTCGCCCGTCGTCTCCTCGACGGCCCGGGTGCTCAGCGGCCGCTCCGAGTCCATGCCGGAGTAGTACTGGGAGCGGGGCGTGTCGACGAGGTCGAAGCCGTAGTCCTTGTAGAGGCCCATGTTCTTGACCGCGTAGGTCCGCGCCGCCACGGCCTGGGCCTTGAGGGCCTCGATGGCGTTGAACTGGTCGGGGTTGAGCTCGCCGGGCACGACGCTCTTCAGGTAGTCCTCGAGGTTGAGGCGGTTGACGAGGACGACGCCCTTGGGCGTCCCCCGGAGGATGAAGAAGCCGCGGTAGCTCTTGCCGTTGAACGACAGGAAGCTCTGCGGGCTGGACGGGATGAAGAAGAGGACGGAGTCCCGGTCGAGCGGCAGGAGGTGGTTGTCGAGGAGCATCCAGAGCGGCTGGGTCTCGCGCTCCGTGATGTCCTCGCGGACGATCCAGACGTCCTTCCAGCCGATGGCGTTGAGGGCGCGGATCGTGGTCAGGGCGTCGCCCCGCGTCAGGAAGTCTCCGACCCGGACCTCGAAGAGGCCGCCCGCCGTGCTCTCCCGGTCCTCCTCGTAGAAGACCCGGCCCGGGATCCTGCGCTTGAGGTCGGCGGCGATGGCCTCGGCCTCCTTGCGGTCCTTGGCGTGGGTCACGAGGAGGACGAACTTCTCGGTCAGCTTCTCGCTGCCGCCCTTGATCCGGGCCTCCGCGGCGTCGTCGGAGACGAGCTTGTAGTCGGTCTTGACCTCGTAGATCTTCATGCCCGAGGAGGAACGGATGACGACGTCCTTGAGGTTCGAGCCGAGGCCGATGGTGATGATCGGCTTGGGGATCATGAAGCCGTGGAAAAAGGAGCCCTCGTTCCCGAACTGGCGGGGAATGCCGCCGAAGAACGAGAAGACGAGAAAGAAGATAATGAGGTACTTGACCTTATCTAAACGCATGGGGCTTCCGCTGACTCCGGGGACGGCTCCATTCTAGCCGGGCCCCCCGAGCCTTGTCAAGCCGATATTCAATATAATCTACCATGTCGATAAATCTCCACAATGCCTTGTATAGAAGGTGATTGCTGACCCCCGCTCCTTCTCCACGCTACAGGAAACCGGGTCGGCTGTCAAATCCGGACCCGGCCTTGGACCCCGAAAGCGGGTTCATTCTATTGATAATAATTAAATTGAAAGGCCATCGGCCAGCCCGGAAGAGCCCCGGGAGACAGCCCTCCTCCCCGGGGCGCCTCCTTCCTCAGGCGCTCTCGCTCCGCTCGAAAAACCAGGCCCCCAGGACAACCATCAGGGCCGCGATGGCGGCCATGATGGCCAGGTCCGCCGCGATCGGCCGCGCCGCGACCCCGACGAGCGCGCCCCTCAGCCCGTCGACGCCGTAGGTCAGCGGATCGACGTAGGAGAGGCCGCGGAGCCAGGCGGGAAGGTTGTCGAGAGGATAGAGGGCCCCGGACAGGAAGAAGAGCGGGAAGACGACGAAGTTCATGATGATGCTGTAGCCCTGCATGTCCTTGATCTTCGAGGCGAAGACGAGACCCAAGCCGATGAAGGAGATGGAGACGAGGACCATGAAGACCAGGGCCACGAGGATGCCCGCGACGCTCCTCGCCCTGAAGCCGACCAGGGTCGAGACGAGGAGGACGAGCAGGCCCTGGACGAGGGCCGTGGTCATGCCGCCGGCGATCCTGCCGAGGACGATCGAGACCCGGCCGACGGGGGCGACCATGATCTCCTTGAGGAAGCCGAACTCCCGGTCCCAGAGGACCGACAGCCCGGCGAAGATGCTCTGGAAAAGGAGGCTCATGCCGACGATGCCGGGGACGAGGAACCGGATGTAGCCGACGCCCCCGGCACCCGGCACGGCCATCCTGTTGAAACCGAGGCCGAGGAAGGCCAGGAAGAAGAAGGGGATGGCGAGCGAGCCGAGGATGCGGGACTTGGCCCGGAAATAGCGCTTCATCTCCCTCAGCCAGAGGACATAGATCGCGGTCGCGTCGATCACCGGCCCCTCCCCGGACGGTGGGCCCTCATCATGGCCCGGTTGCGCTCGGCCTGGCCGGCCTCGGACTCGCGGATGGTCTTGCCGGTGAAATGGAGGAAGACGTCCTCTAGGCTCGGCTTGCGGAGGAGGACCGAACGGACCTCGACGCCGGCCTTCTGGGCGAGCCCGATGAGCTCGGGGATGCGGCGCTCCCCCTTTTCCATGGTCAGGCTGAGAACGCCCTCGTGGAACTTGATCTTCCGGACCCAGCCGACCGCCTCGAGCTCCGCCTCGAGGGCGCCGGGCGCCCCCTCGACCTCGAGGGAGACGACGTCACCGCCCAGGAGGTCCTTCAGCCGGTCCGGGGCGTCGATGGCGGCGAAGGTCCCGTGGTCCATGATGGCCACGCGGCCGCAGAGATAGTCCGCCTCCTCCATGTAGTGCGTCGTCAGGATGATCGTCACGCCGCGCTCCCGGTTGAGCTTCCGGATGTAGTCCCAGATGTGGCGCCGGGTCTGGGCGTCGAGGCCGAGCGTCGGCTCGTCGAGGAAGAGGACGCGCGGCTCGTGGATGAGGCCGCGGGCGATCTCGAGGCGGCGCTTCATCCCGCCCGAATAGTTCTGGACCCGGACGCCGGCCTTCTCCGTGAGCTCGACGAGGGCCAGGACCTCGTCGAGCTTCCGCCGGCGCTCCTCGCGGCCCATGCCGTACATCATGGCGTGGAACTCGAGGTTCTCCCGGCCGGTCAGCTGCCCGTCGAGGGCCGGCTCCTGGAAGACGATGCCGATCGAGCGGCGGACGCGGTCGCGGTCGCGGACGACGTCGAACCCGGCGACCTCGGCCCGGCCGGAGGTCGGCCGGAGGAGCGTCGAGAGCATGTTGATGGTCGTCGTCTTGCCGGCGCCGTTCGGCCCGAGCAGGCCGAAGAGCTCGCCGCCTGCGACGGAGAACGAGACGCGGTCGACGGCCGTGAAATCGTCGAACCGGCGCGTCAGCGCCTCGACCCGGATGTCGTCCGCCCGCGCGATCATGATTCCGCTATTCTACGGCCTGGGCCCGCGAAAAACAACAAACGAGCGGGCACGGGCGGGGGACCGCCGCGCCGGCCGGCGGAAGTGTGGTACAATCCGGCCGGACATCATCGACGGGGAGAAGGGACGATGAAAAAGACCGTCGTCGCGGCCGCGGCCGCATGCCTGGTCATTCCTTCCGGCTTCGCCCAGGTCCGAAGCCTGTCGCAGCTGTACGCGCCGGGAAAGGCGATCCTCGACCTCGACGGCGACGGGTTCGGCGAGAAGCCCGCCGTGACCGTCATCATCCCCGACCGGCCCTCCGCCGCCGAGCTGGCCCTGGCCGCCGACATCGCGGCCCGGGCCAACCTGGAGAGCCTGGCCGTGGACTTCGGTCTCGTTCGGCGGGCCAGCGAGGCCGGGGACCTCCGGGACCTCCCCTGCCCCATCCTCATCGGCGCCGGCCTGCCCTGGGTGCGGGAAGCGCTCAAGGAGAAGGGCCTCTCGCCCGGGTCCCTCGGCCCGAACCGCGGCCTGGTCTTCATGATGGACGGCAAGGACGCGCGCGGCATCGCCTGTGTCGCCGCGACCGACGAGGCCCTGCTCGAGACGGGACGGGCGTTCTTCCTCCGCTGGCCCTATTTCTGGGAGATCTGGGGCCGCGAGAGCGGCGCCACGTACATGGCGCTCGAGTCCGACCTGGCCCGCTTCCTGGCCGAGGCGAAGGCGTCCCCGGCGGAGGTCCTCGTCCGCGAGGCTCTCTACGAGTTCCCCGTGCGGCCCGCGGCTGCCGACGCCCTCCAGGGCCTCGCCTTCGACCAGGGGCAGGTCCGCGACCTCGTCGTCGAGGTCCGGTTCTCCGCAGACGCCGACCGGGAGAGAGCCGCGGCGGCCTTGCGGACGCTGGCCGAGGGACGGCGCAAGGGCCTGCGGACCGAGGTCCTCTCCTACCCCGGCTGCGCCCGGCTGACCTTCGAGCTCTGGTCCGGGAGAGATCACGCCGACGTCGCCCTGCCGAGGGCCGGTTCGACCAAGCGGCTGCTGACCCCGGCCTTCCGCGAACGCCCGGCCGCGGACACCGGCAAGGAGTTCGACCTCCTCGGCCTCTTTTCGACCGCCGGCGTCTACGGCGACCAGGACCGCGACGGCATCCCTGACGCGGTCGACTCGACCGTCGTCGTCCCCGCCGCGGCGGCCGTCCCGGGCCTGCCCGAGCTCGCCTCGCGGCTGGTGCTGGGGACGGCGGGCGGCTCGTTCCCGCTCGTCCTTCTCGATTCGGAGGTCGAGAGCCGCCGGTCCCTGACGGCGCCCATCCTCGTCGGCGACAACCTCCTCACACGGGACCTCGTCCGGACGGGCCGGCTCAAGCCGCCGGCCCTCGAAGGCTCGCGGGGCCTCGTGCGGACCGTGCCCGGGGCCTTCGGCAAGTCGACCGCCCTCGTCGTCACCGCCCCGGAGGCGCCCGGGCTCGAGCGGACCCTGTCCTATCTCTCGCGGACGTTCCCGTACTTCGACGAGTACGCCGACGGCCGGCCGCAGTTCCGCGACGCGGCCGCCGACTTCGAGAAGTTCCTGAAGGGCGAGAAGGGGGGCGCGGAGGCCTACTTCCTCGGCCGGCTCGAGAAGATCGCCGCCGAATTCAAGGGGCACGACCTCGAATCGTTCGAGGCCCGCCTCATCCTGCCGCGGCCGAACGGGAAGTTCGAGGAGGCCGTCCGGCGGCTTCTCGCGGCGGCGGTCCGGACGCCGTCGCTGACCGTTTCGACGACGACGCTCCGCACGGGCCGGGTCGTCTTCGAAAAAGAGAAGACGTTCACCTGGGAGGCCGAGGACGCCCTGGCCCTCCTCCGGGAAAAGGTCAAGGGCCTCGGGCCGGAGCGGGCGGCGAGGACCCCATTCAGGGTCAGCCTGGGGGTCAGCGAATCGCCGACCGTTCGCCGCAAGCTCCGCGAGGAGATCGGCCGCGTCCTGGCCGGGGCCGGCGTCGCCTCGCCGGAAATCGAGGTCCTGTCCGCGTACAAGCAGGGCTTCTTCTGGCTGACCGAGACGGTCCTCGCGGCCCTCAAGGGGAAGGCCGTCGACCGGCTGACCGTCCGTTTCTCCGAGGAGATCGAGGACCTGAGCCGCCCCAAGCGGACGTACGCCGAGCCCGCCCGGTGGCTCCAGGAGCTCTACCCCGTCGACGAGATCCTGGCCCGCGACCTGGGCCTCCCGCTGGAGCGCATCGAGTTCGAGATGAAGGAGCCGGGCGGGCCGGTCTACGAGGTCCGCGCCGTCGACGCTAAGGGTGCCGTGCTCTATGACGGCCGCTTCTCACCCCGGACGAGGGAGATCCCTCTCCTCGGCGTCCTGCCGGAATGGGGCCCGGTCACGACGACCGGCGGCTGGCTGAGGGTCGAGGCGGGGACGGAGGTCGTGCTCGACGCGGACATCCGGACCGACCTCGAGAAGTTCTGGACCTTCTACCAGGACGAGGTCCTTGCCCCCGTCTACGCCCACGTCATGCGAAAGACGGACCAGGAGCCGACCTTTTCCAAGCAGCCGTACTTCAAGAGGCTCCAGGTCGAGCTCTGGGCGAGCGAGCCCGACTACAGGATCGGGCTGGACGAGGAGGTCTGCAGCTCGCTCGAGGCCCTCCACGACGAGATCTACTTCGACACGCTCGACCTCCTGCGGGGCATCACCCGGTTCGACCCGGACGAGAGGGACCTGCCGCCGGACGCCTCGCGGTCGTCCGCGCCCGGCAACGTCCTGCCGTTCATCCATCCCTCGCTCGAGGGCGGCCCGGCCCGGGTCAAGGTCACCTTCGAAGACTGGCCGGCGGCCGGCCCGGAGATGACGCTCAGGTGGAAGGAGAAAGGCCGTGAGGAGGCGACAAAGAAGGTCGTCTTCCCCGCCCTCAAGCCCAAGGGCCTCGCCCTCCCGGCCTTCGTCTACGACGGCCGGGCCGAGCGGGTCGAGGCGCTCTGGCTCGAAACGGAGTGGGAGAAGGAGGCGGACCGGCTGGCCGTCCTCGACATCATCGACGCCTACCGGAAGCTCGCCGCGGACGGACTCCTGGCCGACCCCTTCAGCTACCCCCGCCTCGCGCGAGCTCCGGGTGCGGGCTGAAAGCGCAGGACCGGGAAACGGAAACGGCCCTGCCGGTCGTCCCGCCGCCCGCCGGAAACCGCCGCGGCCGCGCCCGCGGCGCCGGAGGCCGGCGACATCGTCCCGACGCGCGAGATCATCTCGCCGGAGGCCTGCGCGGACCTCGTCCGGCGGCTCGGCCGGTTCGCGGAGGTCCGGAGCTATTCCGGCGGACGGTCCTACGAGGGACGCGACGTCCCCGTCCTCGAGATGTACCTGCCCCTCGGGCGCTACGTCTCCGTGCCGCGCCTCGTGACCTTCAAGCCGACCCTCCAGATGACGGCACGCCAGCACGCGAACGAGGTCTCTTCGACGAACTACCTCCTCCGCTTCGCCGAGCTCATGGCCCGCGACCCGGCCCGGCGCGAGGCCTTGAAGAAAGATGAATTTCGTCCTCCAGCCGATGGAGAACCCGGACGGGGCCGAGCTCGCCTACGGGCTGCAGAAGGTCGAGCCGTTCCACAGCCTCCACGCCGGCCGCTACGGCTCGCTCGGCGTGGACATCGGCGCCCGGACCGGAACGAAACTCCTCCTGCCCGAGGCCGCAGTGCGGCCCGCCCTCTACGCCAAGTGGCTGCCCGGACATCTTCCTCAACCTCCACGGCTATCCCTCCCACGAATGGGTCCAGCCGTTCTCGAACTACACGCCCTACCTCTTCCGCGACTACTGGATCCCCAAAGGCTGGTTCGCCTATTACGGGGCGCCCGCCCTGCCCGTCTACGGGAAATGGAAAGAGGCCGGAGACGCGCTCCGGGGCTTCATCGTCCGGGAGCTCGGGGCGGACGAGGCCGTCCGGGAATCCAACCGCAAGTTCTACGACCGCTACCGCCGCTGGGCCGCCCGCTGGGCGCCCCATATGGACGTCCTCGAGGTCACCGACGGGGTCAACCTGTTCGCGAGGAGGCGTGCCTCGACGGAGACGAAGCTCACGCCCCGGACCCAGGCGACCTTCGCCGAAGAGACGCCGGAGCTCATGGACGAGACGGCGACCGGCGACTGGCTGGACTTCCTCTGCCGGCAGGGGCTGGCCTACATCCGGGCCCACGTCGACTACCTGTCCCGGGCCCGTTTCGAGACGGCCCGCCTCGACGAAGAGGCGGCCGGGCGGGTCCGCATCACCTTCGTCCGGGCCCGGCCGGGGACCGTCCCGGCGGAGGAGGCGGCGAAAGAGGCGCCCGTTGTCAAAGCCCAGCGGAATTTGTTAAGATAGGGGCACCGCCAAGGGAAGGGACGCGACGGGATGGACGGACAAGCCAACCTCCTCATCATCTCCGACGATTTCTCCCTCTACGAGACGATCAAGAAGGCGTCCGTGGCCGTCGACTTCTCGCTCTTCTTCTCCCAGACCGACGACGATTACCTGGCCATCGTCCGGGAGAACGGCATCCGGGTCGTCCTCGTCGACTCGGGGGATTCGATCGCCGGGGCCCTCATCGTCCTCAAGAAGCTCAAGAAGTTCGACCCCCTCCTCGACGTCCTCATCGGCGGCGAGCCGCTCGACCGCGACGCCATCCTCGACGTCGTCCACGCCGGGGCCACGGACTTCATCCCCAAGCCCTACCGGAACGACATCCTCCAGGAGATCCTCCGCCGGATCTCGGTCAAGCGGGAGCTCCGCCGCGAGACCTTCCAGCTCGAGCGCAAGCTCGAGCGGAAGTACGCCTTCCACGGGCTCATCAGCCGCAACCCGTACATGCTCGAGATCTTCGGGCTCATGGAGAACATCGCCAAGTACTTCACGAGCGTCCTCATCGCCGGGGAGACCGGGACGGGCAAGGAGGTCGTGGCCCGGGCCATCCACGGGCTGAGCCCGTTCCGGGACAAGGCCCTGGTCGTCTGCGACTGCGCCTCCATCCCGGAGAACCTCTTCGAATCCGAGCTCTTCGGCTACAAGCGGGGGGCGTTCACGGGCGCCGACAAGGACAAGCGGGGCCTCTTCGAGGAGGCCGACGGCGGCGTCATCTTCCTCGACGAGATCGCCGAGATCCCCGTCGCCGTCCAGGCCAAGCTCCTCCGCGTCCTCGAGAGCCACGAGTTCCGGCCGCTCGGCGCGAACGAGAGCCGGCAGGTCGAGGTCCGGGTCATCGCGGCCACCAACCGGGACCTGACCGAGGCGGTGCGGAGCGGGAGCTTCCGGGAGGACCTCTTCCACCGGCTGAACAAGGTCCTCATCGAGCTGCCGCCGCTCCGGGAGCGCCTGGAGGACATCCCTCTCCTCGTCCGTCACTTCCTCCAGGGCGCGAACAAGAAGTTCTCCAAGGACCTCAAGGGCGTCTCCCGGGAGGTCCAGAAGCTCTTCCTCAAGTACGGCTGGCCGGGCAACATCCGGGAGCTCGAGAACGTCCTCGAGAGCGGCGGCCATGCTCTGCAAGAAGGATTTCATCGAGACGGCGAACCTTCCGAAATACCTCCGCGAGTTCATCCCGCCCCAGGGTGCGATGGCCCTCGTCGGCCGGGAGCACCTCTCAACGCTCGACGACCTGGAGAAGGACTACATCCGCTACCTGCTGAAGGTGACGAAGCGGAACCTCCGCCAGACGGCCAAGATCCTCGGCATCTCGCGGACGACCCTCTACAACAAGCTGGCCAGGTACAAGATCCAGGATTGAGCGCCGGCCCCGCCGCCGGGAGCGCCATCAGGCGGGACTCGGCCTGCGGCCGGGCGAAGGGGCGGCCGCCCGGCGCGCCCGCCTTCTTGCGGACCTTGTCCTCGTACATCAGCTTGTCGGCCAGGGTGACGAGGTCCTGGACGGAGCAGGGATCCTCGGGGTCGTAGCGGACGAGCCCGTAGCTGACCGACAGCGTGAATCGCCGGCCCGGGCGGGCGTTCCTCTCGTCGAACTTCTCCTGGACCCGCTCGGCCAGGTTCCCGGGCCGCGCGTCGCCGGCGTCGACGACGAGGACGACGAATTCGTCGCCGCCGATCCGGGCGATGATGTCGGACTCGCGGAAGGCGTCGCGCAGGAGCGCGGCCGTCTCGACGAGGGCCTTGTCGCCGACGTCGTGGCCGAACGTGTCGTTGATGGACTTCAGCCCGTCGAGGTCGGCGTAGAGGAGGAAGACCTCCTTCTTCGACCGGTTGGCGATCTTGAGCTGCTGGTCGGCCAGGGTGAAGAAGCCGCGCCGGTTGTTGAGGCCCGTCAGCTCGTCGGTCAGGGACATCTCGCGGACCTTGTCCTCCGTCCGCTTCCGGTCGACGGCGATGGCATAGAGGGCCGCCATCTGCTCGACGGCCTCGAGGTCCCGCTCGGAGTAGAGCTTGTCGGAATTGGCCACGGCGATGAGCCCGACGAGGGCGCCATCCATGAGGGCGGGCACGGCCAGGAACTGGCCGACCGGGAAGTGCCAGTCCGGCATGCCCGTGTAGCGGGGGTCGAGGGTCGGCAGGTTCGTGAGGATGGCCTTCTTCTGGCCGATGACCCACTCCCAGATGCCCGAGGCGGCGTGGAGGGCGCCGGCCGTCTCCGGGTGGGCGCCGAGGAGGTCCCGGGCGTCGTCGCGTCATGGCCGCCGCGACCAGGCGGCCCGTCTGGAGGTCGGTGTAGCCGACGAAGCAGGTCCGGCTGGACGGTCAGGCGGCGGGCGTGCTCGAGGACGAGGGCGGACATCTCCTCGATCGGGCGTCGGCCGCAGGAGGCGTCCGGAGACATCGGCCAGCGAGGTCTTCATCTGGAGGTTCCAGGAGCTGGCCGCGTCGGTCTGCTTCTTCTTGGTGATGTCCTCGATCGACCCCTCGTAATAGACGACCTGGCCCCGCTTGTCCTTGATGGCGCGCGAGGAATCGCGGACCCAGATGACCGTCCCGTCGCGGCGCCGGAGCTGCGTCTCGAAGGTCTCGACGAAATTGCTCGCCTCGAGCAGGGACTGCCAATCCTCGCGGTCGCCGCGGTTGAGGTGAAGGTCCCAGGCATTGACGGTCCTGAGGGCGGCAAGGTCCTGGTAGCCGAGGATCCGGGCCAGGGCGGCGTTGGCCTCCAGGATCTGGCCGGAGGGTGTCGTCCGGTAGAGCCCGATGGGAACGCCGTCGAACGACCGCGCTTTCCCCTCGCTGACGGTCAGGCTCGGCCTCGGCGGCCCGGGACTTCGCCCGCTCCTCCTCCAGAGCCTTCTGGACGCCGGCCTTGGTCAGGGCCAGGGCGGCGATCTTGGCCAGGGCCAGGGCCAGGTTCAGGTCGTGCTCGCGGCGCTCCGGGAAGGGCAGCCCGGCGAGCTCGACGAGCCCGAGGAGCTCGCGGCCGCTGGCGACTTTGAGGAGGAGCCCGCTGCGGTCGTCCGTCCAGGCGTAGTCGGCGTTGAGGGACAGGATCCGGTCGCGGGGCGAATCCACGGCCGGCGGCTCCTCGGCCAGGCGGCCCGCCGGCGAGGTAGGAAACCGCCTGAGGCGAGAGGAGGTCGCGGAAGACCTCAACGATGTCCTCCCGGACCTCCTCCTCGGTCCGGAGGCGGGTCAGGGTGCCGATGAGATGTCCGATGCGGCTGTAGTCGGCGATCTGCCGGCGCGCCGCGTCCAGGCGCCCCTCGACCTCGGCGCGCTCCCGGCCCGCCCGCCAGGAGCGGACGGTCTCGACGAGGCCGGTCTTGAGGGGACCGAGCCCGGCGAAATAGGTCTCGTAGGGGAACCGGAGGAACTTGGCGAACTCCTTGAGCTCGTTCCCGACCTTGGGGCGGAGGCCCGTGTCCAGGAGGACGACCTTCTTGGCCGACTCCCGGAAGAACTCCTGGGCCTTCTTTCGGTCGGAACCGCGCATTCGGTCGACGTGCCGCTCCCAATCCTCGAGCCAGCCCGGCAGGACGAGGAGGGCCTGTTCCTGGAGGAGGTGGTCGAGGACGTCCTTGTCGACGAGCCATTCGGCGCACTGGCTCTTCTGCGCCGTCGGGCAGGCGCCGTCGGCGCCCAGGCAGTCGGCGGCCTGGGTCAGGCAGAAGCTGCCGACGAGACAGGCCGCCCGGCCTTTCCTCCGGAGCGCCGCGACGGATTCGGACAAGCCTTCCCAGCGGCCCTCGACGAGGTCGCACTCGACTTCGAGGGGCGCGAACTCGACATCTTTGAATTCGGGCAGGGAGGCCAGGGTGCGGACTTCGCGCTCCAGGTTCGAGCACACGATCAGGCTGAGCTGGCCGGCCATCGTTTCATCCGCTCCGGGACAGAGTCGCGCTCCAACAGCAAAGATATGTCCATAATTAGGACATACTGATTATATAGCACAATATTGGCTATAATCAAGCAATTTCTTTAATTGACCTTTTTTGACTGTTCTCTAATTGTACATAATAGATGTGCAGATGGAGATGCGTTAACATCATAAATGGCAAATAAATAATAATATACAGTCAGGTAGCGGTTCTGCCGCCGGATATCCGAAGTCTCATCTCCCGGATGGCGGGTTCGCGAGCTCCCGGCCGCCCGGAGAACGGTCCTTGCGCGACCGCCCCGGACGGGGGTCGCCTCCATCGCCTTCGCCACTTTCCGCCGCAAGGCGAATCAAGGGAGGCCGAGGACGGTTGGCAAACGCAGAACTTTCCCTTACAATAGGCGTATGTCTCTATACGGGGAACGCATGGTCCGGAACCGGCGGCCCCAAAGGAGGAACGGATGAAAAAGCTCTTCGCATGGACGACGGCCGCCGCGATCCTGGTTTCCCTCGCCGCTTTGCCCGGATACGGTCAGACGGCGCAGGACATCATCAAGAAAATGATCGACGCCCAGGGCGGACGGAAGTACCTGGAGACGATCAAGGACACGACGAGCTCGGGCTCGCTCGAGCTCCCCTCGATGAGCATGACCGGGTCCTTCACCCAGTACCAGAAGGAGCCCAACAAGTACCGCATGGACGCCGAGATCATGGGCATGGTCATGACCCAGGCCTACGACGGCCAGAAAGCCTGGAGCACGAACATGCAAACGGGCCAGGTCGAGGAAGCGCAGGAGGCCCAGGCCAAGGAGTTCGCCCGTCAGGCCATCGGCAACGGCGGGCTCCTGACACCCGAGAAGTTCGGCATCACCTACACGGCCAAGCCGAAGGCCAAGCTGGAGGACAAGGAGTATCTCGTCCTCGAGCAGAAAATGTCCGACGGCCACCTCACGACGATCTACATCGACCCGGCCACCTATCTCCCCTACAAGACGGAGTCGACGGGGCTCGGGCCGACGGGGGCCGACGTCAAGACCGAAACCTACACGACGGATTACCGGAAGGTCGGGCAGTCCATGGTCCCCCACGCCATCCGGACGCTCATGGACGGCACGGAGTTCATCAAGGTCACGCTCACCAAGATCGTCTTCAACACGAACGTCGACGATTCGCTCTTCGCCCTCGGCAAGTAATTTCGTCCGATCGCCGCGCGGGACCGGCCGGGGCTCAGCGCCGGGCCGGAAGGTCCTTGAGGTCGAGGATCGTGGCGAAGATTTCGCCCTCGGCGGCGACCTCACCGTCGACCAGGGCCCGGCCCCTCATCTGGCAGACCTTGCCCTTGAGCCGGAGCCAGCTGACCTCGAGCCGCAGCTGGTCGCCGGGGACGACCATCCTCTTGAATTTCGCCCGGTCGAGCTTGCTCAGGACGACGAACTTGCGGTCCGCATCCGGGATCGAGCTGAAGAGGAGGACGGCCCCGGCCTGGGCGATAGCCTCGACGATGAGCACCCCGGGCATGATCTTCCATTCGGGGAAATGCCCCTGGAAGAACTGCTCGTTGCAGGTGACGTTCTTCAAGGCCACGATGCTCTTCTTGGGGACGACCTCGACGATCCTGTCGACGAGGAGGAAGGGGAAGCGGTGGGGGAGCATCTTGCTGATCTCTTCGACGGTGAGCATGGCCTGACCTCCGGAGGTCCCGTCCGGCCGCCGGTCGTTAGAACGTCGTGCCGACGGCGAAGCGGAACTTGAAATTCCCGTCGTTCGGATAGGCGGGCCGGTTGTTGTAGGAGAAGATCAGCCGGAAAGGGACGCGCAGGGCGGGGACGAAGATGCGGGCCTCGATGCCGGTCGATGTGTAGATGTTGTTCTTGGTGAACTTCTCCCCCGAGGCCAGCGAGTTCCCCAGGTCGTAGAAGAATATGGCGTAGAGGGGGCCGCCGACCGGGATGATGTACTCGAAGTTGGCGAAGAAGGACTTGTCCCCGCCGAGGTTGTAGCCGCTCTCGTTCCGCGGCCCGATCGAGTAGACCTCGTAGCCCCGGATCGACCTCTCGCCGCCGAGAAAGGCCTTCTCCCAGTAGGGAACGGTGGCGCTGCCGCTGTAGGTCTTCATGACGTCGTATTCGAAGTGGACACCGATGACGTGGTTGGAGATGAACGGCTGGTAATGGGCGAACTCGAACTGGGGCTTAATGATGTTGATGTCCCCGCCGAGGAACGACCCGGCGAACTTGACGCTGGCCGAGTAGAGCGTCCCCCGCGTCGGCGTCAGGGGGCTGTCGATCGTCGAGCGGTAGATCATCGGCGTGATCGAGCTCTCGTAGAACGTCCCGGACCCGTAGAGCGAGGAGAGGGGCGACCCGGTGGCGTAGCTGATGTTGACCCTCTGGATGTTGTAGGTCGCGCTGGCCCGCCAGTAGCCGAAGATGCGCGCCCCGAGGGTCATGTCGACGCCGATGGCCTTCTGGGTGTAGAGGCCCAGGGCGCTGTAATCGTAATACCGGTCGTAGACGTTGAACCCGGCGGTGACCGGCTGGTCGAAGAGGTAGGGCTCGGTGAATCCGAACGAATAGTTCTTGACGCGCTTGCCCTGCTGGACCTGGAAATCCAGGTTCTCCCCGGCGCCGAGGAAGTTCACCGTCGAGTAGCTGAAGGCGAGGAACGTCCCGTCGTAGCCGCTGTAGCCGGCGGAGAACTGGATGTTGTTCCGCTGGAGCTCCTTGACGTTGACGACGAGGTCCATCTTCGTCGGGTCGTCCGGGTTCGGCTTGAACTCGGGGTCCTTCTCGAGGTCGACGAGGCCCGAGCTGCTTGATGCGGAGGACGCTGTCCTTGAACCGGGCCAGGCTGAACCGGTCGCCCTCCATGAGGAGCATCTCCCGGCGGATGACCTTGTCCTTGGTGTAGTTGTTGCCCTTGAACTCGAGCCGGTTGAGATAGACGATCTCGCCCTCGTAGAGGTTGAAGGTGACGTTGACGACCTTGTTCTTCGGGTCGAGGTTCTCGACCGGCGTCACCTGCATGTAGAGGTACCCCCAGTTGCGGTAGAGCTCCTGGATGTCCTCGACCGTCTTCTCCCGGAGCTTCGTGCTGTAGACCTCGCCCGGCTGGAGCTTGACCATCGTCCGGAGCCCCTTGACGGCGAAGGCCTTGTTCCCGTCGATGCGGATCTCCCCGACCCGGTAAAGGTAGCCCGGGTTGACCGGGATGACGAGGCGCATCATCTTCTGCTTCTTGAAGAGGACGTTCCGTTTCGTCAGCTCCTCGACCCGGGGCTGGCCGACGGAGGCCTCCATGAAGCCGTTCTCCTGGTATTTCTTCTTGATGAGGTCGATGTCGTCCTTGACCTTGCCCTGCTTGTAGACGTCCTTGCCGGCGATCCAGTTGAAGAACGTGTGGGGGCGGTTGTCCTTCATCGCCCAGAGGAGCGTGCTGTCGGGGAGCTTCGGGTCCCCCTCGAAGACGACCTCGCCGATGCGGACCTTGGGGCCCTCGTCGATCCGGACGAGGAGCTCGACCTCGTTCTTGCCCGTCTTGCGGACCTCCGTGTCGATCTTGGCCGCGAGCAGGCCCTTCTCGCCGAGGAGGTCGGAGATCGTCCGCTTGACCTTCTGGACCTTGCCCGGGCTGTAATAGGAATAGGGCAGGATGTTCTGGTCCTTCTCCTTGAGCTTGCTGACGATGTCGCTTTCCTTGACCTTCCGCCCGGTCTTGTAGACGACCGTCTTGATGACGGGGTTCTCCTCGACGGTGATGCGGATGATCTTGCCCCGCGTCCCGAGCGATGTCCTCGATCTTGAGGTCGGCGAAGAAGCCCGTCGACCAGAGGACCTTGAAGTCCCGCCGGACCTGGTCGTCGTTGAAGTAGTCGCCCTCGCGGACGGACAGGTAATAGATGATGGTCTCCCGGCTGACGCGGTCGTTCCCGACGATCTCGATCTTCTCCAGGATCTCCTGGGCGGCGAGGACGCCGGGCAGGACGAGGAGGGCGAAAACGAGAGCGAGCCTTTTCATTCCGCCATCCTTATACCATATTCTCCCTATTTTTCAAAACAGCCCCTCCAGGGGGGGAAGGCACGGCCGGCGCCGATCCCGGGGCCGGGCGCCGGGGGACCGGACGGCCGGTCCATTCCCTTCAACTCGGCCGGGGAACGGTTAGTTTCAACTCGCCCGCCTCCATCAGGTAGAGCTTGTGGCAGTAGCGGGCGATCTTCTCGTTGTGGGTGACGATGATCGAGGAGAGGCCCTTGCGCTCGTGGAGGTCGAGGATGAGCCGGAAGACCGACTCCCCCGACTGCCAGTCGAGGTTGCCGGTCGGCTCGTCGGCGAGGAGGAGGCTCGGCTCGTTGACCAGGGCCCGGGCGATGGCGACCCTCTGCTGTTCGCCGCCCGAGAGCTGGCCGGGCCGCTGGCCGGCCTTGTCCTCGAGCGAGACCTCCGTCGAGCGCCTCGCGGGCCCGGGCGAACGCCTCTCCCCTGTCCAGGCCCCGGATCATGAGCGGGAAGCCGACGTTCTCCAGGGCCGAGAACTCGGGCAGGAGATGGTAGAACTGGAAGACGAAGCCGATCTTCCGGTTCCGGAGGGCGGCCACCTCGCGGGGCGTCTGGGCGAAGAGGTCCTCGCCGTCGAGGACGACCCGCCCTTCCGTCGGCCGGTCCAGGCCGCCGAGGAGGTTGAGGAGGGTCGTCTTGCCGACGCCCGAGGCCCCCATGACCGCGGCCAGGTCCCCCCGGCGGAGCTCGAAGTCGAGGCCCTCGAAGACGCGCAGGACCCCCTTCGGGAGGGGATAGGATTTCCCCAGGTTCTCGGCGGCCAGGACGATGTCACTCATATTTCAGCGCCACGACCGGGTCGACCTTCGAGGCCCGCCGGGCCGGGAAGAGCGTCGAGACGAGGCTGATGGCCAGGGTCACGCCGACGATGGCCGCGAAGTCGACCGGCCTCAGCCGGAACGGGACGTAGGAGATCTGGTAGATGTCGACGGGGATCTTGATCAGCTCGAAGCGGTTGGCCAGCCCGCACCAGGCGAGGCCGAGGCCCGCGCCGAGCGCCGTGCCGATGACCCCGATGAGCGCCCCCTGGGTGAAGAAGATCCGCTGGATCGAGCGCGGCGTCGCCCCCATGGCCATGAGGATGCCGATGTCGCGGGTCTTCTCCATGACCATCAGGATGAGGGTGGCGATGATGTTCAGGGCGGCGACGATGACGATCAGGGTGATGGTCAGGAACATGATGTTCTTCTCGAGCTTGAGGGCGGAGAAGAGGTTCCGGTTGAGGTCCATCCAGGTCGTCACGTAGACGTTCGGCGGCAGGTCCGCCTTGATCCGCTCGGCCAGGCCGGCGGCGGCGAAGATGTCCCGGAGCTTGACCTGGAGGAAGCTCGCCCGCCCCTCCAGGCCGAAGAGCTTCTGGGCCGTCTCCAGGGAGACGAGGGCCGTCGTGGCGTCAAACTCGTAGAGGCCGGTGGCGAACAGCCCCGTGACCTGGAACCTCCGGCGCTTCGGCATGAGCCCCAAGGGCGAGAGGCTGCTGGAGGGGGTGACGACGTCCACGACGTCGCCGACCTGGGCCCCGATCTCGAGGGCGACCTGGCGGCCGAGGAGGATGCCCTCGCGCTCGCCGCCGGGGCCGGGGATCCGGCCGGCCTCGAGCTTCCGGAGCCAGGCCGAGCCGGGGAGCTCGCGGGCGAAGTCCATGCCCTTGAGGAGGGCCCCCTTGGTCTTGGCCAGGCCCGTGATGAGGACCTCGTCGTAGACGACGGGCGTCACCGAAACGACGCCCTTCTCGGCCTGGATCCTCTCCGCGATCGCCCGATAATCGGCCAGGCCCTCGTTCGAGAGGTCCTGGACCATGATGTGCGACGTGGCGCCCAGGATCTTGGCCTGGACGTCCTCCTGGAAGCCGGTGATGAGGGCGATGGCGATGACGAGGGCGGCGACGCCGATCATGACGCCGCCGACGGAGATGAGGGTGATGACGGAGATGAAGGCCTGCTTCCGCCGCGCGGTCAGGTAGCGCCGGGCGACGAAGAGTTCGAAGCTCATGATCCTCCCGCCCGTCTCGCCGTCCTCATCTCGGCCTGAGGAGGGGGAAGAGGATGACCTCGCGGATGGACCTCCGGTCGGCCAGGATCATCGTCAGCCGGTCGATGCCGATCCCCTCCCCTCCCGTGGGCGGCAGGCCGAACTCGAGGGCCTCGACGTAGTCCATGTCCACGACGTGGGACTCCTCGTCGCCCTTCTGCCGCTCCTCGGCCTGCTCCTCGAAGCGGGCCCGCTGCTCGGCCGGGTCGGTCAGCTCCGAGAAGGCGTTGGCGATCTCCATGCCGCCCGCGAGGAGCTCGAACCGCTCGGCCTCCTCGGGGTTGTCCCGCGAGGCCTTGGCCAGCGGCGAGATCTCCTTGGGCGGGTTGGTGATGAACGTCGGCTGGACGATCTTGTCCTTGACGAAGCGGTCGAAGATGACGTCGAGGGCCTTGCCGTAGGTCAGGGGCGTCTTGTCCGGGGCCAGGGTCGCGGCGAACTCGGCCACCCCCTTCCGGTCGTCGAACCGGCTCGGGGCGAGGCCGCTGTGGGAGACGCAGGCGTCGAGGAACTTCAGGCGCCGGTAGGGCCTCTTGAAGGAGATCGCGTGCTCGCCGAACGGGACCTCCTCCCGGCCGAAGAGGGCGACGACCATCCCCGTCAGGAGCTCCTCGGTCAGGTCCATCATGTCGTAGTAGTCCTTGTAGGCCTCGTAGAACTCGAGCATGGTGAATTCCGGGTTGTGCTGGGCGTCGATGCCCTCGTTCCGGAAGCTCCGGTTGATCTCGTAGACCTTGTCGAGCCCGCCGACGACGAGCCGCTTGAGGTAGAGCTCGGGGGCGATGCGCAGGTAGAGGTCCATGCCCAGGGCGTTGTGGAACGTCTTGAAGGGCCGGGCCAGGGCGCCGCCGGGGACGGCGTGCATCATGGGCGTCTCGACCTCGACGTAGCCGCGGGCGTCGAAGAAGCGGCGGATGTGGGCGACGATGGCGCTCCGGAGGCGGAAGACCTCGCCGACCTCGGGGTTCATGATGAGGTCGAGGTAGCGGCGCCGGTAGCGGAGCTCGACGTCCTGGAGGCCGTGCCACTTCTCCGGCAGCGGGTGGAGGGACTTGGCCAGGAAAGTGAAGGAGGCGCAGAGGACGGTCAGCTCTCCCGTCCGCGTCTTGAAGAGCGTGCCGCGGACCGAGAGGACGTCGCCGATGTCGAGCAGCCCGAAGAGCTCGTAGGCCCGGGCCCCGGCCACGTCCTCGCGGATGTAGACCTGGAGCCGGGCCCGGCCGTCGGAGATGTGGAAGAAGGTCGCCCGGCCCATCTTGCGGATGGACAGGATGCGCCCCGGGACCTCGACGGCGGGCTTCTTCTCCTCGAGCTCCTCCTTGGCGAGCGCGCCGAAGGCGGCGACGATGCCGTGGACGGAATGGGTCGGCTCGGCCTTGTAGGGAAAGAGGTCCGTGCCGCTCTCGGCGAGCCGGCGGTACTTCTCCCGGCGGGCCAGGTCCTGGTCAGTTTCCCGCTCGTCGGGCGGGGCGGGTTCCGGTCCTTTTCCCCGGGTGTCCTCTGTCTTGCTCATGCTGTCCTTCCTGGGCCTTTCCGGCGCGGGCCGCGCCGGCCGGCTCCGTGCGCTTGCGGACGGCGTCGAGGATGCCGTTGACGAAGGTCGCCGACTCCTGGCCGCTGTAGCGCTTGGCGATCTCGATGGCCTCGTTGATGACGATGGCCGGGGCCAGGGCCGGCTCGTAGAGCATCTCGCACGCGGCGATCCGCAGGATGTTCCGGTCGACGACGCCCATCCTGGCCAGCCGCCAGTTCTCCGAAGCCGCCTGGATGGCCGCGTCGATCTCGGCGCGCCGGGCGAGGGTCGTCTCGACGAGCCAGCCGGCGTATTCCCGGACCGCGGCGGAGACCTTCTGCCCCTCCCAGTAGCGCCGGATGAGGGTCGGCGGGTCGGCCGGATTGAACTCGACCTGGAAGAGGATCTGCAGGGCGCACTCCCGCGCTTTCCGGCGTGGTCCCATGGCGAGCTCTCCAGGACCCGGTCAGCGGAGCCCCGACTCCTTGACGAGGTTCAGCGTTTCGACCAGGGAGAAGGCGGCGTCATAACCTTTGTTGCCGGCCTTGGTCCCGGCCCGCTCGATCCCCTGCTCGACCGTGTCCACGGTCAGGATGCCGAAGGCGACGGGGACACCGTCCTCCATGGCGATCTGGGCCAGGCCCTTGGTCACCTCGGCGCTGAGGAAGTCGAAGTGCGGCGTGTCGCCGCGGATGAGGGCGCCGAGGCAAAGGATGCCGTCGGCCGACTTGGCCTTGGCGATCTTCTTCGCCACGAGCGGCACCTCGAACGAGCCGGGGACCTTGTAGACGGCGAGGTCGGCGTCCTGGGCGCCCGTCTTCTGGAGGGCCTCCAGGGCGCCTTCGAGCAGCCGTTCCGAGATGAAACTGTTGAACCGGCTGACGACGATGGCGATCTTGAACCCCTTGGCCTGCAGCTTGCCTTGATACGTTTTCATGGCCGTCACGCTCCTCCGGAGGCGATCCGTTTTTCGTAGATCCGGTACTTGCGGTAGAGCTTCGCGCCGATCGAGGCGGCGAAGCGGTTGATGGCGTCGTTGTCCTCGAGCTGCCAGGAGAGCTCGCACCATTGGTAGCCCTTGGCCATGATGGCCTTCTCGAACTCGTCGTAGAGGAGGTAGGCCAGGCCCGTGTGCATGAACTCGGGCAGGACGCCGAAAACCAGGGCCCGGACGCCGGTGATCTTCCGCCGGCCGGCCAGGAACTTGAAGATGCCGAACGGCAGGAGCCGGCCGTTCATCCGGATGAAGACCTGGTTGAGGTCTGGCAGGGCGAAGGCGAAGCCGATCGTCCGTCCGGCGTGTTCGGCAAAGAGGACGAGGTCGAGGTCGGCGAACTGGGCCAGGTTCTTGGCCATGTGCTTCATCTCGTTCTCGGTCCAGGGCACGAAGCCCCAGTTCTTCTGCCAGCCGGCGTTGTAGATCCGGGCGATGTCGAGGGCGTCCTGCTGGAGCGTCCTTTTCGCCACCTTGCGGAAGGAGAACTGGTTCGACCTGCGGAGCCGTTCCAGGAACTCCTCGGCCTTGGGCGAGAGCGTCCTGTCGCGGGTCTTCAGGAAGGCGTAAAGGTCCTTGGCCTTGACCAGGCCGCAGCCCTCCATGAGCCCGAGGTAGTAGCGCGGGTTGTAGGGCATCATGACGACCGGCGGGGCGTCGAAGCCCTCGAGGAGGAAGGCGCACTCGTCGTTCATCGACAGGTTGAAGGGGCCGCGGAGCGTGTCCATCCCCCGCTCGGCACCCCAGGCCGCGGCCGTGTCGATGAGGGCCCGGGCGACCTCGTCGTCGTCGAAGCTCTCGTAGAGGCCGAAGAAGGCCGTCTTCTCCTGATGGGCCTGGTTATGGTTCCGGTCGAGGATCGCGGCGATGCGGCCGACGACCTCGCCTCCGCGAAGGGCCAGGAAGTAGTCGGCGTCGGCGTGCTCGAAGAAGGGGTGCTTGCGGCGGTCGAGCCGGTCCTTCATGTCGAGGATGAGGGGCGGGACCCAGTTCGGGTCGCCCCGATAGACCCGCCAGGGGAAGCGGATGAAATCCTTGAGGTCGCGCTTCGTCAGGACCTTGCGGATCTCGATCGCGTCCATGCCCTCTCCTTCCCGGTGCGGATGGGCACTATTCTAGCAGAACCCGGGCTGTTTTGCACTCAAAAAAAGGCGGCGCCGGAGAGGGCGGCGGCCGGCTTGAGGAACGGGGGAGTTTGTGGTAATTTGGGGCGTGTCCGGGGGCGATCCGCCGCCCCGGAAAGGTGAGGACGATGAAAACCAAGACCGGATTCGAAGAGCTCTCCCCCGACCGCCTGCGCTGGACGTGCTGCCCCGAGGACATCCCCTTCGCCTCGAGCGACGAGGCCCCGGCCTGCGCCGACATCATCGGCCAGGAGCGGGCCCTCAAGGCCATCCAGACGGGCCTCGACATCAAGAGCCTCGGCTACAACATCTTCATCACCGGCATGGTCGGCACGGGCCGGACGACGACGATCAAGCAGCTCCTGGACCAGCTCAAGAAGTCGGAGAGGACGCCGGACGACATCCTC
This sequence comes from Candidatus Aminicenantota bacterium, assembly GCA_963805045.1. Taxonomy (GTDB): domain Bacteria; phylum Acidobacteriota; class Aminicenantia; order Aminicenantales; family Saccharicenantaceae; genus DATKJS01. The sequence goes on from CAWDTC010000014.1 coordinate 38,722, forward strand.
TACGTCAACAACTTCAAGAACTCCGACGAGCCGGTCCTCATCACCCTCCCGGCGGGCCAGGGCAAGCTCTTCGGCGCGGCCATGGACCAGCCTCATCGAGATGCTCCGGACGAGCATCCCGAACCTCCTCAAGAGCCAGTACTACACGGAGAAGCGGGACGCCATCGTCGAGGGCCAGCAGAAGAAGCAGCGGGACCTCCTCCAGAAGTTCGAGGAGGAGGTGGCCGAGGAGGGCTTCTCGGTCATCCAGGTCCAGATGGGCCTGTTCGCGCGGCCGGACCTCATCCCGGTCATCGAGGGCCAGGCCATCCCCTTCGCCAAGATCGAGGCCCTGGTCAAAGAGAAGAAGATCCCGAAGGAGACCCTGGACAAGCTCAAGGCGAAATACGAGGAGCTGACGACCGAGCTCGAGGCCCTCTTCGAGAAGCTCAAGGAGATCGACGAGGAGACGCGCACCGCTGCTCCGGAAGTGGGACGAGGAGGCCATCGCGCCGATCATCAAGGGCGGCATCGACGAGATCCGGAGCCGCTTCCCCGGGCCCGAGATCGACGCCTACCTGGGCGAGGTCGAGCGGAACCTCGTCCGGACGCTCGACCTCTTCAAGAACCAGAAGAAGGACGAGAAGGAGCGGGAGCGGGACCAGGGGGACGATTTCCACGACTACCGCGTCAACCTCCTCGTCGACAACTCCGACCAGAAGGGCGCGCCGGTCGTCATCGAGACCAACCCGACCTACCCGAACCTCTTCGGCTCGATCGAATTCACCTACAACCGGATGGGGATCGGGCCAGACCGATTTCACCATGATCAAGGCCGGCTCCTTCCTCAAGGCCAACGGCGGCTACCTCGTCATCAACGCCCTCGACGCCCTGGTCGAGGCCGGCGTCTGGGCGACCCTCAAGCGGACCCTCCGCAACCAGATCTTCGAGATCCAGAACTACCTCTCGATGTACTTCTTCTCCGGCCCGCGGATCAAGCCCGAGCCCGTCAAGTGCGACGTCAAGGTCGTCATGATCGGCGACGCGTACATCTACAACCTCCTCTACTTCCAGGACGAGGACTTCAAGAAGATCTTCAAGATCAAGGCCGAGTTCGACTCGGAGATGCCCAAGGACGCCGACGGCCATCGGCGACTACGTCCGCTTCATCAAGAAGATCTCCGACGAGGACGGGCTCGCTCCCCTTCGACAAGGACGGCATCGCCGCCCTCGTCGAGTACGCGACCCGCATCGCCGGGCGCCAGAAAAAGCTCTCGACGCGGTTCCACGTCATCGCCGACGTCATCCGCGAGTCGAGCTACTGGGCCGGGCAAGGGCGGCCGGACGTCCGTCGGCCGCGCCGACGTGGACAAGGCGGTCGAGGAGCGCTTCGAGCGGGTCAGCCTGATCGAGGACAAGATCCAGGAGATGATCGAGGACGGGACGATCATGATCGACACCGAGGGCGCCGTCGTCGGCCAGGTCAACGGCCTCTCCGTCTACGACATGGGCCAGTTCATGCTTCGGCAAGCCGGCGCGGATCACGGCCCGGACGTCCATGGGCCGCGCCGGCGTCATCAACATCGAGCGGGAGGCCGACCTGAGCGGCCCGACGCACAACAAGGGCGTCCTCATCCTCGGCGGCTATCTCCGGGGGAAATACGCGACCAGGACAAGCCGTTCGCCCTCTCGGCCTCGCTCGCCTTCGAGCAGTCCTACGGCGGCGTCGACGGCGACAGCGCCTCCTCGACCGAGGTCTACGCCATCCTCTCGAGCCTCTCGGGCCTGCCCCTCCGCCAGGACATCGCCGTGACCGGGTCGCTCAACCAGAAGGGCGAGATCCAGCCGATCGGCGGCGTCAACGAGAAGATCGAGGGCTTCTTCGACGTCTGCCGGGCCAAGGGCCTGACCGGGACCCAGGGCGTCATCATCCCCCACCAGAACGTCCAGAACCTGATGCTCCGGGCGGACGTCGTCGACGCCGTCAAGGCCAGGGGAAGTTCCACGTCTACCCCGTCAAGACGATCGACGAGGGCATCGAGATCCTGACGGGCGTCGAGGCCGGCCGGCCGCGGGAGGACGGGACCTTCGAGGAGGGCACGGTCCACGACCTGGTCGACCGCGAGCTCCAGCGGCTGGCCCAGGGCCTCAAGGAGTTCTCCGACGGCGAGGAGAAAGAGGGGAAGAAGGACAAGAAGGACAAGGGTCCCGAGCCGTCCGCGCCCTAGCCGCGGACGGCGGTGTCACGCACCGGTCTGTTCAGCCGTTCGACCTCGGCCTTTTTCAGGTAACGCCACTGGCCGGGCCGGAGCCCTTCGAGGGTCAGGCCGGCGAATTCGACCCGGAGCAGGGCCGTGACCGGATACCCCAGGGCCTCGAACATCTTCCGGATCTCCCGCTTCCGCCCCTCGTGGATGCGGAGGCGGAGCAGAGTCCGGTGGGAGGTCCGGCGCAGGACCCGGACCTCGGCCGGGGCCGTCTTCCGTCCCTCGAGGAAGACGCCCGCCCTGAGCTTCTCCAGGTCCCCTTCTGACGGCTCCCCCTCGACCCGGACCTCATAGACCTTACCGACCCCGTGCTTCGGGTGGGTCAGCCGGAAGGCCGTCTCGCCGTCGTTCGTCAGGAGGAGGGCGCCCTCGCTGTCGGCGTCGAGGCGTCCGACCGGGTAGACGCGGACCGGGAGCTTCGGCAGGAGGTCCATGACCGTGGGCCGGCCGAAGGGGTCCTTGACCGTGACGACCCGCCCGGCCGGCTTGTAGAGGAGGATGTAGACGGGGCGCTCCTCGGCCCTCCGGACGGCCCGCCCCCCGGCGTCGACCCGGTCGCGGACGGGGTCGACCTTGAGGCCGAGTTCCTCGACGACCCGGCCGTTGACCCGGACCCGCCCTTCCGCGATCCAGCGGTCGGCCTCGCGCCGGGAGCAGACCCCGGCGTGGGCCAGGAACTTGTTCAGCCGGACGAGCATCGCGGGCCGCCTCCCTCCGCGGCCCATTATGTTGTCCGCCCCCCCAACGTGTCAAGACGGCGACTCGGAAAGGACAACGCGGCCCTCCGAAAGAGCCCGCTCCAACTGCCAGGCTCCTATCATATTTTCACCAGAAGTGCTGCTCCGAGCCGCTCCGCCGCACTTCTGCTGGTCGCTCCCCAGAGTCCGCTCCCTGCCGGAGGCCAACCCCCTGGCCCCCGAACCTTTTCTTCCCGGTCCCGTATAATTGGTGTAGAATAGTGAATTAACCATGGCCAACCTCCAAGTCCAGGAATCCCTGTCCATGGCCTGGACGTCCCTCTGGTCGAACAAGCTCCGCTCCTTCCTGACCCTGCTCGGCATCATCATCGGCGTCCTGACGGTCATCGCCGTCGTCTCGATCATCCAGGGCCTCAACAATTACGTCTACACCAAGATGTCCTTCTACGGCGCCAACGACTTCTCCGTCCAGAAGTTCTCGATGATCGGCACGTCGATCAAGGAATTCCGGGAGCAGATGAAGCGCAAGGACCTGACCCTGACCGAGGTCCAGCTCCTCCGCGAGCGCTGCCGGTCCTGCGACCTCGTCGGGGCGACGGTCGAGCACCTCGGAGACGGTCAAGTTCGGCAGCCAGTCGCATCAAGAACGCCGAGGTCCGGGGCGTCACCTACCTCGACCACGATATCGGCTCGGTCCTCGAGCTCGAGAGCGGCCGCCACATCCAGCTTCAGGACGAGACGAACTCCCGGCCCGTGTGCATCATCGGGAGCGACGTCGTGGAGAACCTCTTCCCCTCGCTCGACCCCATCGGCCGCTGGATCAAGGTCGGCAGCCAGAATTTCCAGGTCATCGGCACCGGCAAGAAGGTCGGCAAGCTCCTCGGCTTCAGCCAGGACAACTACGTCCGGATCCCGATCACGACCTTCGAGAAGGTCTACGGCTCCCGCCAGTCGGTCAGCATCAACATCCACACGAGCTCGCAGGAGCAGATGGCCCGGGCCGAGGAGGAGGTCCGGACGATCCTCCGCTCGTGGCGCAAGCGGTCCTACAAGGACCCCGACGATTTCGCCATCGCCACCTCCGAGACCTTCATCCAGTTCTACAAGACGGCGACCTCCGGCATCTACTTCGCCATGATCGCCATCTCCTCCATCGCCCTGATCGTCGGCGGCATCGTCATCATGAACATCATGTTCGTCTCCGTCTCCGAGAGGACCAAGGAGATCGGCATCCGCATGGCCGTCGGGGCCCGCCGCCGCGACATCCTCTTCCAGTTCCTCATCGAGTCGTCGGTCATTTCGGCCGTCGGCGGGATCGTCGGCATCGTCCTCGGCTTCACCGTGGCCAAGGTCGTCTCGGCGACGACGTCCATGCCCTCGAGCGTCGACCCGGCCTCCATCATCGTGGCCATCGTCATGTCCTGGTCGCTGGGCCTGTTCTTCGGCATCTACCCCGCCAACCGGGCGGCCAAGCTCGACCCGGTCGAGGCCCTGAGGTCGGAACAATGAGGGTCCAGCATCGTCCGCGAGATCTTCGGCATGGCCATCGACTCCCTGCGGACGCACAAGCTCCGCTCCTTCCTGACCGTCCTCGGCATCATCATCGGCGTCATGACCGTCATCGGCATGGTCTCCGTCATCCAGGGCCTCAACAAGTCGTTCATCGGACAGCTCCAGTCCGTCGGCTCCGACATCATCATGGTCATGAAGTACGAGCCGGCCCAGATGGGCCGCATGAGCGAGGAGATGCGGACCCGCCAGCGACCTGACCCTCGACGACGCCAAGGCCATCCAGAAGGACGCCCCCCTGGTCAAGGCCGTCGCCATCGCCGTCAGCGTCAGCCCCTTCGACCCGGTCGAGATCAAGTTCCTGAGCAACAAGGTCGACACGGCCCAGGTCATCGGCATGAACGAGTCGTGGCCGACGGTCATGTCCGTCTACCTGCCGAGGGAGGGCCGCTTCATCACCGAGGCCGAGGTCAACCACAGCGCCAGGGTCTGCCTCCTCGGCTCCGACCTCGCCGACAGCCTCTTCCCGAACATCACCCCCTGGGCAAGGAGATCCGGGTCGGCAACGAGGCCTTCACCGTGGTCGGCGTCCTGAACAAGCGCGGCCAGATGTTCGGCCAGAGCCGGGACAATTTCGTCGGCCTCCCGATCACGACCCTGATGAAGTACTTCGCCTACGAGAAGGACCGGCTCGAGATCATCGCCGTCCCCCGCACGCCCGGGACGCTCGACGAGACGATCCAGCAGATCAGCGAGGTCCTCCGGACCCGGCGCAAGGTCCCCTACGGCAAGCCCAACGATTTCGCGGTCATGACGACCGACACGCTCATCAGCCTCTACAAGCAGATCACGGGCGCGGCCTTCCTCGTCATGATCGTCATCTCCTCGATCGGCCTCCTCGTCGGCGGCATCGGCGTCATGAACATCATGCTCGTCTCGGTCAAGGAGCGGACCCGGGAGATCGGCATCCGCAAGGCCATCGGGGCCCGCTCCGGCGACATCCTCCAGCAGTTCCTGATCGAGGCCGTCGTCCTGACCGGGCTCGGCGGCCTGATCGGCGTCCTCATCGGCTTCGGCATCGCCCTCGTCGTCCGGGCGGCGACGCCGCTGCCGGCGGCCGTATCGATGTGGTCGGTTGTATCTCGGGCTGTCGGTCTCGATCGGCATCGGCCTGTTCTTCGGCATCTTCCCGGCCCGAGAAGGCGGCGAAGATGGACCCGATCGTCTCGCTGCGCTACGAGTGAGCCCCGGGCGGCCTCCCCTCCTCCGGAGATCACGGGGAGTCGTGCGGCTTGCCGGGAGGGGAACGGAAGCCCGGGCTACCGACCTGAGGCCGGCGGGGCTCCGCGGAGGAACTCCTCGATGCGCGGCCCGGTCCGGCGCCGAGGGCTGGGCGCCGGGAGACATGACGGAGAGCGCCGCGGCCGCCGAGGCGAAGCGCAGGGCGTCCCGGGTCGGCCGCTTCTCGGCCAGGGCCACGGCCAGAGCGCCGTTGAAAACGTCGCCGGCGGCCGTCGTGTCCACCGGCCGGACCGTAAAGGCCGGGACGGAGCCCTCGAAATCCTCTCCCGCCGCGTAACACCCCTTTTCCCCGAGGGTGACGACGACGAGGCGCGGGCCGCGCGCCCTCAGGACCGCGGCGGCCTGGCGGGCGCCCTCGGACGTCTCGACCCTGATCCCGGTGAGGATCTCGGTTTCCGTCTCGTTCGGCGTGAGGACGGCGACCCGGCCGAGGAGCCCGTCGTCGAGAGGGCGGGCGGGGGCCGGGTTGAGGATGACCGGAATCCCGTGCTCCGAGGCCGTCGCGGCGGCCGCGCGGACCGTCTCGAGCGGCGTTTCGAGCTGGAGGAGAACGACGTCGGCGCCGTCGAAGGCCTCCCGCGCCCGCCGGACGTCGTCGGGAGAGAGGAGGGCGTTGGCCCCGGAGGCGACGGAGATGCTGTTCTCGCCGTCGGCGGCGACGTTGATCAGGGCGACGCCGGACGGGGCCCGGCCGTCGCGGGCGACGAACCGGACGTCGATGCCGTCGTCCTCGAAGCCGCGGACGGCCCGCTCGCCGAAGACGTCGTCGCCGACCCGGGCCACGAGCCGGACCCGGCCTCCGGCCCGCGCCGCGGCCACGGCTTGGTTCGCGCCCTTGCCGCCGGGGGCCATGGAGAACTCTCCGCCGAGGACCGTCTCGCCCGGCCGCGGGACGCGGGCGACGCGGATGACCATGTCGGTGTTCGAGCTGCCGACGACGAGGACAGTCCTCATCGGAGCCCGGCCTCGTTCGCCTGGAGCCAGGCCCTGGCCGCCTCGACGGCCGCGGCGAGCTTGTCCCGCTCGGGGGTCACCAGCTCGACGAGCGACGGCCCGCCGCCTCCCTTGACCGGGAGAAGCGCGCCGATCGCCGGGATCGCGGCCCGGAGGTCGACCGAGAGCGAATCGGACCGGGCCAGGATCAGGTGTCCCTGTCCCTCGCCGGCAGCGCCGTAGACGACGGCGAACCGTCCGCTGCGGATGACGTTGAGGGCGAGGAACCTCGCTTCCTCGGGGCTCCGGTCGGCGAGGACCTCGGCGATGAGCGGGCCCGGGGCTTTGCCGATGACCTCGCGGGCGTCGAAGACGGCCAGGCGCTCCTCGAGCTTCCGGCCCCGCTTCTTCAGCGTCTTGAAGTCGGCGGCGAGCCGGGCCACGTGGGCCGGCGCGTCTTTCGGCAGCGAGGAGAAGGATTCGGCGACGGCGCGGAGTCCCCGGTCCTTGACCCGGTAATCGCCGAGGGCCCGGCCGCCGCAGAGGAACTCGAAGCGAAGGTTCCCGCGGATCCGCTCCGTGCTCAGGACCTTGATAAGGCCCACCTCGCCCGAGCGGCGGCAGTGCGTCCCGCCGCAGGCGGAGTAGTCGAAGCCCGCGACTTCGACGACCCGGAGGAGGCCGTGCTTCTTCGGCGGCCGGCGAAGGGGCACGGCGTCGATGCGCTCCTCGGGGACAAAGTAGGTTTTGACCTCACGGTCCTCCCAAACAACGGCGTTCGCCCTGTCCTCGACCCGGTCGAGGTCGGGTTCGGCGATCCTCGCGAGGCCGATCTCGAGCGTCGAGACCTCCGGCCCGAGGTGGAACGACTGCGTCTCGCCGCGGACGACCTCGAAGAAGGCCTGCGACAGGATGTGCTGGCCCGTGTGCTGCTGCATGTGGTCGAAGCGCGTCGGCCAGTCGACCCGGCCGCGGAGGCGCCCGGGCGGGACGTCCGCGGCGAGGACGTGGAGGATGACGCCGTCGAGGTCGAGGACTTTCACGACCTCGGCCCCGCCGAGGGTGCCCCTGTCCCAGGGCTGGCCGCCGGATTCCGGGTAGAAGGCGGTCGCGTCGAGGACGACGGCCGGGAACCCCTCGTGCCTCCTCTTTTCCACGACCTCGGCCTCGAACTCGCAAAGATACGGGTCGTCGTAATAGAGCCGGCGGGTCGGGGACACCGCCGGCTTCTCCTCGGGCTCTCCCATGGCAGCCTCCCGGAAGGGGTCAGGTCTACTCTCTTGCAGAAAAACTGCAAGAAAGTAGACCTGACCCCTTCTTCTCTCCCTCAGCCCGCGGCCAGGTCGAGGACGCGGGCCGCCGTCTTGAAATGCGTCTTGGCGACCCTGGCCAGGATGTCCGGGCCCTTGGCCCGCACGAGGGCGACGGCCGCGGCCTCGACCGCCGCCGAGGCGCCCTTCGGCAGCTCGGCCCCCACCTCCCGGGCGAGCCCGCCGAGCCGCTCCAGGAACTCGGCCCGGGCCAGGATGGAGGCGGCGGCGACGGCCGGGTCCGCCTCGGCCCGCGGCATCTGGACGAGCTCGATCGCCCGGCCCTTCTTGAGCAGGGCGTTGCGGACGAACCTCTCGTCGCCGAACTGGTCCGTGACCGCCCGGCCCGCCGGCACCCGCTCCAGGACGTTCTCGATGGCCCGGGCGTGGGCCCACGCCAGCAGCCGGTTGAGGTTCCGGAGCTTGCCGTAGAGCTCGTTGTACTTTTCCGGGCCGACCGCGACGACCGAATGGATGTAGCCCTGCTTGAGCGTCCGGGCGATCTCCCGGCAGCGGGCGTCCGAGGTCCGTTTCGAGTCCTTGACGCCAAGGGCGCGCAGGGCGCCCTCCTGGCCCTCGGGCATGAAGAAGGCGGCCACGACGAGCGGGCCGAAGAAGTCCCCCTTGCCCGACTCGTCCGAGCCGATGCGGCCGGGTTCGGCGGAGAAAAGCGATCCTTCGGCCACGCTTGCGCCTCCCCCGTCCTTCCCCGCCTACTTCCCCCCGTGGATGATCCTGCCGTTGAAGACCGTCATGCGGACCCTGGCCTTCTCGATCTCCTCCGGCGGGACCTTGAAGATGTCGCGGTCGAGGACGACGAGGTCGGCGAATTTCCCCGCCTCGACCGAGCCCTTCTCGGGCTCGGCGAACTGGGCGTAGGCGCCGTTCACGGTGTAGGCCCTGACCGCGTCCTCCACGGAGACCTTCTGCTCGGGGACCCAGCCGTCCGGGTGCTTGCCGTCCAGAGTCCGGCGCGTGACCGCGGCGGAGATGCCGGCCACGGCGTCGAGCGGGGCCACGGTCCAGTCCGAGCCGAAGGCCAGCGTCGCCCCGGCCTCCTCCAGGGAGCGGAAGGCGTAGGTCGTCCGGGCCCGCTCCGGGCCGATCTTCCTCTCGGCCCAGCAGCCGTCGTCGACGGCGTGGTAGGGCTGGACGGAGGCGACGAGGCCGAGGCGGCCGAAGCGGGCGATGTCGGCCGGCCTGAGGTGCTGGGCGTGCTCGACGCGCCAGCGCCGGTCGCGCGGCCCGTCGGCGGCCATGACCCGCTCGAAGATGTCGAGGAGCAGGCTGTTGGCCCGGTCGCCGATGGCGTGGACCGCGACCTGGAGCCCGGCCTTGTCCGCCTCGAGGATGCGCTTCTCCATGATGCCCTCGGGGAACATCTGCTCGTTGAGGAGCCCGAAGCACTTCGGGTCGTCGGTGTAGGCCTCGAAGAAGTAGGCCGTGGAGGAGCCGAGCGAGCCGTCGACGAAGCCTTTCAACCCGGCGATCTTCAGGAGCGGGCCGCCGAAGGGCGACTTGATCCTCAGCCGGGCCAGCAGGTCGACCTGGGTGATGGGGATGTAGACGTTGATGCGGGCGGTGAGCGCGTGCCGCCGGGCCAGCTCCTCGTAGACCTCGAAGGCCGAGGCGTCGGCCATCTCGTTGAGCGAGGTGATGCCGTGCGCCGCGGCCTCCGCGAGCGAGGCCTCGGCGGCGCGCAGCTTCTGGTCGAAGGACGGCTCGGGGATCTTGGCGTAGACAAGGTCCATGGCCGCGTCCTTGAGGATGCCCGTCGGCTCGCCCGTCCGCGGGTCCTTGACGATCTCGCCGCCCGGGCGGGACGGGCGTCCCGCGGGTGATCCCGGCGAGCTTCAGGGCCAGGGAGTTGGCGAGGACCATGTGCCCGTCGTAGCGGTTGACGCAAACGGGGTTGGCCGGCGTCGCGGCGTCGATCCAGTCCCGGCGGGGCAGCTCCGGCGGGGCGAACCGCTCGTGGTCCCAGTCGCCGTTGAGGACCCAGTCGCCGGGAGCGAGCGTGCGGGCCTGGGCCGCGATGCGGGCGGCGAACTCGTCGCGGCTCGCCGCGTCGCGGAGACGGACGCTGCTCAACGTGAAGCCGCCGGCCAGAAAGTGCGTGTGGCTGTCGATGAACCCCGGCAGGACGAGCCCGCCCCCGAGGTCGACGACGGTCGTGCCCTGCCCCGCCAGGGCGCGGCATTCGGCCTCCGTGCCGACGCGGAGGATCCTCTCCCCCCGGACGGCCACGGCGTCGGCCCGGGGCCGCTTCGCGTCTCCCGTCCATACCGTCGCGTGGGTCAGAACGAGGTCGGCCATGTTCCCTCCCGAGGTCCGAGAGCAGCCCGGCCAGAGCACCGGGACCGCGAGCAGGAGCCCGGCCAGCGCGCGGACCCCGCGCCGCCGGATGTTCCTACCTTTCATGCGCCTTTTCACGGAGAGCCATATATAAAGGAATTCCCGGGCGAAATCAACCGGCCCGCCGCGGTTGGCCGTCCGCCGCGGATGTGGTAAAATACTCCGCTTGTCGGGACTCATCCCGGCCCACGCTGGAGGCACAATGATCGACGCGACGCAGATCCGCAAGGGAATGATGATCATCATGGACGGCACCCTGTACCGGGTCATGGAGATGCAGCTCATCACGCCCGGCCGATGGAAGGCCATGGTCCAGACGAAGCTCCGGAACATCCAGACCGGCTCCCAGACCGAGCACCGCTTCCGGTCCGAAGAGCGGCTCGAGCAGGCCCACCTCGACGAGGTCGAGATGGAGTACCTCTACAAGGAAGGCGACGAGTACCATTTCATGAACCTCGAGAGCTACGAGCAGCTCGGCCTCCGGGCCGAGGCCATCGGCGACGGCGTCAAGTACCTCCTGCCCAACATGGTCATCAAGATCCAGATGTACGACGGGAGGCCCGTCGGCGTCGACCTGCCCAACTCCGTCGACCTCAAGGTCGTCGGCACCGAGCCCCGCCTCCAGGGCGCGACCAAGACGTCCCTCTACAAACCCGCGACGCTCGAAACGGGGGCGATCGATCCAGGTCCCGGAGTTCATCAAGGAAGGGGACGTCATCCGCATCGACACGCGGGCCGACACGTACCTCGAGCGGGTCAAGACGCGGTAGCGCGGCTCAGAAGTTCTGGCGGTAGACGCCGACGTTGCCGTAGGCGTCCTTGACCCGGACGGTGATCATGTTCTCGGCCCCGGCCGGGATCCTGACGGAGAACTTGAAGCTCTCGCTCCGCGAATCCGCGATCCCGTCCACGGGGAAGACGACCCGCCACTCGCCCGGCCGGACGAGGACCTTGACCTCGAGGATGTTGGAGGAGGCGTCCTCGGCCTGGAAGGCGACGTCGAGCGAGGCGCCGTTCCTCGCGGCGGTGAAGTTCTTGACCACGGGCAGGGAGTTGTCGATGACGAGGGGCGGCCCGATCTTCTCCCCCGTGAGCTCGAGCCCGGCCGGGTTCGAGGGGGCGTCGGAGGCCGTGACCTTGACGTAATAGGTCCCGTCGGGATAAGCGGTCGTGTCGAACGTGTAGGGCGAGTCGGGCCAGCCGTCCTCGACGACCCGCCAGTCGGTCTCCCCCTCTTTCCTCAGGGCGATCGTGTAGACGAGGGTGTCGCCGTTCTCGTCCGCCGCCTCCCACGTGATCGTCTGGAAGCCCTTCCGCTCGGCCTTCTTGGGCGGGATGACGATCCTGAAGCTGTCGTCCTTCTTCGCCGCCGGCTCGGGCAGGTTCTTCTCGAGACCCAGGATGACGTCCTCCTGCTCGGGCATCTTCAGGAAGACCTCGTTCGGCTTGAGGTATTCCAGCCGCGTCACGGCCGGGGCGATGTTCGCCTGGAGGTAGAAGACGGTCAGCGTGTCGAGGACCGGGGAGACCTTGCCCGTCGGCGACCTGAGCACGGCCTTGACCTGGAGGTACCGGCCTTGGGGCTGAGGACCTGCTCCTCCTTCTTCTGGTACGGCGGCGACCACTCGCTCCAGGTCGTGTTCGGCTCGTAGGTGTTACCGCTCCGCGTCTGGAGCTGGAGGCCCGACCCCGCGTCGGCCGAACCCTCCCAGGCGATCCGGCCCCAGGTGGCCAGGGTCCGGGCGTCCACGACCGGGCCCAGGTATTCGCCCTGGAGCCTCTGTTCGGGCAGGAGGCGGCCCAGGGAGCACGGGTTGTTGGAGAGGATATAGACCTTCGAGTCGAGCGGCACGAGCTCGAAGACCTGCTCGGAGTTCTCCTGGGCGAGGAGCGAGACCTTGTCGTCCTTGTCGACGGCGTAGAGCCGGCCCTTGCTCCCGGTGCCGAAGAGGACCCGGCGCTCGTCGGCCCGCCAGAGGAGCGTGTAGACCATCTCCTCTCCCGAGCTCCAGAGCACCTTGGCCAGGCCGTCGGTCGAGATCCGGTAGAGGGCGCCGGACTCCCTGGCCGCGGCCGGGGAGCCGGCCAGCGACTCGACGACCCCCGCCCCGGAGACGCCGGGCACGCTGATTGCGGTCACGGACGCGGTGACCGTGGCGCCGCCCGCCGCAGCGCTCAGGCCGGGCTCGGCGCGGGACGGCGCCGGCGTCAGCTCGTCCTTGCGGGACCTGGACGGCGCGCCCGAGGCGGCGGCGTAGATCGACGCCGTCGCGGTCGACGTCCAGGCTGCGGACCTCCTCGTAGGCCGTCTCGAAGACGACCGAGGCCCGGCCGTCGGCCGAGATCCGGTAGACGACGCCGTTGCCGCCGCTCCCGGCCAGGACGTCGCCCCGGCCGGTCTTCTTCAGGCAGAGGACGTGGTTCTCCGCGGCCTTGAAGATCATCCGTCCCTCTCCCTGGGGGCTGATCTCGTAGATGCCGGCCGTCTCGCCGACGGCGGCCCAGAGCCGGCCGGAATCCATGAAGACGAGGTCCCAGATGTATTTCTCGGCCGGGTCGAAGAACGTTTCGGCCTTGCCCCGCTCGGTGATCCGGTAGATCTTGCCGTTCGGCGAGGTCGCCGCGTAGAGCGCCCCCTTCTTGTCCTGGGCGAGGCAGGTCACGTCCATCTCCGGGGCCTGGAACCAGACCTCGGCCTTGCCGTCGCTCCCGATCCGGTAGACCTTGCCGCCGTGGCCCGTGCCGAGGTAGGTCGCGCCGTCGGCGGCCAGGAGGACCGAGAGGTAGAACTCCTCGGTCGGCGAGGCGATCTTCTCCTCCTTGGGCGCCAGGGCCAGGGCGCCGTCGCTCGAGACCGAGACGCCGTCGAACTTGCCGCGCAGGAAATCCTCCCTCGTCCGCAGCTCCCATTTCTGGGGCGTGACGGCGAGGAGGGAGAGGCGCAGGACGGCCATCCCCAGGAGGCCGAGCAGGGGCAGCTTTTTCATGGGGCGATCTCCTACTTGCGGATTTTGACGGGGACGACGGCCCCGCCCCGGAACACATAGGGGACGGGCAGCTGGAATTCGCCCAAGGTCGAGCGGGCGAGGTCGGTCGGCGCGGAGGCCGAGGCCCGCGGCGAGGTGAACATGGACTTGAGCGTCGGCGGCAGGTTCGGCATCTCCTCGCCCTTGAGGAAGATCCCCGGCTTGGGGGCGAGGATCTTGAAATAGATCCGGTTGTTCTTGCGGAGGCTGCCGAGGAGGCGGACGAGCTGGCTGAGGCTGCGGGGCGTGAAATCCGGGACCCTGTACTGGGACCGCTCGACCTGCTGCATCGTGGCCGCGTCGCCGACGACGATCTGGAACTCCGAGCCGGGCGGCAGGGCCGGCGCGAGGAGCGCGACCTCCTCGACCCGGCTCTCCTCGCGAAGGGTCCGGTAATAGACCTTGATCTGGACCTTCTCGCCGGGGGAGACCTCGTACTTGTCGAGCAGGACCTTCTCGAGGAAGCACAGCCGCGGCTCCTCCGCGGCCCGGACGTTGAGGTCGATGCGGAAGATGCCGACGTCCTTGAACTCGTTGTTGCCCAGGTAATAGACGACGGCGGCGAGCAGCCCGGACAGGCTGGTCGCCGACGTGTCGTAGTTGCCGGAGAACAGGTCCTCGAGGTGGACGGAGGTCCCCCGGTCGAGGAAGATGTCCCCGTCGAACTCGAGGGACAGGTAGCCGTAGGCCCGCTCCTCGCCGGTGAGGAGGGAGGAGACGGCCAGGTTGACCAGGGCCGGCGTCAGGAACTTGTCGCTGACGAGCTTGAGCTTGAAATCCCGGCGGTCGAGCGGCCCGTCGGCGAGGGAGATGTTGAGCGGGATGAGCTGGGGCATCTTGCCGGTCTCGCCCAGGGCCCCGGCGGTCCGGTCCTGGGTGATGCGGCCGATGACCGGCCCGGTCGCGGCCATCTTGAAGGAGCTCTCCAGGCTGGGCACGACCGTCAGGACGCTGGCCCGGGTCATGGCGTAGTCCACGGCGCCGAGGTTGTAGAAGGGATGGCCGAAGGCCAGGACCTTGGCCCCGTCGACGCGGGTCACGGTGCCGACGGCGGAGAGGTCGAGGTCGCCCCCGATGAGCTGGACGCCGACGGCGTCGCCCTCCGCGAGCGGCCCTTCCGGCGGGCGCCGCGGCGGCCACGGCCTGGCCGGCCGCGCCGGCCCGGACCGGCCGGAATCCCATGCCGGAGAAGAACGACTTGCCGCGCTCGAAGGCCCAGGGCGAGAAGCCGCTGAAGACGAGGGGCAGGCTGAGGGGAGCCAGGCTCTGGCCCTCGGCCGAGGCCTCCGGCGGCGGCGCGAGCGACGTGCGGTAGGCCGCCGAGAGGTCCTCGAGGCTCATGCTGCTCCGGATCGGGACGGGGTCGGAGGGCCCCGGCCGGGGTCCGGGCAGGACCTTGTCGAGGGCCAGCATCTCCTCGATCGGCGTGATCCCGGCGATGGCCTCCTTGGCGTAGTTGAAGCTGAAGGCGACGGCGCCGATGAGCTTGCCGTCGATATAGACGGGACTGCCGCTCATGCCGGAGATGATCGCCGGTCGTCTCGAGCCCCCGGCCGGAGAGGCGGGCCAGGATGACGTTCCGCTTGGGCTGGACGTTGGCCAGGACGCCGATGATGGCGACGTCGAACTCTTCGATCCGGGTGCCGGAGAAGACCGTCCGGCCCTTGCCCGTCATGCCCGGCTTGACCTGGGCCAGGGGCAGGATGGGCGAGGCCGCGCCGAGGACGCCGCGGAGGAGGGCCGCGCCGGCGAGGAGGGCCAGGGTGCGCCGCGCCGCGCCGCGCGTCAGATGATGCCGAGCATCTTGCCGCATTTCTCGAAAGCCGCGAGGATCGCGTCGAGCTCCTGGTCCGTGTGGCTGGCCCCGTAGCTCGTCCGGATGAGGGCCTGGCCGTGCGGCACGGCCGGGTAGATGATCGGCGTCGTGAAGATCCCCTCGTCGCGGAGGAGCTTCCAGAGCATGAAGCCCTTCTCGTCGTCGCCGATCATGATCGGGATGATGGGCGTCTGGGAGGGCCCGGTGTTGTAGCCCATGGCCTGGAAGCTCGTCCGCATCCGGGTCGTGATCTCCCAAAGCCGGGTCCGGAGCTCCGGCTGGGTCTCGAGGATCTCCAGGATGGCCAGGACCGAGGCGACCGAGGCCGGGGTCGCCGCGGCGCTGAAGATGAGCGACCTGGCGTGGTGCTTGATGTAGGAGATGACCTTGGCCTCGCCGACGGCGACGCCGCCGATCGAGGCGAAGGTCTTGCTGAACGTGCCCATGACGAGGTCGACCTCGCTTCTCGAGGCCGAAGTGCTCGGCCGTGCCGCGGCCGTGCGCGCCCAGGACGCCGATGGCGTGGGCGTCGTCGACCATGATCCGGGCGCCGTATTTCTCTGGCCAGCGGGACGATCCCCGGCAGGTCGGCGATGTCGCCTTCCATGCTGAAGACGCCGTCGACGACGATGAGCTTGCCGGTGTCGGGGCCGAGCGAGGCGCAGGACCCGCTCGAGGTCCTTCATGTCGTTGTGCTTGTACTTGTAGACGTCGGCGAAGGACAGCCGGCAGGCGTCGATGATGCTGGCGTGGTTCATGCGGTCGCCGATGATGGCGTCGCCCTTGCCGGCGATGGTCGTGATGATGCCGAAGTTCGTCTGCATGCCCGTGCTGAAGGTCACCGCGGCTTCCCGCTTCATGAACTTGGCCAGCCGGCTTTCGAGCTCCTCGTGGAGGTCGATCGTGCCGGTCAGGAACCGCGAGCCGCAAGTCCCGACGCCGTAGCGGTCGACGGCCTTCTTGGCCGCCTCCTTGGCCGCGGGGTGGTCGGCCAGCCCGAGGTAGTTGTTGGAGCCGACCATGATCATCGGCCGGCCCTTGACCTTGATCTCGTTGCCGTGGGCTTCCTGGATCGGGGTGAAGTAGGGATAGAGGTCCTGGGCCTGGTATTCCTCGGCCCGCGTGAACTCCTGGCACTTATCGAAGAGATCCATTCCGGCCTCCTTTGTCGCCTGTTCCTAGGATCGGCGGGCGTCCCCTCCCGGGTCCCCCGCGCCGTCCGGCCGCGGCGTTGACCGCCGCCGTCGAATCTCATACAATCGCCGTCATGAAGGTCCTGGTCACCGGAGGGACGGGCTTCCTGGGGAGCCACCTCATCGACCGGCTTCTCGAGACCCCGGACACCGAGGTCCACGCCCTGGTCCGGAACCCCGAGCGGGCCCGCCGCCTCGAGGGCCGGGGGGATATCCGGTTCCTCCAGGGCAGTCTGCTCGAGCCTTCCGCCGCTGCCGGCCGGCCTCTCGGCTCGTCTACCACCTCGCCGGCTTGACCAAGGCCAGCAAATCAAGCGATTATTATACCGTAAACCGCGACGGGACGGCAAGTCTTTTCCGGGCCCTGGGCCGCGGCGACGCCTCTCCCCGGGTCGTCCACGTCAGCAGCATGGCCGCGGCCGGGCCCTCCGTCGCCGGCCGGCCGGCGCCGCGAGGACGACCCGCCCCGGCCGGTTTCGCCGTACGGCCGGAGCAAGCTCCTCGCGGAGGCCGAGGCCCTGGCCTGGAAGGGCCGCTTCCCGCTCGTCATCCTCCGGCTGGCCGCCGTCTACGGGCCGGGGGACGAGGATTTCCTCGATTTCTTCCGCCTCATCAAGCGCGGCGTCCTCCCCCTCTACGGCCGCCGGAGGAAGTCCCTCAGCCTCTGCGCCGCCCGCGACGCCGTGGCGGCCATGGTCCTGGCGTCCGGGGCCCGCGTCGCGAGCGGCGAGGTCTTCAACATCGCCCATCCCGAGCCGGCGACGTGGGAGGAGCTGGGCGGCGCCGCGGCCCGGATCCTCGGTCGCAAGGTCGTCCGCGTCCGCGTCCCGCCGTGGGCGGCTTTCCTGGCCTGCGCCGGCTCGGGGGGGATCGGCCGGCTCAGCGGGCGGCCGACGGCCCTCAACCTCAGCAAGTACCGGGACATGCTCCCGGACGCCTGGGAGGCCGACGTGGCCAAGGCCCGCCGGGAGCTCGGCTTCGAGGCCCGCGTCCCGCTCGAGGAGGGCCTGCAGGGAGACCCTCGGCTGGTACGTCCGGAACGGGCGGCTCTGAAGCTCTTGCGGAGTGTTCCTTTATTTTTGGCCGCTCCTCATTTATAATGGCAGGTGCCCATGGACAGAAGAACCGTCATCACGGGGACGGGCCACTACGTCCCGCCGCGCGTCGTCACCAACCAGGACCTCGAAAAGCTGATGGACACGTCCGACGAGTGGATCCGCCAGAGGAGCGGCATCGTCGACGCGCCATCACGTCGACCCCGGCGTCAACACCTCGGACCTGGCCTGCGAGGCGGCCCGGCGGGCCATCGAGGACGCCAGGGATCGACCCGTCGACGATCGATTTCATCGTCGCCGCGACCCTCTCGCCCGACCATTATTTCCCCGGCATCGGCGTCCTCGTCCAGGCCAAGCTCGGCCTGGGCACGATCGGCGCCCTCGACGTCCGGAACCAGTGCAGCGGCTTCATCTACGCCCTGGCCGCGGCCGACCAGTTCATCCGGGCCGGGACCTACCAGCAGCATCCTCCTCGTCGCCGCCGAGGTCCAGTCGGCGAACCTCGACTTCTCGGACGAGGGCCGGGACATGGCCGTCCTCTTCGGCGACGGCGCCGGGGCGGTCATCCTCGAGCCCAACGACTCCGGCGACGGCCGGGGCGTCCTCTCGACCCACCTCTTCGCGGACGGGAACTTCGCCTCCAAGCTCTGGATGGAGAAGCCCTGCCCCGCCGACAACCCGACCTTCCAGAGGGCTTTCTTCGACGAGGGCAAGTTCTTCCCCCGGATGGACGGCCGCAACGTCTTCGTCAACGCCTGCGAGCGGATGCCCGAGTCCGTCCGCGCCGCCCTGGCCCACAACGGCCTGTCCGTCGAGGACATCGACGCCCTCATCCCCCACCAGGCCAACGACCGCATCTCCCAGATGGTGGCCAAGGGGCTCCGGATCCCGCCCGAGAAGGTCGTCCGCAACATCGACCGGCTCGGCAACACGACCGCGGCGTCCATCCCCATCGCCCTCGACGAGGCCGTCAAGGACGGCCGCATCCGGCGCGGCAGCCTCGTCGCGCTGACGGCCTTCGGCTCGGGCTACACCTGGGCCTCGGCCCTCGTCCGCTGGTAGAACCGGGCCTTTCTTCACATAGATCGGAGGGTGACGAAAGGGATTGTCAGGAAAGGGAGAGATATGCTAGGATTTGCGGCAATGACCGAGCGCATTGCCCGGAGGAGGTTCGAATGAAAAAGACGGTCTTGACTCTCACCGTGCTGGCCTTCCTCGTCTTCACCGCGGGGACGGCCTTCGGCCCAGAACGCCGAGGACGGCAAGTTCAACAAGTTCAAGGACACGTTCTGGGACGCCTACTTCAAGCTCTTCCCGACGGCCGGGACCCAGCAGGGCTACACGAAGTACAACGACAAGCTCGAGGACCTCAGCCAGGCCACGATCGAGAAGTTCCTGGAGACGTGCATCGACGCCTTCAACCAGGAGCTCGTCACCAAGATCGACAAGTTCAAGCTCTCGCCGGACCTGCAGCTCGAGCACGAGATCATGCGCGATTTCCTGGACCTCACCGGTCCTGAAGCTCGAGAGACTCCCTCTTCCTGATCGACAACCCCCTCTTCTACAACGGCCTCTTCGTCGACAGCATCCGAGTCCCTCATCGCCCGGAACGCCCGAACGCCCCCGCGGCGGCGGCCCGGGCCAGGCTCCTGCCGGGGCTGATCAAGAGGGCCAAGGACAACCTGAAGACGCCCGCCCCAGGAGTACACCCAGGCGGCCATCAAGCAGCTGCCCGGGGATCATCGATTTTTACAAGACCGACGTCCCCAAGCTGGCCGGCTCGAACGCCGGCCTCCTGGCGGAGACCCAGAAGGTCCTGCTGGCCCTCGACGACTACCAGAGGTTCCTCCAGAACGAGCTCCTGCCCAAGTCGACGGGCAACTTCCGCGACCCGGAGGCCCACCCAAGTGGCTCCAGCTACGCGAGCCAGGGCAACCTGCCGATCGAGCAGGACATCGTGGCCCGCGCCAAGGCCGACGCCAACAACATCCGCCGCGAGATGTTGCTCGTCTGCGTCCCGTTCTACAAGATCATGTATCCCGACGTCGAACATCGAGCAGATGGGCCGAACGGAGCGAAGGGCGCAGGCGATGAGAGTCCGCCGGACGATCATCCAGGGCGTGCTCGACAAGATCAAGGGCGACCACGTCGGCAAGGACGAGCTTCGTCGGCCGGGTCGTCCAGTCCGCGGCCAGCATCAAGAGCTTCCTCCAGCAGTCCAAGCTCTTCGACCTGCCCGAGGAGAACCTCCAGGTCGAGCCCATGCCCGCCGGCCCTGCAGGGCGACGGCTGGTTCCTGCTCGCCGGGCCGGGCGCCTTCGAGGCCGAGCGGGCCCTACACGCTCTACGTCCGGCCCATCCCCGCCGACTGGTCGCCCGAGCAGGTCACGCGGCTTCCTCGAGGAGCACAACAACTATTACATCGACTTCATGACGGTCCAGCGGGTCTTCCCGGGCAGCTTCGTGCCGACCTACTTCACCCGCAAGGACCCCTCCGTCGTGAAGAGGATGGCCGCCAACCAGGCCCTGCTCAGGGGCTGGCCGGTCTACGTCGAGGAGATGCTCATCGAGGGCGGCTTCGGCAACTTCGACCTGCGCATGCGGCTCAACCAGCTCAAGCTCCTGCTCAAGACCGTCATCGACTTCCAGATGGACATGAATGTCCATGAGGGGACGTCACCAAGGAACAGGTCATCGGACTACATGATCCGCGGCGGTTTCATGACCCCGGCCGAGGCCGAGCGCGCGCTGGAACCAGATCGTCATCAACCCCGGCGAGGCCTCCCTGGCCTACATCGGCTACCAGGAGATCCTGGAGCTCGAGAAGGACTACCGCACGCTCAAGGGGAACGCCTTCAGCCAGAAGGACTTCCTCCAGAAGGTCCTCAGCTACGGCGCCGTCCCGTTCCGGACGCTGAAGACGAAGCTGGCCCAGTAGGCCGGACGGACACCGGAAAGTCTGCCAGGCTCCCCGCCGGCCGGCGCGGCCGGCGGGGAGTTTTTTTAGAGAGCGGTCATGACCCGAGGTCCTTCCACCCGCCCCGCCTGGTGGATTCCCACGCCCACCTCGACATGCCCGAGTTCGACGCCGACCGGGAGGAGGTCGTCCGCCGGGCCTTGGACGCCGGCGTCGTCGCCGTGCTCTGCCCGGCGGAGCTCACCGTCCCCGGCGAGCCTGCCGGCGATCCTCGGGCTGCAGCAGACGTTCCCGACGGTCCTGGCCGCGGCGGGCGTTCACCCCCACCAGGCCAAGGACCTCACGGACGCCCACCTCGCCCGGCTCCGCGAGCTGGCCGCCGCCGGGACGATCCGGGCCGTCGGCGAGATCGGCCTGGACTTCCACTACGACCTCTCGCCGCGCGACGCCCAGCGCGAGGCCCTGAGGGCCCAGCTCCGGGCGGCCGGCGAGCTCGGCCTGCCCGTCGATCATCCACAGCCGCCTGTCCGGCCCCGAGGTCGTCGAGGCCGTCGACGGCGAGCGCTTCACCGGCGGCGGCATCCTCCACTGCTTCACGGAGGCGTGGGACGTCGGCCCGGGCCATGCTCGACCGCGGCTTCCTCATCTCCTTCTCCGGCATCCTGACCTTCCCCAAGGCCGCGGACCTCCGCGAGGTCGCCGGCAAGGTCCCCCTCGACCGCCTCCTCGTCGAGACCGATTCGCCCTTCCTCGCCCCCGTCCCCTTCCGGGGGGCGGGGCGCCGCAACGAGCCGGCTTTCGTCGTCGAGACGGCCAAGGTCCTGGCCGGCCTGAAGGGCCTGGACCTGGCCGGGTTGGCCGCGGCGACGACGGCCAACTTCGCCCGCCTCTTCCCCTTTGAAAAAACGCCCGACGGATGTTAAGATAGGACCGCCATGGGCCAGGACCATTCCTTCGACATCGTCTCGCGGATCGACCACCAGGAGGTGGCCAACGCCGTCCAGACGACGCTCAAGGAGATCCGCAACCGCTTCGATTTCAAGAACAGCCGGGCCGAAGTCCTCCTCGAGAAGGACCGGCTGGTCCTCGTCGCCGACGACGACTTCAAGATCAAGGCCCTGCGCACGGCCCTCGAGGAGAAGCTGGTCAGGAGGAAGGTCCCCCTCCGGGCCATCACCTTCGGCAGGATCGCCGACGGCGCCGACCGGACGGTCAAGCAGGAGGCCGTCTTCCAGGCCGGCATCCCGGTCGAGAAGGCCCGCGAGATCGTCAAGCTCGTCAAGGCGGCCAAGTTCAAGGCCCAGGTCGCCATCCAAGGAGACGAGGTCCGCATCTCTTCGCCCAAGATCGACGTCCTCCAGGAGGTCATCGCCCACCTCAAGGCCCAGGACCTGGGCATTCACATGCAGTTCGTGAACTACCGATGAGCCTGCCCCTCCCCCAGCCCGGCCCGCGGCCGTCCGACGCCCGGGGACGGGACATGGCCGCCGTCACCGCCGAGATCAAGCCCGACCTCGACCGGGTCGAGGCCCAGCTCGAGGCCTGGTCGCGGGACCCGAACCCCCTCACGGCGGAGGTCAGCCGCTACGTCCTCCGGAAAAAGGGGAAACGCCTCCGTCCGGCGCTCGTCCTCCTGACCGCGCGTCTCTTCGGCGCGGCGGACGGGGAGACCGTCTACCTGGCTTCGCTCGTCGAGCTCATCCACACGGCGAGCCTGGTCCACGACGACATCATCGACAAGGCCGAGGTCCGCCGGGGCGAGGAGTCCGTCCACGCGAAGTGGGGGGCCAACATCACCGTCCTCCTCGGCGACTACCTTTACATCAAGTCGATCGGCCTCTCCCTCGAGTCCCGGCACGACCGCATCATCCGCATCATGGCCGACGTCTCGGCCCGCATGATCCAGGGCGAGCTCGACGAATACGCCCGGGGCGGCGACCTCGGCCTCACCGAGGAGGCCTACCTCGGCATCATCGAGAACAAGACGGCCGTCCTGTTCGACGCGTGCACCCGCATCGGCGCCGTCCTCGGCCGGGCCTCCGCGGCGGCCGAACGCGACGCGGCGGAGTTCGGGCTCAACTTCGGGCTGTGCTTCCAGATCGTCGACGACCTCCTGGACATCACGGGCGACGAGCGGTCCCTGGGCAAGCCGGTCCTCTCGGACCTGGCCGAGGGCCGGGTGACCCTCCCGCTCATCCACGCCCTCCGGACCGACGGCCGGCCGGGCCGGGAGCGGATCGCGGCCCTCCTCGGCCGGCGGGACATCATCCCCGGCGAACGGGACGACCTCGTCGGGTGGCTCGCGGCGGCCGGCTCGCTCGAGTACGCTTCGGGCCGGGCCGCGTGCCTACGCGGACCGGGCCCTCGAGGCCCTCGGCCGCTTCCCCGACGCCCTGCCCCGGCGGGCGCTGGCCGCCCTGACCCGCTTCCTCCTCGAGCGGAGGCGGTGAGCGGCCGGCCATGACCGAGACCGAGGTCAAGATCAGGATCGGCGACCCCCGGCCGATGCGGGAGAAGCTCCTGGCCCTGGGGGCCGTCGTCTGCCGGGACCGCCTCCTCGAGGAGGACACGCTCTACGACTTCCCCGGCGCCCGGCTCGCGAGCCGCGCGGCGGGCGCTCCGGCTGCGCCGGGCCGGACGGCGGGCCGACCCTGACCTTCAAGGGGGCGCCGCAGAAATCCCGGTCCTTCAAGGTCCGGGAGGAGTTCGAAACGGCGGTCGCGGACGTCGGGCAGGCCCGCAAGATCCTCAAGGCCCTGGGCCTCCAGCCGGCTTTCGCCTATACGAAGCACCGGACCGTCCTGCGACAGGGGCGGCTGACCGTCACGCTCGACGAGACCTCGGCCGGCAACTTCCTCGAGCTCGAGGGGAAACGCCACGAGATCACCCGCTTCGCCAGGCGTCTGGGCTTCCGGCGGGCGGACTTCATCCGCGCGAACTACGTCGACCTGATCCTCAAAGCGCGGGAAGAATAGTCGAGGGCCGGGCTCACTCGTCCTTGTCTTCTTTCTGCTCGCCCTCGAGGTCCTCGTTCTCGTCCTCGGACTCTTCCGTCGCTTCCTCGGACTCCTCCTCGGCGGGCTTGCCGGTCTCCGTCCTCGACCGGTTCCTTGGCGGCCAGGACATCGGGCTCGGCGGCCTCCTCGACGCCGATGTCGGCGCCGACGAAGACCCGCTCGTCGGGCTCGGGGGTCGTCCTCTTTTCCGGCCGGAATGATCTCGTACTCGACGAGCCCCGCCTTGACCTCGGACTGGGCGATGCGGATCAGGTTCCGGGACTTGGCCTTGAGCTTGGGCTTGGCGCCCTTGAGAAGCTGCTTGGCGCGCTTCGAGGCCACGATGACGAACCTGTATTTGCTGTCGACATTGCCGATATTGTCCAAAGTCCTCAGACTCCTCGCCTGGATTCGGGAATAGTCGCGATATCAATACCAGAAAACGCGGAAAAAAGCAAGCCCCTCAGGGGCGGTCGCCGCCGGCGGCCTCCCGGACGGCCGCGGACGGCCGCTCCCGCCCGAACTCCCCCTCCCACTTGGCCACGACCATGGTCGCGAAGCTGTTGCCCAGGACGTTGAGGGACGTCCGGGCCATGTCCATCAGCTCGTCGATGCCCAGGATGATGAAGACGGGCTCCGTCGGGAGGTTGAACTGGGCGACCGTGCCCAGGAGGATGACGAGCGAGGCCCGCGGCACCCCGGCCACCCCTTTGCTCGTCAGCATCAGGGTGAAGACGAGGAGGAGCTGCTGGCCCGAAGCTCATGCGGACGCCCGGCCGACTGGGCGACGAAGATGGCCGCGAGCGACAGGTAGAGGCTGGAGCCGTCGAGGTTGAAGCTGTAGCCGGTGGGCATGACGAAGGCGACGATCTTGCGCGGGACGCCGATGGCCTCCATGGCCTCCATGGCCCGGGGCAGGGCCGCCTCGCTGCTCGTCGTGGCGAAGGCCAGGGTCACCGGGTCGACCATGGCGGCGAGGAACTTCCTGATCGGCGCCCGGATGAGCAGGGCGACGGGCAGGAGGACGACGAGGAGGAAGACGAGGATGGCGACGTAGAAGCGTGGCCAGGAGCTTGACCAGGTTGACGAGGACCCCGAGCCCCATGTGCCCGACCGTGTAGGCGATGGCGCAGCCGACGCCGACCGGGGCGAAGAGCATGACGATGTTGGTGAACTTGAACATCAGCTCGGCCAGGCTCTCGGTCACGGTCAGGATCGGCCGCCGCTTGGCCTCGGAGATGAGGGCCAGGGCGATGCCGAAGACGATGGCGAAGACGACGACCTGGAGGATCTGCCCCTCGGCCACGGCCTTGGCGATGTTCTCGGGGAAGATGTGGAGGACGATGTCGGAGGCCGGTTGCTTCGCCGCAGCCATGCCCTCGGCCTTGACCGCGGCCGGCAGGCTGATGCCCTTCGCCCGCCTGGGAGATGTTGATGGCGGCCAGGCCGATGAACAGGGCCAGGGTCGTCACGGCCTCGAAGTAGACCAGGGACTTGACGCCCATCCGGCCGACCTGCTTGAGGTCGGAGTGGCCGGCGATGCCGACGACGAGGGTCGAGAAAAGGAGCGGGGCGATGATCGTCTTGATCATCCGCAGGAAGATCAGGCTGAAGAGCCGCAGGCCGACGGCCACCGACGGCAGGTCATAGCCGACCTGGGCGCCGATGACCATGCTGACGACGATCCAGGTCGTCAGCGAGCGCCGGTGGACGGCGTGAACGACGAAGAGGGCGGTCGTGAGCCAGCGGACGGCGAGGACGGCCGCGGCCGGCACGGCCGCGAGGCCTAGTCCGCGCAGGGCGACGAGGACGGCGAGGAGCGTGACGCCGGCCAGGACGGGCAGGGCGAAGGGGCTCTTGCCGCGGGCGTGCTTGCGGGCGGGGCGGGGCGTCGCGTCCATCGTTCGAGGCCCGCATTCTAAAGAAATCGGCCGGCCAAGTCAATTTGAAATGCCTCCCCCGAGTGTGCTATCGTAGCTCTCTGCGCTAAGGAAATGGAAAAGCGGATCTGGGCCGTCGGCGGCGGCAAGGGAGGCACGGGCAAGAGCTTCGTCTCGAGCGGCCTCGGTCTCCATCTCGCCTCACTGGGGCACGACGTCACTCTCGTCGACGCCGACCTCGGCGGGCCGAACCTCCACACCCTCCTCGGCATGCGGAACGGCCACCCGGACCTCGGCGACTTCCTGACGAACCGGGTCGGGAGCCTCGAGGAGGCGGCCGTGGAGACGCCCTACGACGGGCTCCGCATCGTCCGCGGCACGGAGAACATCCTCTTCATCGCCAACCTCAACCACTACAAGAAGCTCCGGCTCCTGCGCCAGGTCCGCCAGCTCGCCGCCCAGGACGTCATCCTCGACCTCGGCACGGGCAGCAGCTACAACACCCTCGACTTCTTCCTCAGCGCCGACCCCGGCATCGTCGTGGCCACGCCCGAGCCGACGTCGATCGAGAACTCCTACCTCTTCCTCAAGTCGTGCATCATGCGGGTCCTCAAGCTCTACATGGACCACTACAAGATCCCGGACCTCCACCAGAAGATGCTCGAGCAGATCGAGAAGAACTCCCAGTCCCTCTACTCCTTCTTCAAGTCCCTCCTCGAGTCCGACCGTTCCTACGGGACCATCCTCTACCGGGCCCTGCGGAACTTCCGGCCGTGCCTGATCATGAACAAGGCCCGCGACCAGGCGGACGCGGAGCTCGGCCGGTCGGTCGCCGACGTGGCCCGCCGCTACCTCCTCATCGACCTCCATTTCCTCGGCGCCATCCCCTACGACCCCCGCGTCCATACCTCGCTCAAGGCCCTCCAGCCGTTCATCGCGGCCCACCCGGACTCGGCCGCGGCCCGGGCCATCCGCTCGGCCGCCGAGGAGCTCATCTACGCCGTCGAGCACTCGCGCCGGACGCCGCCCGAGATCGGCTTCCCGAGCCCCCGATGATCAAGCGGATCGAGGACTGGACCTACTATGAGCTGCTCAACGTAGAGAGGACGGCCTCGCAGGAGGAGATCCGGGAGGGTTACCAGGCGGCGCTGGCCACGTACGCCCCCGGTTCGCTCGCCGCCTACAGCCTGGTCACCGACGACGAGCGCCGCCAGATCGTCGGCCGCATCGAGGAGGCCTACCAGACGCTCTGCGACCCGGAGCGGAAGAAGGCCTACGACCTCTCGCTCCTCAAGCGGTCCTACTATTACTCGCCCAAGGCCCCCTTCCGCAGGACGGTCGGCCGGCTCGAGATCGAGGAAGCGCCGCCGCAAGCGGGGCGTCCGGCAGGCGCTCCGCCGCCTGTTCCCGCGGCGGAAGCGCACGACCGGCCTGGACTAGAAGTCCTTGACGATGTCGTCGGCCGTGTCGAAGGCGCCGTCGGGCCCGGCCGAGCGGAGGCGGAAGGCCGAGTCGGAGAGCCGCTCGTACCGGATGGTCCGGCCCCAGCCGTCCTGAAGCCCCAGGCCGAAGCCCGGCCTTGACCTCTCGAGCGGCTTGAGGTCCTCGGGCAGGCCCTCGGCGCCCGCCGCGTAGGACACGATCTCCCGGGCCACGGCGGCCATGTTGGCCTGGGTCAGCGTGACCTTCGCTTTGGCCATCTGGTCGATCTCTGTCTGGAGGAGGCCCTTGTCGCCGGCCGTCTTGGCGAAGTAGACGAAGTAGACGACGACGGCGGCGACGAGGACGGCGATGAGCAGGCCGCGGGTCTTCATGGCTTTTTCTCCCTCGCGTAAGCGGCGATCCGGGCGGCGATCCTGAGGACGATCGCGTCCGGGACGCCGTCGGCATGGATCGACTGCAGGCGCATGTCGCAGGTCTCGTTGACGTAGTCCACGGCGACGAGCCTTCCCCGGACGTCCCGGACGATCTCCGTCGAGAAAAACCGCAGGCCCGAGACGGCCGCCACGGCGCGGACGACGACGGCGAGCGGCCTCGAGCCCGTAGAGCGCGGCCTCCTCCGCGCCGAGCGCGGCGTAGACATGGGTCTTCGGGTCCCACCAGGCACAATGGACCTCGCCGAGGACATAGAAGCCGCGGAACCAGAACCGCCGGCCGTCCCGCTCCTCGGGCACGATCCTCTCCTGCAGGAGGTACTTGTCGGAGGGGTAGGCGCGGCGCGCGGCCAGGGCGTCCTCGAGGCAGCGGGCGTCCTCGACGACGCCGAGCGCGCCGCCCGTCGTGTTGGCCGGCTTGACGACGAAAGGCGAGCCGAGGGGGAGGAGCTCGGCCGGGCCGAGCGGCGGCGTCCCCCCGGAGTCGGCCGGCGGCAGGATGAGCGTGTAGGGCGCGCGGATGCCGTGGGCGATGAACTCGAGATGCATGGTCGCCTTGTCCGAGGCCCAGCGGATCCTGTCGGCGGGGTCGATGACCTCCCGGCCGCGCTCGAGGGCGGCCGCCTGGAAGGCCAGGAAATCGGCCGAGGAGGGCGAGGCGCGGTCGATGAGGACGCGGAAATCGAGCCGGCCCGAGCGGAGGTCCTCCAGGCGGGCCGCGACGTCGGCCGGGGAGACGACGACGGTCCGCAGCCCGAGCGCTGCCGCCTCGGCCTCGACGAGGCGGATGAAATCCCAGTCGTACTCCCAGTCAAAGGCCAGGGCGAGGTCGTGCGGCGGCAAACTTATCCTCGCGCGGATTGTCATACATTTCCTCCGGGCTGTCAACGCCGGCCGGCCCCGGGCGGCGGTTTGACGGCCCCGAGCCGCTATGGTATAAGCCTCGGAGACAAGGAGACCGAATGCGAAGCCCGCTTCTGCGCACCAAGCCCATGACCAGGATCATGGCCGACACCGAGGTCGAGGGCCATAGGCTTCGCCGTGCGCTCACGGCGTGGGACCTGACCGCGATCGGCATCGGCTGCATCATCGGCGTCGGCATCTTCGTCCTGCCCGGCGTCCAGGCCGCCCAGAACGCCGGCCCCGCCATCATCCTCTCCTTCGCCATCGCCTCCGTCGCCTGCGCATGCAGCGCCCTGTGCTACGCGGAGCTCGCGGCCATGATCCCCGTCTCCGGCAGCGCCTACACCTACGGCTACGCCACGCTGGGCGAGATCTTCGGCTGGATCATCGGCTGGGACCTCATCCTCGAGTACATGGTCGCGGCCATCCTCGTCTCGACCGGCTGGTCGGCCTACTTTGTCAACCTCCTCCGGAGCGGCTTCGGCGTCCGCGTTCCGCAGGCCATCTCCGCCTCGCCCTTCGACAAGAGCCCGGGCGTCCTGAACCTCCCCGCCGCAGCCATCGTCCTGCTCATCACCTGGCTCCTCGTCCGCGGCATCAAGGAGAGCTCGCGCGTCAACCTGACCATCGTCATCGTCAAGCTCGCCGTCATCCTCTTCTTCATCGTCGCGGCCGTCGGCCACGTCGACCCGGCCAAGTGGCAGCCGTTCATGCCCTTCGGCTTCAAGGGCGTGATGACCGCGGCGGCCATCGTCTTCCTGGCCTACGTCGGCTTCGACGCCGTCTCGACGACGGCCGAGGAGGCCAAGAACCCGCAGCGGGACCTGCCCATCGGCATCATGGCCTCGCTCGTCGTGGCCACGGTCCTCTACATGGCCGTGGCCGCCATCATGACCGGCGTCGTCCCTTACAGGGAGCTCGGCGTCGCCGACCCCATCGCCCTGGTCCTCAACACCCTGAAGATGCCCTGGGCCTCGGCCCTCGTCAGCGTCGGGGCCATCGCCGGCATCACCAGCGTCCTCCTCGTCCTGATCATGGGCCAGCCGCGGATCCTCTTCGCCATGTCGCGGGACGGCCTGCTGCCCGCCGCTCCTGTCGCGGGTCCACGCCCGCTACAAGACGCCGCACATCACGACCTGGCTGACCGGCTGCATCGTCGCCGTGGCGGCGGCCGCTCACCCCGATCAACGTCTCCTCCGAGCTCTGCTCCATCGGCACCCTGTTCGCCTACATCATCGTCGCGCGCCGGCGTCATCGTCCTGCGCTACATCCGCCCGGACATCCACCGGCCGTTCAAGGCGCCGCTCAGCCCGGTCCTGCCGGGCCTCGGCATCCTCCTCTGCGGCTACCTCATGGCCAGCCTGCCCCTCGTGACCTGGTTCCGCTTCCTCGTCTGGCTCGTCATCGGCCTGACCATCTATTTCGGCTATAGCGCCCGGCACAGCGCCCTCCACAAGGAGGGGGAACGCGGGGCCTAGCCGGCGACGGCCGGCCCGCCCGAGGAGGCCCGTCTTGAAACCGGAGACCATCGACCGCAGGATCGTCACGGCCTTCGTCCTCGTCCTCTGGGCCGTCGCGGCCTGGCTGCTCTACCCGCTCGTCGTCCTCGACCGGGTCGACACGTCGAACGTCAAGGCCTTCCTCTACCGCTCGGTCCTCGGCCTGACGCTCCTCATCGTTTTCTTCGGCAAGACGCTCTTCGACCTCATCTACCCGTGGGTCGTGGGCCGGAAGATCCCCCGCCGCGACGCGGCCCTCCTCGCCGTCTACCTCCTGGCCCTGACCTTCGGCATCATTTTCATGGTCATCCGGCTCGTCCTCCTCTACCTGAGGGGCCACCAGCCGGGGGGAGGCGTCATCCTCTAGCCTTCCCCGGGCGGCGGCGGCCGCCCCGCGGGCGACCGGACAGGCCGGCGGGTCCCCCTGATGAGGGGCCGGCGGTCACCCGGCGAATCACCCCCCGAGGCGATTGACCCCGCCCCCCGGCCCGGGCGAGGATGGGAAGGCCCCGGAGTGCCGGGGCAAGGAGCAGGCGATGGCCAACAAACGCAAGGAAGACCGCCTCGTCGAGCGGAACAACGTCTCGATCCAGCCGCCCCAGGCGCGCAGGCCGGTCGGCATCAACGCCTTCACGCGCGACATTTCGCTCGGCGGCGCGCGGATCTACACCAAGGAGCTTTTCGACGTCGGCTCCGTCATCAAGATCCAGATCGAGCTCTCCGGCACGAAGGAGCTGATCACGCTCGACGGCCAGGTCAAGTGGCTCGACGTCCAGGAGGGCGGCGACTGCTTCGAGCTCGGCGTCGAGTTCCGGCACAGGATCTCGAACGGCGTCCTGTGCCTCATCAAGCACATCTACCAGCAGGAAGGGAAGATCCCGTCCACGGTGGCCTGAAGGGGCCGCCTCACATCACTCCCCTCTCCCGGTCCGGCCTGATCTCCAGCCGGTACGTCCTCTCGGCGTAGCATTTCGGACACTGGAGGTCGATCCCCGCCGCGGACCAGTTCCGCACGTCGTATTCCTGGGCCTCGTCCCCGGTCGAGGCGTCGTTGTAGACACGGACGGCGTGGCGGAAGACGGTACCGCAGGCCTCGCAGCGGAACTCGAGGTCTCCGGACGCGGTGTCGATGGGTTTGATCATGGCGGCCCTCCGTTCCGGCCATCATACCAATTTCCCGGGCCGGGGGGCAACGGACGCTCGGCGAAAATAAAAAGGCCGCGGGCCCGAAGGCCCGCGGCCGTGCGTGGTTCCGAGAGGAGCTTCAGCTGATGATCTTGAACGCGATGACCGTGTAGGCGTGCCAGGAGAAGGTGCCGTCGGTGGCCTTGACCGGCCGGACCCAGACCTTCACGCCGAAGAGGTCGGTCGTGAGGAGGGATTCCCAGTTGGCCGGGAGCGACGGGGACGGTCGTGGTCAGGATCTTCGTGGTCGAATTCCAGACGATGGAGGCGACGACCGTCTGAAGGTCGCCGGTCGTGTCCAGGGTGACGGTCAGGGTCACGGGCAGGCTGTCATTGTCCCAATCGAAGGTGGAAACGCCCATCGTGCCGGAGGCGTAGTTCGTCGTAACCTTCGTCGGCTCGCGCAGCTTCTCGGGGGCGAGGACGAGGCTCTCCACGACCCACCCGCCGGTGTTGGCGTTGGCGGTGACGTCCCAGTAGAGATCGGCCCGGCCGAAGACCCTGAGGTTGGCGGTCTTGGCCTGGTCGACCGTGTCCATGAGGTCCTGGACGACCGTCGAAGCCGAGGACGGCAGGCCGAAGAACCACCAGGAGAAGAGGTGGTCGGTGACCGTGCTGTAGGGCCACTCGTGGCCGTACGCCATCTGGGCGCTATAGGCCATGCCCGGGATCCAGCACTTGCCGTAATCGCCGCCGCCGAAGGTGATCCCCGTCGTCGAGATGGCGCGGATGTCGCCCTCGTCGTGGGCGCTCTGGACGTTGATCGAGGCGGCCGTCTTGACCGCGGCCGTGGCGTCGACATAGACGACCGACACGCGGAAGCCGCGCCGGATATACTGGAGGATCGAGCGTGCCGGTGCCCATCGAGATCGAGTCGTGGAACGTCCAGACCGTGGCGTCGTTGACGAAGATGACGTCCGAATCCCAATTGCAATAGTAGCGGCTCGAGCCCGTCGGCTGCGCGTTCTTGTTGAGGACTTTGATCCAGTTGTCGCCGACGCGGCGGACGAGGCCTTCCGGAGTGAACGTGGGCAGGCTGGTGATCGTGCCGTACCAGACCCGGCGGGCGTAGAGGGTCCCGTCGGAGTTCATGTTGGAGGCAACGAGTGCGCCATGGTCCGTCGAGCCCTTGAGGGCGGCCAGGGCGTCGAAGTTCCCGCCCGCGTTGGCGTCGACGTCGACGTAGATCGTGTCGGCGTTCACGCCGAACGTCAGAGCCGACCCGCCGTCGAGCGGGGTCAAAACGAAGGATGCCTTGTTGGTCGTGTCGGCGTCGGTGACGGTGCCGATCGTCCGGGCGAACTGGATGTCCTTGAAGTTGCGCGGCACGGCCCGGTGGCGGATCTGGAGGTTGATGATGGCCATGCCGTTGAGGACCGTGATCGACAGGGGGTGGGCCAGGTCGAAATCGACCTGCAGGTTGGCGACGCCGCCGTCGGTGACGGTGATGGCGGGGTTGATGTCGACCTTGATCTGGCCGTTGCCGCTCGGGTCGACGAGCTTGATGTTCGGCGACACGTACTGCGTCCCGTCGTCCGCGACGAGCTTCATGGTCGTCGTGTCGGGGTTGATGGCGAGCATCAGCCGGTCATAGCTCCCCGCGGCGATGGTCGTGTTGCCCAGGATCGTGGCTACGCCCGTGAGGTCGACGAGGTTGAGGGTCGTCGGGTTGTTCGTGTCAGCCGCCCAGACCTGGACCCAGGACTGGTCGTCCGATTTGCGCAGACTGATGGAATTGAGCTGGACCTGGACGACCTGCCAGTCGTCCGTCGGGCCGTCGGTCACGAGGACATTCAGGCGGCCGGAGCCCGAGGCCGTGGACGACGTGCTGGTGCACGCCGAGAGGAAGACGAGGCCCGCGGCGCCCGCGAGAATCAGGGCGCACGTGGCCAGCCAACGGAATGTTCGGCTCATGGATCCTCCTTGTTGCCGATTAAATACTGCCCCTTCCCATGCTTATTATATATCACGGCGAGAGCGTGTCAAGCGACCCCGGCCTCGCCCGTTGCGCTTCCTTTGCCTATTTAGACACGGCGTCCGGCCGGACCTTTGCGCAAGGATCGAAAAAACAGGGTTGCACCGATCCGGGATCTCCTCAATAACAAAAGCTGCCTGTTTAGTCGGGACCCGCGGACGGAAATTGTCGCCGCCGTCAGCGCGTTCCCGGGGCCTTCTTCCGGTCGATCCTGTTCCAGTCCGGCGGCTCGACCCCGAGGAGGTTCCGGACGAAGAAATCGCGCCTCGCCCGTTCGCCGTAATCGCCGCCGCTCGTGTGGTTCTCGCCCGGCAGGACGAGCAGGCCGAAGCTCTTGCCGGCCTTGATCAGGGCGTTCACGACCTGCATCGTCGAGGACGGGTCGACGTTCGTGTCCAGCTCGCCGACGAACAGCAGCAGCTTGCCCCTGAGCCGCCAGGCGTTGTCCACGTTCGAGGAGGCGGCGTATTCCGGCCCGAGCGGCCAGCCCATCCACTGCTCGTTCCACCAGATCTTGTCCATGCGGTTGTCGTGGCAGCCGCACGAGGCCACGGCGGCCTTGTAGAACTCCGGGTGGAAGAGCAGCGCGCCCATGGCGCTCTGCCCGCCGGCCGAGGTGCCGTAGATGCCGACCCGCGTGATGTCGTACCAGGGGTACTTGGCCGCCGCGGCCTTGTGCCACAGGATGCGGTCGGGGAAGCCGGC
This sequence comes from Candidatus Aminicenantota bacterium, assembly GCA_963805045.1. Classification (GTDB taxonomy): domain Bacteria; phylum Acidobacteriota; class Aminicenantia; order Aminicenantales; family Saccharicenantaceae; genus DATKJS01. Next base: position 72,099 of record CAWDTC010000014.1, read on the forward strand.
GTCGGCCAGGTTCTTCCAGCAGACGTCGTGGAAGGCCTTCGAGCGGTTGGCGGTGCCCATGCCGTCGATCTGGACGACGATGAAGCCCAGCTCGGCCAGCGACATCATGCCGTTCCAGGCCATGAACGTCTTCGGCACGAACGAGCCCTGCGGCCCGGCGTAGATGTTCTCGATGACCGGATATTTCTTCGACTTGTCGAAATTCATGGGCCGGACGATGATCCCCCAGATGTCGGTCTGCCCGTCGCGGCCCTTGGCCGAGAAGACCTCCGGGGCGCGCCAGCCGGCCTTGACGAGGGCGGTGATGTCCGCCCTTCTCGACCTCCATGAGGAGCCTTGCCGTCCGCGGCCTGGCGCAGGACGCAGACCGGCGGCAGGTCCACGCGCGAGGAGGTGTCGACGAAGAACTTCCCGTCGGTTGAATAGACGACGGCATGGTTGGCGCCGCCGTCGGTGAGGGGCGTCAGGCCCGTGCCGTCGAAATTGATCCTGTAGGATAGACGAAGTACGGGTCCTCGCCGGCGTTCATGCCGCTGGCCCTGAACCAGATCTGGCGCGCCTCCTCGTCGACCCGGTCGACGCCGCGCACGACCCAGCTTCCCTTCGGTGATCTGGTTCTTGACCGCGCCGGTCATGCCGTCGTAGAGATAGAGGTGGTTCCAGCCGTCGCGCTCGGACATCCAGACGATCTCCTTGCCGTCGGCGACGTCGTAGCGGTATTTCTTGCCCGAATAGCAGAAGAACGTCTTCGGCTCCTCGCTGATGAGGGCCCGGGCCTTGCCCGTGGCCGCGTCGACCTCGATGACCCGGTAGACCTGGTGGCCGCGCTGGTTGTACTCGAAGGTCACGGCGCGCCTGTCCTTCCGCCAGACGAGCTCGGAAAGCTCGAAGGGGTTCGGGAAGAGGCCGTTCTCGACGTCGACCTTGGTCTTGGCTTCGAGGTCGAAAAGGACCGGCTGCTGGATGTCGAGCGCGTCGCCGGGCTTGGCGTAGTCGATGGTGAAGGACTTGGGCTGGAGCTGGTCTTCAGGCGAGGATTCGACGTACTGGACAAGCCGCTTGTAGCCGGGCCGGACGCGATACGCGGCCAGGCGTCTTCGAATCGGGCGCCCAGCTGATCGAGTTGAGTGCATAGGCGTTGCCCTCGCTCCCGTCCAAGCTCAGCGCCTTCTCGTCCTTCTTGTCCTTGTCTTTGGAGCGGACCCAAACGTTGAAGTTCTTGATGAAGGCCTCCCACTTGCCGTCGGGCGAGGCCTTGGGCTCTTTGGATTCCGGCGGCTCGTCGAGCGGCCAGGGCGCCGGCGCTCGACCGGGCCGAGCTTGGTCACGGCGTAGGTCGCGAGGTCGCACTTCCAGCGAAAATCCGCCGCCTCGAACTCGATGGCCTTCTCGCCGTCCGTGAAGCGGATGCGTCATGAACGGGAGCTTCGCCGCCGGTGTATTTCTGGCCCGACGCGGCGTTGAGGGCCGCGGCGAGCTTCTCGTGGTCGAAGGCCGGCTTCTTGGCGAGCGTGTCGGCGTCGACGAGCTCGAACTCGAAGCCGTCCTTGACCGTCTTCCGGTACCAGAACCGGTGCGTCTTCTCGATCCAGGCGACGCGGCCCGGGACGTCGAGGGCCAGGGCCTGGAACTTCTCGCGCAGGCCGTCGGCCCGTTCATAGTCGGCCGGCCGGCCCTGGGCCGAAAGGGCGAGGGGAGAGGCCAGGCAGACGACGAGGAAAATGACGAATGCCACGAGTGAATTGCGTTTCATGGGACCTCCGCTCACCGCTCACTCTCGATAGTCGTTCCCCGGATTATAGGTCGCAGACGGGGAGGATACAACCTCGGCGACTCCTTAAGTCACGGGTCGCCGCGCAGGGACGTTGGGCCGGGCGAAGACCGATGGATGCCCTCACCGCTTGATGATGTCGATCCCCGTGACCGGGTTGACCTCGTTCCAGCCGCGGCCGGGCTGGGAGTCGAAGTGGGCCGTCCCGTAGACGCGGACGCGGCTCCCCTCGACGGGAATGGCCATCCGGCCGGGGCTCCGGACCTCGCAGATGACAAAAGGTTCCGTCCTCTCGCCGGGCTCCACCAGCTTGATGTGGAGGGTTTTCTCCTCTTCGTCGAAATAGACGCCCCGCACCAGGCCTTCCGTGACCACCCGCGAGGCCGTCGTCGACGGGAAGTCCGCGATGCGGAGCGGGACGAAGCCTCTTCTCGTTCCGGCGTCAGCCGACAGCGCCGCCGGCCCTCCGGTCCGCGGCGAGGGGACCCGCCGGGAAATGATCACGACCGCCGACAGGACGATGAGGAGGACCGTCAGGGCGGGCGCGGCGGCGGGACTCGCGAGCGGCCGGAGGAGGGAGTCGCGCATCCGCGCCCCGAAAGCCCTCTGCCCGGACGCGGCGCCGGGCCGGACCGCAAGAGCCGCGTACTCGGGTGCCGGCGGGACGGCTTCCCGGGCGGCCCGGCCGAAGCGGCGCCCAGCCCTGTCGCCGGCCCGGACCCGGGCGACGAGGGTCCGGCATCCCTCGCAGCCGGCCAGGTGTTCTTCCAGGCGCCGCCGCTCGCGCGCCGTGAGCCCGCCCTCGACATACGGGACGAGCTTCCGTCTCAGGAACGGGCATCGGCCTCTCATCTCCGCTCCTCCGCCTCTCCCCCACCGGTCCTCACGGCGCCTCTCCGGACGGCCCCAGCCGCGCCTCGAGCTCGGCCAGGGCCCTGGCGAGCCGCGAGGCCACCGTGCCGGCCGGGCAGCCGAGGACCCGGCTCATCTCCTTATAGGAAAGGTCCTCCATGTACTTGAGGACGACGACCTCGCGCATCCTGTAAGGCAGGCCCGCGACGGCGCGCCGGAGCGCCGCCCGGCGCTCCCGCTCCCCGTCCGGGACGAAACGCGCGTCGATCTCGGCCCGGCTGCCCAGGACCGCGCCCAGGGGGAGGCAGGCGACACCCCGCCTCCGGACGTGGTTCCGGCACTCGTTGCGGGCGATCCGGTAAAGCCAGGTGAAAAGGCAGGACTGGAAACGGAACCCGGGGAGGCCGCGGAAGGCCTTGAAGAAGACGTTCTGGAGGACGTCCTGGGCCTGGACCGGGTCCCCGACGAGGGCGTTGACGAGGTTCCAGACCGGCTCCCGGTAGGCCAGGTAGAGTTCCCGGAAGGCGTCCTCGTCCCCGCGCCGGGCGGCCAGGACGAGGTTCCGCTCGGCGTCGCCGGCCGGGAGCGGAAGGGCGACGGCCTGCTCGGGAGAAGCGTCCGGAGCCATGCGGCCAATTTATCCGCCGCCCGCGGCGATGTCAAGCCGGAGCGGGACGCCTCGGAAAAATTCCGGCCGATGGAAGAACCCGGCCGCGGCCGGTGTCTATTATATCTAAGGAGTATTTTCATGCATCATCCATCCCCCAAGTCCCGGTTTTTCTCATCCGCCCTTATCGTCCTCGCCGTCGCCGTCTTCGCGACGTCCGCCGCCCTGTCCGCTCCCGTGACGGACAAGGACCCGGCGGCGGCCAAGTCGGCCTCGCAGGAGAAGTCCGGCGCCCAGGCCAAGGAGAGCGAGGCGGCCCGCACGGACCAGAACATCGAGATCACCGTCACGGCCCCCCGCGTCGAGATCCCGCTCAAGAAGAACCCCGCCGCGACGACCGTCGTCGAAACCCCGGTCCTCCGGACGATGGCGCGGACGATCTGCATCGAAGAGGCCCTCAAGCTCGTCCCCGGCGTCAAGGTCGACAACCAGGCCGACGGCGAGCGCGTCCATATCTCCATCCGCGGCGAGGGCATCCTGACCGAGCGCGGGACGCGCGGCATCGCGACGCTCGTCGACGGGATCCCCCTCAACGACCCCTCCGGCTACATCTCCGATTTCTATGACATCGACTGGGCGACCGTCCGCCGCATCGAGGTCCTGCGCGGCCCGGCCGCGGCCTTCTACGGCAGCAGCTCGTCGGGCGGCATCCTCAACATCCTGACGCGCGACGGCGGACCGGAGCCGGTCTCCGGCGACGCCGAGCTCATCCGGAGCGCCTACGGTCTCAAGAAGGGCCTGGGCGAGATCGGCGGGACGACCGGGATCATGAATTACAGCATCACGGGCTCCATGCTCTCCGGCGACGGATACCGCCAGCAGTCCGCCTACAAGTGCCGACAACGCCCGCGGCAAGTTCACCTTCACCCTCAACCCGAGGGTCAAGATCACGGCCATCGTCGGCTGGACGAATTTCTTCAACCAGAACCCGGAGGGCCTCAACCTCGCCTGGTTCGAGGCCGACCCCAAGGTCCTGCGCCGGCTGGCCAACCCCGATTCGTACACGTACAACGAGTACATGAGAACGAAGCGCACGACCGGCGGGGTGACGGGGACGGTCGACCTCGGTTCGGGTTTCGACCTGGCCGTGGCGGCCTATTACCGTCACACGCAAGTACACGGAGTCCGTGCCGTCGGACGTCGACCACCGCGGACTACGACCTGCCGGGGTTCCGGTTCCAGGTCAACAACAAGGCCGGCGAGGGGTGGCTCAAGAACCACCTGAGCGTCGGGACGGACATGGCCTGGCAGTCGTTCGACGAGACCAAGTACCCGAACCTCGGCGGCGCCGTCGAGGGACCGGATCTCCTGGCCGACCAGAACGTGCTGCAGACGGGCGCGGGTGTCTTCGTCCTCGACCGGGTCGAGCTCGGCCCCGCGTGGGGCGTCTCAGGGAGCGTCCGGTACGACCGCGTCACGGACAAGCTGACCGACAATCTCCAGGCCGACGGGATCGACCTCTCGAGCCGGGTCGCCTATCATCGGGCGACCGGCCGGCTCGGCGTGACTTGGAACCCGCTCTCCGACTTCGGCCTCTACGCCAGCTGGGGAACGGGATTCCTGCCGCCCGGGACCGAGGAGCTCGTCGAGAATCCCTATTCGCTCGGCGGCTTCAACACCCACCTCGTCGCCGCGACGTCCATGGGCGAGGAGATCGGGGCGCGGGGCTCGATCACCAAGGCCTTCACCTACGACCTCGCCCTGTTCCACCTGGCCACGAAGAACGATTTCGGCCGCTACCGGATGGCCGACCGTCCTCTCGAGACCTTCTACGGCAACGTCGGTCCGACCAAAAGGTACGGGGTCGAAGCGGCGCTGGCCTGGTTCCCGATCGAGCCGCTGGCCCTGAGGCTGGCCTACACCTACTCCCACTACAAGTACGGCACCGTCGAAACGCTGAACGGGGAAACGTTCGACGGCACCTGGCTCCCCAACATCCCCCAGCACCAGCTCTACCTCGACGGCGAGTACCATATCACCCCGGCCCTGACCGTAGGAGCCGCCCTCGAGTACGTCAGCGCCTGGTACATCGACTCGACAAACGTGACCTACCCCAACGGTTACGGCCGGACCGACCCGTACGCCCTCGTCCACGTCCGTGTCGGATACAAGTTCATGGCCGGCGGGATACCCATGGAACTGCTCCTCTCGGGCCACAACATCTTCAACGTCCTCTACTACGGGTTCACGGAGCCCGACCCGGACGGCAATTCCTACCAGCCGGCGGCGACGGCGGAATGGACGCTCGGCCTGCGTCTCGGCTTCAAATAAGGGCCTGAGCGGTCGCCGGCTTCAGCGGACCGGGCCGAGGTCCCTGATCTCGGTCACGACGAGCCGCACCGGTCCCAGCAGGCCGGACGGGACGAGCGCGTCGCCCTTTTTCCAGAGGCGCCAGCTGGTGAAGGTGAACCGGCCCGTCGGGCTCGGCTTCCCGGCCTGGAGCCAGGCGGGCCATTCCTTGAGCGTGCCGTCCTTGTTGCGCCGGCTGTCCTCGGGGAGCGACTCGTCGCCGATCATCCGGTTCGGCCAGAGGTTCGTCACCCGGATCTCCAGAGCGTTCGGGCCGGCTTTCAAGGCGTCCGTGACGTCCACGCGGTAGGGAGGCTTCCAAAGAAGGCCGAGGTCGCGGCCGTTGACCTTGAGCTCGGCCATGACCCGGACGTCGCCGAGGTCGAGGTAGACGCGGCGGTCCTTCGCCCCCGCCGCGAAGCCCTCGGGCGCGGTCACCGTCCCAAGATACGTCGCTGTTCCCGAAAAGAACCTGACGCCCGGGTCTCCGGAATCCGTCCACGAGCCGAGCCGCTCGAACGTCGCCCGCTCCGGCGCACCGCAACCGGCCGGGAAGCGGACCTCCCACGGGCCGCCGATCTCGACCGGCGTCGGCACGGACGCGACGTCGCTCCGCAACGTCTTTCCGGACGCGGTCTTGAGCTCGTAGGCGCCCGGCCGCCACATCTCGGCCTGGAGACGGCCGTCGGCGCCGCGGCGGAGGTCGAGGACCTCTTCGGTCCGCTCGGTCGGCCTCAGGTCAACCGTCTCCGGGTCCGTGGCCGTGACCGACAGGGCTTTCCCGCCCATCCGGTAGTCGAGGGCGAGCGTCTTGACGACGTTCGCGGCCGGGTCGTCACCCTCCGCGAGCCGCGCGACGCGGAAGCTCGTCTCGCCCGAATCGGCCAGCCGCTGGACCCTCTCGCGCACGTCGCGGGTGCGCGCGGCGTCGCCCGGGACGCCGTAGACAGCCTTATCCACGACGAGGGCCTCCGGCGTCGCAGGGGTCGTCGTCCAGAGGGATTTCCCGTCGCGCGAGGCGGCGACGATGCCCGCGTCCTTGGCCCCGGCCTCACGAAAGACGACGAAGACCGAGCCGCTCGGCCCGAGCGGGAGCATCACGCTCGTTCCACCGTCACGCCGCTCGAAGGCCGCGGCGCGCTCGACGCGCCCCGTTTCGGGCCACCAGAGCTCGGGAACTTTGCCGGCGACGCGGAACTCGGCCGCCGCCGTCACCTCGAAGGGCTCGGGATTGGAGACGAAGTAGATGTCCGCGCCGCCGTCGACGCGGTGGATATAGCGCCAGCGGGCCGCGCCCGCGAAATCGGGCCCGACACCCATGCCGGCGAGGACCTCCTCGGGCGTCTCGCCGGAGACGACCCTCCCCTGCCCGAGGCGATGCTCCTTGACCGTCTTCCCGTCGCAATCGGCCCAGAGCTCGTCCGCCAGCCGCCTGACCTCGTCGTCGCACGCCGGATAGCCGGAGAGGCTCGGCGATCGTTCCGGCCGCGGCCCGACGACCGTCGCCCCGTCCTTGACGAGGGCGACGACCTTGCGCAGGAGGGCCGGGGTCATGACCGGCGAATCGGAAAGCGCGAGGAGCCTGTAGCTCATGCCTCCAGGCGAGGACGAGCCGCCCGTCCTTCGCCGTCATCCGCTCGATGACGACCTCGGCCGAGGCCTCGTCCCAGTCGTAGCCGCGGCGCGGGTGGTCGGCGAAGCTCTGCGGCGGCGCCTCCGGCTGGAGATAACAGATGTCGGCCGCGAAGGTCCCGCGGCGGAGCATGAACTGGCAGCGGGCCAGGTATTCGTGCCAGCCCGGCGTCAGCTCCCACCAGGTGTTGGTCCGCTCGTAATGGAGACCCCACGGGCCCATGGTCATGCCGGGCCGGCGGTCGATCCAGGGCTGCATCGCATAGCGGTGGAAGACGAAGCGGTTGACGCCGTCGGTGAAGGCGCGGTCGCCGAGGGACTTGATCGAGGCCGGATGCTCCAGCCACTTCTCGCGGTCGCCCGCGGTGAACGACTCGGCGCCGAGGATGGTCTTGCCGTAGGTGTGCACGGCGGAGGCCATGCCCTTGACCGTCTCGAGCGCGCCGCCGCCCATCCAGAACTCGCACATCGGCTCGTCGGCCTCGCCGGCGTAGGGCAGGTCGTCGCAGGGGCCGCCGTAGGCCTCGATGGAGAGGCGCAGGCCGCGGGCGCGGGCCAGCTCGCCGAGGCCGCGGGCGTAATTCTCGACGACGAGCTCGGAGACCGTCCGGCGCAGGTCCCACAGGAAGCGCTCGGAGATCTCCAGGCTCCCGACGACCCGCCCCGTGAAGACCGGCAGATAGGGGTGGAGGTCGTAGCCGCGGCGCTTGGCGAATTCGGCCGCCATCGCCGCGGTCCAGTTCTGAGAGCCGTTCTCCCAGCTGTCGATGTGCGTCGAGACGAGGACCTTGCCGGCCGCCGGGCCCGCGTCGGCGATGAGCTTCTCCATCATGCCGCGGTAGTTGGCCTCGATCCCCGCTCGGGAGAGCTTGTCGCACTCGAGGCCGCGGCCGCTTTTCGGCGCCGGGGCGTTCTCGACGCCCGTCGTGGTGTGGCCGAAACGCACGACGGTCCACTTTCCGGCCGGAACGTCCCAGGTCAGGCGGCCGTTCGCGTCCAGCCGCTCCTTGAGGTCGACGATCCGCGCCGGGTCGATGACCTCCGCGGCGGGCAGGTCGCCCCGGGCGGGCGCCCCGACGGCGCCGACCTCGTAGGCCGCCTTGGCCTTGATGCCGGCGATCCGATAGGCGCCCGGCGTCGGGAAGGCCAGGACCGCGATGTCGCGATAGAACCCGGCCGTTGCCTGGGGCTGAGGCAGGGGGCTCGGCGAACCGGCGCGGCCCCGCGACCTCGGTCTCGGTCCAGACGACCTTCTGCATCGACTCCTCGGGCTTGATCCATGGCCCGCCGCTCCCGTTCCAGCCGGCGTCGTCGTTCATGTTGATCTCGAGCCCGAGCCGCTCCGCCTCGGCCACGGCGTGGTGGAAGAGCGCCCGCCAACCGTCGGACATGAAGCCGACCGGCCCGACCGGCGCGCCCTGGTCGACTTCCATGATCAGGACGCCGCCGATGCCGGCACGTTTCATCGCCTCGAGGTCGGCGGTGATGCCTTCCTTGGTGATATTGCCGTTGAGCCAGAACCAATAGACCCAGGGCCGGGCGGAGGGAGGCGGATTGACGAAGCCGCCTTCGAGGTCCGCCGGCACGGCGGGGGCGGGCGCGGCGGCCCGGCGCCCGCACGCGGCGGAGGCCAGAAGGGTCGAAAGAGCGACGATTCCGAGGACGGCATGTCGGGAATGATGGTCGGTCTTCATGTGGACCTCCTTGTGGCGGCTTATCACGGCCCCGCGAGGACGCGCCCGTCCGAGCGCGATCCTCAGACGAGGGCGCCCTTCCTGACGATCGCCTCCATGACGTCGGCGAACGTATCGATCTCCCGGACCGTCAGCGAGACGTTGACGACGATGCGGATGCCGTCGACGAGGCCGTCCGGGTGCTTGATGCCCGAGACGATGATGCCGTACTTGTCGAGAAGGTGCGCGGCGAGCTTGTCCATGTCCAGACCCTCGACGCCGATGGTGGCGATGGCGCAGGACTCGGCCGGGTCGAGGCTCGTGTAGAACCGGACCTTGGGCAGGGCGCGGAGCCGGTTGGCCCAGCGCTCCTTGAGGTAGCGGAGGCGGGCCGACTTGCGCTCGATGCCGATGCCCTCGTTGAAGGTGATGGCCTCGGCGATGGCGATGCGGTTGGCCGGGGTGCGCGTGCCGACGTCCTCGAAGCGGCGGATGTCGTTCGGCGTGTCCGTCCAGGGCGGCGTCAGAGGCCAGAGCTTGGGGATGCGGTCCTTGGGGATGCGGACGAAGCCGTTCCCCGGCGGGGCCATCAGCCATTTGTGGAGGCTCGCCGTGTAGTAGTCGCAGCCGAGGTCGGCCAGCTTGAACGGCACGTGCATGAAGCCGTGGGCGCCGTCGACGATGACCTCGATGCCCTTGGCGTGGGCCATGTCCGAGATCCGCCGGACGGGCGACATCTGGCCCGTGTAGTGGGTCATGTGGCAGACGAGGATGGCCTTCGTCCGGGGCGTCACCTGCTCGGCGACGAGATCGTAGAACTTGTCGAGCGGCACGGGCGGGGCGGGAAGCTTGGCCATCTTGAGGACGATGCCCTCGCGTTTCTCGCGCTGCTTCCAGGTGCCGATGAGCCGCGGGTAATCCTGGTTCGTGGTGACGACCTCGTCGCCGGGCTTGAGGTCGAGGCCGAGGATGGCGATCTGGCCCGCCTCCGAGCCGCCGCGGCAGAGGACGAGCTCCTCGGGGTCGCAGCCGAGGTGAGCCCCGAGCCGGCGCCGGCAGCTCTCGATCTCCTTGTTCAGGACGGCCATCGACTGCCAGGCGGCGCCGCTCGTGAAGTCGCTGTGCCTCTGGACCGACTCCTGGACGATGCGCAGGCCGTTCTGGACGGTGCCGTTGTTCAGGTTGATGTAGTTGCGGTCGAGGGCGAAGGCCTGCTGGACCTCGAACCAGAAGTCCTCGTCGGCCGCCACTTGTTCGGGGGTCATGTCGGCGGTGTCGCGCCCGGCGGCCAGGATGCGCTCGAGAGCGTTCGCGGGGGTCGCGGCCAGAGCGCCCACGCCGACGGCGCAGTCGCGGATGAAGTCGCGCCGGTTCAGGCTGTCCTTGGATGCCATGTCGCCTCCTCGTTCGCGCTTTGGTGAGACGGACCGCCTGCGCGGCCCCGCTCAATTTAACCCAGGTCGAGAGCGGTTTTCAAGGACATCGCCCCGCCGGCCGGAGGGCGGGAGTCCCGCGCGGCGAACATCGGTCCCGTCCGGGAAGATGACGGGCAGGAAATCGGCGTGCCGCGAACGGCCGGCCCGACCGCCGCCGCCTGGAAAAGCGATAACGGATGGTCGCCCCGACTTGGCACGCTCTTTGCATTTTCACCGGCTTAGAGCAGACGGTGATGCGCCTGCTTGGGGGCCGCCGGCAGGGACGGAGATGGGCTCGGAGAAATCGACCCTACCTCCCGCCGGGGCCCCCGCATATCTTAATTCGGGGCAGGCCGGGAATGAGAACGAGGGTCGTTCCGGCCCGGGGCCTCCAGGAGGGGAGATCATGAAAAACCGCCGGGCGAAATCCGTCCTCAAGTTCTGCGCGCTCCTCGGGTTGACGGGGCTCCTGCTGGGCCCGAGAGCGTGGGGCGACCAGAAGACCCTGGCCGTCATGAAGTTCACCACGACCGCCGGCGGAGGCCGGAGCTACTGGTACAACGCGAGCTGGGACCTCGGCGAGGGCATGGCCGAGATGCTCACGACGGCCCTCGTCGGGACCGGAAAGTACAGGATCGTGGAGCGCCAACAGCTCCATGATGTCCTCGGCGAGCAGGACCTCGGGGCGAGCGGCCGGGTCGACCCCGAAACGGCCACGAAGATCGGCAAGATCCTCGGCGCCCGCTATCTCGTGTACGGGACGGTCAACGAGTTCGAATACTCCCGGGCCGGCGAGGGCGGCGGCGTCCGGATCGGCGGATTCCGCGTCGGCGCGAGCGAGGCGAAGGCCCACATCGGCATGGACATCCGCATCGTCGACGGGCTCACGAGCGAGATCCTCTTCTCCACGCGCTCGACCGCCGATGCGACGAGGACGGGGTTCAAGGTCGGCTACTCCGCCGCGGACTTCGGCACGAGCCTGGGGGCCTTCCAGCAGACGCCTCTCGGCGAGGCCACCCGGAAGGCCATCGAATACGCCGTCGCGAAGATCGTCAACGAATTCGGGACGGAGGCTCCTCCGGCGCCGGCCGTGAAGTGGTCGGGGACGCTCATCGTCGCCGACGACGGGACGCTCGTCATCAAGGCCGGAAGCCAGGCGGGACTGAAGTCCGGCGACATCCTGACCGTGTTCAGGGCGAGGACGGCCAAGGCCGGGAACGAGGTCCTGACGGTCGGGGAAGATCAGATCGGGAAGGTCCGGCTGACCTCGGTCGGCGACTCGGCCTCTTCTGCGGCCGTCGTGGAGGGCAGCGGTTTCAAGACTGGGGATATCGTCAGGAGCGGCGTCTGAGGGCGGCCGAGTTTACGCAGGGACGCCCATCGCTCTAGGTTCCACGTCGGAGTACTCGGCGAAATCCATCGCCAAGGGGCAGGCCAGGTACAGGATCCTCGACCCGCGCTGACCCAGTGCCTGAGGCTTACTTCTTGGTCGGCGCTTTGCCCTCGTCGTGGGATTCGGTCGGTGGATGGCCCTGGCCGCCCTCCGCGGGCTTCGGCGCGGCGGCCTTCTTCTCGGGCTTTGGCTTCTTTTCCTTGGCCTCCGCGGAACCCTTCTTCGGCTTCTCGGGCTTGCCGCCTTCCTCTTCCTTCGCGGGGGCCGCCGCTTTGGCCGCTTTCCTCTTCACCAACTCCTCGGCCAGCTTTTCCTGGGCGGCGATGGCCCTCAGCCGGCGGTTCACGGTCCTGATCTCCGCTTTCAGGTTCCTGACGAGGGGGTCCTTGTCAACCTTGGCGGGTTCGACGCCCTTGACCGAGAGCGATTTCAGCCGGTCCTTCAGCTTTTGCTCGAAATAGGCCTTGTGCCTCAGATGGATTTCTTTCCTTTTCGACGCCATTCTCTCCTCCTCATCGATTCCGCTCGTTATTCCGGCGGGAACGGGCCGCTCAGCGTTCCTTCTTGCCCGCCGGGCCGATCAGTGTAAGCCGTATATTTATATCAGGGTTCCGGCCAAAAAGCCATCCCTGGGCCTTAACAAAGGCCTTGAAAACCCGCGTCCGCCCGCGCTATAGTGAGGCAAAGCGAAAGGGGTATCGGGACATGAAGTGTCCTGCCTGCCACTCTGAAAACCCTGCCGACAGCCAATTCTGCCATAAGTGCGGATCGTCCATCGAGATCTCCACCTCCCCGACCCTCTCCTACTCGCCCGCCCAGGAGACCGCGCGTCGGCGAGAGCCTCAAGTTCAACCCCGGGGATAAGTTCGGCGACCGCTATACGATCATCGAGGAGATCGGCCGCGGAGGGATGGGCAGGGTCTATAAGGCCAAGGACCAGGAATTGGGGATCACGGTCGTTCTCAAGATGATCCGCCCCGATCTCACGTTGCGGCCGGGCATGGTCGACCAGTTCAGGAAGGAAACCCTGCTCGGCAGGTCGGTCTCTCACGAGAACGTGGTCAGAATCCATGACATTGGGGCGGTGAACGACATCCGGTACATCTCCATGGATTTCATCAAGGGGGAGAACCTCTTCGAACTCATGGAGACGTCGGGCACCCTGACGCTTTCGACTTGCATGGGCATCGCTCTCCAGGTTTGCCGGGCGCTGAAGGCGGCCCACGAGAAGGGGATCGTCCACCAGGACCTCAAGCCCCAGAACATCATGATCGACAATTCCGGGAAGGTCTATGTCACGGACTTCGGCCTGGCCAAGTCCGTCTCCGCGCCCCCCGCGCATCGCCTGGGCAAGGTCTCTGGCACGCCGAAGTATTTCTCGCCGGAGCAGGCCCGGGGCGATGAGTCGGACCGGAGGTCGGACATCTATTCCCTGGGGGTCATCCTGTACGAAATGGTGGCGGGGACTCCCCCGTTCAAGGCCGATTCGGTTGAGGGCTACATCAAGAAGCACGCGTCCGAGAAGCCGCCCCTGCCCTCCAAGTTCAATGCGGATATCCCACCCGCCTGCGAGAAGATCATCCTCAAGTGTTTAGAGAAGAAAAAGGAAGACAGGTATCAGAGTATCGATGATCTCATCAGGGACCTCGAAGCCCAAAAGGCGCATGTCACGGGGGCTGGGAGCAATTGGCAGGTTGAGAAGGTGGCAGAAGGCCGTGGTCGTCTCCGCTCTGGTCCTCGTCGCCGGGGTCGGCATCTACGAACTCGCTAAAGGTCATCTTCCCGCCGAAGCCAGCACCTTCGCCTGGGCGTCATCGCCGTCATGTACGCCGTTAACAACTCCGGCGACAAGAGCCTGGACGACCGGCTCCGGTGGGTGATCCCTTACTACCTGGCCATGGCCCTCACGCAGTCCAAGTATCTCAGCGTGCTCCCCCAGGACCGGCTGATGCAGATCCTATCGGACATGAAGCAAATGAACGAGGACCGCCCGCTCTCCAGGACGCTGGACAGGGTTTCAGACCAAGCGAACGTCGGCTATTTCGTCCTGCCCAGTTTCACAAAAGCCGGCGCCGATATCGCGGTCAGCTTCACGGTCAGGAGGGCCAAGAGCGACCAGACGGTCGGAGAGTCTGGCACGGTCAGGGGAAGGGGCCTCGAGGACGTCCCGTCAATGGCGGAAGAGATGAGCCAGAAGGTGAAATCCCAACTCAGCCTCTCCCCCGCCGAGATCGCCGGGGATGCGAATCAACGCCTGGACAAGATCACGACGGTCTCTCCCGAAGCGGTTCGTTATTACGTGGAATCCCAGAAGTTCTTATGCCGAGGGAGACTTCAGGGCCAGCGTTCAGGCCCTGAAAGAGGCCGTCAAGGCGGATCCCAATTATGCGCTGGCCTACGAGCAAATGGCCGTCGATTACGGGTACCTTGGAGAATATGGGAACCTGCGGAAGGCGCTGCAAAAGGCCTTGGACCTCTCCGACCGGGTTTCCGAGAGGGATCGGTATTTTATCCAGGCCTACGCCGCCACGAGTTGAACGATTCTCCTCTGCCGGCGATCGAGATCTATAAGAAGATCATCGGCCTTTACCCGGCGGATGAGGAAGCCTATGCCTCTCTGGGCGCGACTACCGGAATCTCGAGCAATGGGACCTCGCGATGAACCAGTATGAGAAGGTTGCCGCCCTCAACCCGAAGTATCCGTTCCTGGCCGAGAACAAAGCTTATATCTATGCGGCTACGGGACGGTACAAGGAAGCCCTCGAGCTGAGCGAAGGCGGCGCGGCAGGCTCCTTCAACGTGAACTTTTTCCTCAGATACCTCCCCCTCCTGCATCTCATCCAAGGCCAATACGAAAGCGCGGCCGCGGAACTAAGAAGATCGCTCGAGCGCAGGCCCGACAGTCCCCGTCTCATCGAGCTCGAGGGAATCCTCGACCTCCTCAAGGGCGATTTCGGGAGTGCCGGGAAGGTCTTCGAGGAACTTCGACGGAAGGGCGAGGCGATCCCCGAAGCGCCTAATCAGTGTGGCCGGCGCCAGCTGGTGGGCATGCACGTGTTGCATGGTGAATACCGTCAGGCCCAGAAGGAGATTTCCGAAGGGATCGAAATGGCCAGAAGATCCGACCTGGCTTGGGACGAGATGGACTATCGATTGTTGCTCGCGTATACGGAACTCCAGCTCAAGCGGTATTCGAGGGTCGTGGAAGCTTCAAAGCCGGCCCTCGAGATCGCCAGGAAGACCTTCGAATCTGAGAATCAAAAGTTTGCTCTCCATCTCCTTGGGTCTCGCGTCCCTCGGCCAGGGCCGCGTCCAAGAAGCGGCGGCCATCGCCGGGCAGCTTCATCAGCTCATCGAGCGAACAGCCTTCCCGAAGAGCATGAGGCATTACGAGCACTTGATGGGACATGTGGCCCTGAAAGAGGGGCATCCCGACGAGGCCGTGCGTCATTTTGAACAGGCCGTTTCATTGTTGCCCTGCCAAGACGGAAATTTATGACGAGCAGGCCTTCTATTATGACGGCCTCGCCGCGGCCTACTACTCAGAGCGGCGATTGGCCCAAAGCCATCGAAACCTACAAGTCCATCATCTCCATGACTACAGGAAGGCTCCGCTGGGGCGACATTTATGCCCGAAGCTACTACTGGCTCGGAAAATGCTATCAAAGAAGCGGGAACAGCATCGAGGCGAGGGCCAATTACCTGAAATTCCTCGAGCTCTGGCAGAACGCCGACGAGGGATTGCCGGAAGTTGCCGACGCCAAGAAGGAGCTCGCGGCCCTGGGCAGGGTCCCTTAATCGGACGACTTTCTCAGGTCGCCTGGGCTGTCCTTATCCAACCGGTCCCAAAAGAGCCGCGTTTCTCTTCCTCAGGAACTGCGCGACCTGGCAGGTCCACGAGGGGATCCGGCCCATTTCGCCCGTCGTCAAAGCCGCTACGACAGGACACACGCGACAGTATTCAACTTCCCGGCACATCAGGCACGACCGGTCGGGCGTCGAAAAGCGGTCCATTCGGAGTTCAGAGTAATTCGCCATGACCCGGGCATAGATGTCTTGAGCGTTCTTGATGAACGAGTCAACATCGCCGAAACAATACTTCCGGTGCTCTTCCCTCCGGTCCTCCTCCCCGAAAAATTGAGGGAAGAGGACGCAGCCCCAGAGCGTTCCTCGTGCGGACAGCGCCAACTGGTCTGCTCCCGCCGAACAGCGGAACACTCCCCGCTCCGGCTCTTCACGAAAACCGACCCACGGGACGTCCTGCAGGATTCTCGTAACAGGAATCGAAATATTCCCCGACTCGAGCGACCTCCCTTTTCAGGCGCTCGAGAGACGCGGGAGTCCATGTCGGCACGTGCGCGAAATTGACGTAGAACTTCCGGACCCCCATCTGAACGATGGCCCGGATCGAATCCGAAAGATAGCCAACCGTCTCCGAGCTGAAGACGCTATTGGTTTCCAAGAGGATCCCGGGCTTTGCCAAGATCTTGGGAATGAGGGACGTTAAGAGGTCAAAAGTCCCTTTTTTTCTCGATATATCCTGGGCTTGGCCGTCGAAGCTCAGCATCAGAGTAAACTCGTGTTCCTCGAGAAAACCGAGAATCTCCTCGTCGAGGAGACTGCCGTTCGTGGTCAGAGCATATCGGACCTCTCGGTCATTCTTCTTCGACAGTTTCTCCACATATTCGACAGCTCGCTTGAGCTCATTAAAGGCCAGGAGCGGTTCGCCGCCATAAAAGCTGACGTAGCATCCGGGACCGAAAAAGGGACGGAAGAAATCTATCGCTTTGGCGAGGGTCGAGAACCCCAATCGCTGTCTTCGTCTCGTCTGAGAACAGTAAGCGCAACGAAAGTTGCACTCTTCCGTCAGCATGACGGTAAAGCCGTGGAGTTCAAGGCAGCCCAGAGACGGCTCGTCCCTAAGCGCAACCCGGATAGGTAGGATTAGCTCTCCTTGAGACGACTTCCCCTATTCAGACGTATATCAGGCTCAAGGCTGAGGGAATGGGGCAGCCACCGGCGGTGCGACCTTGCAATGGCCAGGGCCTACGCCATAAATCGCTTCAATAATAGTATCCAACGCCTCTTGTGCTGAAACAAGATCCGCCGCAGTTGCGCTTGCCGGATTCCTCAGATAGTTTCCGATTTGATTGAGTAGAAGGACGAAATTCGGCAAATCTCGATGCTGCTTTGTAAATTTTTCCATTTTCACCCCTCCTTGAAAATAGACCTGAGATTATACTAAGTAACCCCGAGATAATAGTCAAGCCCATCTTTGCTCCGAATCATGACCTCCAGACGCGCCTTAACCGACCTTGCTACTTGGACGGCGACGACATCGGGAGGGCGTCGAGCGCGAACGTGAGTCCGACGTAGAAACGCCACTGCAACCCCGCTTGAGTGTGCAGGTTAGCCGCCGCAGCAACGTCGGCCCCTTCCGTTAGCCCGTTGCCAAGGCGAGTAATGGCCTGGCATGTCGCGCCAATGCCGAGGCGTACAAAACGATGGAATTCGATACTCGGTCCTACGAACAGAGCCGTCTTCCTTAGAGAATTAAGGCCAAAACCGAATTCCAGACCGAGTTCGAGCGGTTTCTGCTGCGCGTTGCTACAGAACAACGGGCGCGCCCGCAAGAACACCATAGCCACGATTGTGCCCCAGTGGGAGTCTTCTGTCGTACGCACAATTTCCACCTGGCCACCAGGATTGGTAGGATCCGCCGGGATCGTTCCGAACGATGGGTCAGTAATCCCCTTAAAGGCGGTAATTCCGATACCAAAGCCGAGGAATGATTCCCGGTGGCTAACGAAGAGGAATTTCTTCTCGATCCCCGTCGGCTTAAGACAAGGACATTCCGGGGAGACCGACGAATCTGCCTTGATGGAGAGGATCCCAGGGTTATCCTGGAGCCAAATCTGGCTAGGAAACGGCGGCGCCACAACCGCGATTTTCCCGGCCAATGGCCAAGTCCAACCGTAGCCCATCAGGGGGAGGAGCGCCTGTGTTCTCCCGAGTTGGACAAACTTCTTGAGCTGAGCCGCGGCGGCAGTAAAGTCTTTCTTCGCTGCGAAGCACATTATTCGATATGAGGGCGACCCTTATTAGCCAATCGTTCTGAAACTCACGGAAGACGGCCTTTTGTTCATCGCTCTCGGCAGAGGAAACGACAGGCTCCTTTCTAAGCGTCTCTTCCAATTTCTCCAGTGCGATGAACGCGTCCTTCACCATCTCTTCACACCGATAATCGCCTTGGGCATTGATCTTGAGCATTTCAGCTCGGGCAGCTGCTAGGTCGTCTTCTTCGACATTGGGAAGAGCGGCAAGCCGTGCCAACGGCCCCCATACCTGATAACAGGAGCGGGGCTTTGGCAGGTTCGCAGCTATCCGTTCAAATTCGTCGAGAGCGACGAGACCATTTTGAGCCATACCCGCCACGAACTCGAGGCTCGGCGGCCATGGCGTGTCGTCGCCAGTCTCGAGTCGCCTTACTAGGCTTTGAATGAGCTCGCGCTCTGTTACCATGTCATTAAGGGCATAGAGAGCTTTGCAGACCACACCTTCGACCTCAATCCTCTTCTGTGCATCTTCTTTCGCTTTTCGTTCTTCTTGAGAAAGCTCCGCCCCTTTTTTAAGAAGACGATCGAGCCTCTTTTTGGCCTGCCTCCTGTCATCGACCATGACCAAGTTCGCGGCACCGATCGCGCTTAGAGCCGCCCCCATCGTCGCAGCGTCTGGGCTGTATTGAGGGGGAGAGACTGTGGCTTCGTACGAGTAGCGAAAAGGGTTTGTCCTTACGACAACCAAAACCGGCTTTTCATCTCGCGCACGCACAACTCGGGGATTCCCATCCGGCCCCGGGAGAACAGCCTGTTTGTCCTCCGATACGGAGATGGCCGATCCCCGACTGTGAGAATGATACACGCTCCAGCTGAGCGTTTCATGATTGAGCACAAGGTAGACGATCCGCGTATTGCTGGGATCTATCCCTTTCGAAACATTCAATGCCTGCTGGAACTTCGCATCCGCGAGCATTGCCTGGACAGAATCTATAGGCCTGTTTTCTGAGCAATCTGTGGGGGCGGCATAGATGCTCCCAAGAATCAACACGACGGACAGGAGCACGGCGTGACTGCATCGGACAACCACGCCTGACCATTTTGTCTGATAGTTTGCCCGTAAAAGCATAGAAAACCTCCTACCCAGAAGAAATGGAAGGAATAGAGCCCAAACCAAGGACTCACGGTCCCCCCGCCATCTCGATTGCCCGACCCGACTGTCATATAGGCCTTTTTCCGCTGCCTGTCAATACTGATCGGCCCTAGGAAGCATTACAAGAGGATTATGCCTGCGCGGACGGAGAGAGTGGGGTCAAATGGATCAGGGGTCGAAGAAAAGCGTAAGCTAAGTGAGTGATTCGTCGGGAAAAAAAGAAATGACCCGTGTAGGACTCGAACCTACAACCCGCGGATTAAGAGTCCGCTGCTCTACCGATTGAGCTAACGGGCCAAAAAGCGCCTCTAGTTTAGATGAGTTGATGCCGCTTGTCAAACCTCCGCGCATATGGGGAAAACGTGCTCGAACCTACAACCCGCGGATTAAGAGTCCGCTGCTCTACCGATTGAGCTAACGGGCCAAAAAGCGCCTCTAGTTTAGATGAGTCTCGGCCCGCTTGTCAAACCCCGGCGCATATGGGGGAAACATGCTAAGATAGGGCCGGAGCCCGCGCCGCGATGCCCGAAGACGACCCCGTGAAGATCCCCATCGACGGTGTCCTCGACCTCCACACCTTCGCCCCGAAGGACGTCAAGGACCTGGTGCCGGAGTATCTCGAGGAGTGCCTGCGGCGCGGCATCACCGAGGTCCGCATCATCCACGGCAAGGGGACGGGGACGCTCAAGGCGATCGTTCACGGAATCCTGAGGAAGAACCCGAACGTCGCCTCTTTCGAGGACGCCGACCCGATGGCCGGGGGCTGGGGCGCGACGCTCGTCCGGCTCCGCCTCCCCTGATCAGGAGCCGTCTGCCGCGCGACGCTAGCGCCGGAAGCGGATGGCGACGCCGACGATCTGCCGCTCGTAATAGGTCGCCGGGCCCCTCCAGTAGTTATAGGCGACGCCTTCGCGGAAGTAGCGGTCGGCAACGATGACGATGGCCTCGGCGCCCATGGCCGCGGCCTGCTCCCGCAGCATCCCCTCGACGTAGCCGCGGCTCATCCCGGGATCCGGCCGGATCCAGACCTCGCCCAGCTGAATGTGATCACGCTTGGGCTCCCGCCTCAGGAGCTCGACCATGCCGGGATTGGTCGGGGCGAACCGCGGCGTGCCGGGGTAGAAGCGGTATCCGTAGGGGTGGTAGCAGGAAACCAGCCCGGCCATGAGGGCGACCAGGGCCAGAATCGGCAACCCTTTCTTCAGCGTCCTTTTCATCGTCCTTCCTCCTTGTCTTCGTTCGTCGGTCACACGCTCCAGGTCGAATTATAAAGCAAATTTCATACCAGCGCCGCGGCCGGACAGAGCGGGCTTCTCCATCAGATTGATTTATAATGATTTATGCCGGAGTTCGAGACCTTTGACGGCGCCGTGACGCCGGCAAAAGCCGGGCCAGCTCACCATACGGATGTCCTAATTCGTGGACGCTTCGGCCAGATCGAAGGCGCCCTCAGATCTTCGGTTCCCATCCTTTTTCGTACTCGCGGCCCCACATCCCCATGGCCGCGTCGTCGCCCACGATGTGCCCCGTCTTCCGGTCGAGATGCAGGGCCCGGCCGACCTTCCAGGCGATATTCGAAAGCTGGAGCATGGTGACGGTGACGTTCCCCTCCTCGACCGGCGACCGCAGCCGCTCGCCCTTGCGGATGCCGTCGATGAGGTTCTGGAAGTGCCGCGTCGTCATGTCGTCGATGCTCTGGAGGTCCTGGGTCGTCGTTCGCTTCTGACGCGTGTCGAACTCGCTCAACAGCTTGTCGTCCAAACTGAAAACCTGGTAGCCCTCCCGGTCGACGAGGACCGTGCCCTCCGTGCCGTGGATGGTGACACCGCGGCTCCGGCCGTAATACTGCTTGCCCTGGCAGGACATGCCCTCCCAGGTGATCATCCGGTCGCCGTAGTCGAAGCTCGTGACGAGCGTGTCGTAGAACTCCCAGTCGTCCTTGAAATGGTAGCGGCCGCCCGAGGCCGTGACCGAGTCCGGGTAATCGGCGCCGAGGGCCCAGCGGCAGACGTCGACCTCGTGGGTGCCGTTGTTGAGCGTCTCGCCCGTCCCCCAATTCCAGAACCAGTGCCAGTTGTAGGGGTGGATATTGTCCTTGTAGGGCCGCCGCGGCGCCGGGCCCTGCCAGAGCTCCCAGTCGAGGGCCTCGGGCACGGGGACCACCTGGCCGACCCCGATCGCCGCCCGCGTGTTGCTGTACCAGGCCTTGCCGAAGTACGGCCGGCCGATGAGCCCGTCGCGGATCTTGCCGACGATCTCGGCCGTGTGCTCGGAGGAGCGCTGCTGGTTCCCCATCTGGACGAGCTTGCCGTATTTCTTCTGGGCCGCGACGAGGAGCTCCCCTTCCCGCGGGTTGTGGCTGCAGGGCTTCTCGACGTAGACGTGCTTTCCCGCCTGGAGCGCGGCGATGGCCATCGGCGCGTGCCAGTGCTCGGGTGTGGCGATGGTCACGGCGTCGACGTCCTTCGATCCGAGGACGCGGCGGAAGTCCTTCTCCGCGACCGGGGCCCGGCCGAAGGCCTGCGCGGCCGCGGTCGCGAACTTGTCGAGCTCCCTGCGGTCGACGTCGCAGACGTGGGTGACCAGGGCGTTTCCGCACTGGCGGAGGCAGTCGAGGTGGGCGTAGCCGCGGCCGTGGAGCCCGATGATGGCGAACTGGACGCGCTCGTTCGCGCCGAGGATGCGGGCATAGCTCCGGGCGTCCATGCCGGCGGCGGCCAGCCCGGCCGAGCCGATGGCCAGCCCCTTGAGGAATTCGCGGCGGGTCGTCATGGCGCCTCCTTGGTCCCGGGTTGGAGGACTCGGATCTTTATGTTCCGGAAGAAGACGCGGTTGCCGTGGTCCTGGAGGAGGATGTGGCCCGAGGGATACTCGCCGAAGCCCGGGATGTCCTTGAATTTGCTCTCGGCCTTGTGGGCGAGGAACTCCGGCCCGCCGCGCTCGTATTCGAGGACCTTGATGCCGTCGAGCCAGTGCTCGACGTGCCTCCCCTTGACCACGATGCGCGCACGATGTTCCAGGCGCCGGGCGCGACCGGCGGCTTGTTCTCGGCCGGGAGGAGGTCGTAGAGCGAAGCGCAGGTGCGGTTTCCGGCGATGCCCAGCTTGGCGTCGGGGTGGCGGGCGTCGTCGAGGAGCTGGTATTCGAGCCCCTTGGCCGAGCCCGGCGTCCGCGGCTCCGCCTCGATGACGAAGTACTTGATGCCGCTGTTGGCGCCCTCGGTCAGCATGAAGTCCACGCGCAGGTCGAAGCTCGAGAACTCGTCGACGGTGACAATGTCGCCGCCGAAGGCCGCCTCGCCGCCGCCCGACTCGTCGACGATGAGCATCCCGTCCCGGACCTCCCAGCCGCGCGCCGGGAGCGTCTTCATGTAGGCCCCGCGCCAGCCGTTCATCGTCTTGCCGTCGAAGAGGAGCTTCCAGCCGCCCTTGACCTCGGCCGCGGTCAGGGTGTTGGGCGCGGCGGCCTGGCCGGGAGCGGCCGCCCGGGCCGGCGTCCGAGAGGCGACGAAGAGGACGGAAACGGCGGCGCAAATGAGGACCGCGCCAATGAGGACCCGGCGGGGCGTGATCATAGCGAGATGGTATTTCGGACCGCGGGCGCCTGTCAAGAAGGCCGCGGCCCTCTCACCGCGCGCCGGTAGCCCGGCTCAGCGCTTCCTGAGGCATACCAGGTCGATGGCTTTGCCGCGGCCGGTCTTCGCCGACGGCCGGCCTCCCTCCGCGCTCCCGGCCTCCGGCACGGTCTCGACCGAATCGATCTTGGCCACGACGGCGATGCCGTTGCCCGGGTCGAGGTAATCCGGGTTGGCCGCGATGAAGGCGTCCAGCAGGGCTTTCGGACAGAGGATCGATATCCGCAGGTCCGTCGTCAGGAGGGGACGCGAGAGCATCGCGGCCCAGTACATGTCGCGGTCGACGACGAGCCGGTCGTCGCCCCCCTCCGACCGGACGTCCGCGATCTTCCCGACGAAGAGGATGGGCCTGTCGGTCAGCCAGACCTTCTCGAGCTCCATGGTCAGGACCGGCGCCTGCCGCGCGGGCTGCCCCTGGCAGAGCTCGCGGTCCCAGGAATCGTTGGCGGCGTTCTTCCGGACGAGGTCGGTGGAGATGACCTGCGTCATGGTCCTTGGGGCCGCTTCCTCCCCCTTCTTCCCCGGCACATTGAACCCGTGACGGACCAGGTAGAACACGCAGAAAGCCGCGATCGCCACGACCAACAAGCCGACCACGAAACGTCTCAACATGCCCGTTCTCCTTTCCTCCCGTCCGTGACCATCATCCGTTGCCCTTCATGTGCGGCGCCGCCGGGATGATCAACCGCCTGACCGCCACGGCCGCCAAGAGGAGGATGA
This sequence comes from Candidatus Aminicenantota bacterium, assembly GCA_963805045.1. Lineage (GTDB taxonomy): Bacteria > Acidobacteriota > Aminicenantia > Aminicenantales > Saccharicenantaceae > DATKJS01. Next base: position 95,354 of record CAWDTC010000014.1, read on the forward strand.
TCAGCGAGGCGATGACCGAAGGCCCGGCCGGCAGGTTCATCCCGACCGAGGCGGCGATCCCGATGACGCTCCCCGCGAACGCGACCGTCCAGCCGACCGCGAGCCTGAGGCCCTGGGTCCGGGTGAAGAGGAGCGCGATGACCGGGGGGATGACCAGGAAGGCGAAGACGAGCATGACGCCGGCGACATGGACCGAGGAGGTCACAACGAGCCCGAACGACGCGTAGAACAGGAAATCCCACCAGCCGACCTTCCAGCCGGCCTTGACCGCGCCCGCCCGGTCCTGGGAGATGCGGAAGAACCGGCCCCTCAGGAGCCAGTGGAAGACACCGACCGCCGCGTAGAGCACGGCCATGGAGATCAGGTCGTGCATCTGGATCGTCAGGAGCGAGCCGGCCAGGACCGCCTCGAGTTCTTCGGACCCTCCGGCGTGCCTGGCCAGGAGCAGCATGGCCATGGTCGCAAATCCCGCGTAGATGATGCCGATGAAGGCCTCCTGGGGGATGTGGTTGTCGCGGGTCCTGGAAACCGAGATCAGGGCCGCCGCGGCCAGGGTGAAGAACAGGCTCATGAAGTATGTCGGCCAGGAGTGCTCCCCCCAACCCAGGATGATCGCCAGGACGGAGCCGAACGCCGCCGCCTGGGCCATGGAGATATCGACGAAGATGACGCCCCGGCTGACGACGTGGAAGCCGAGGTAGGAATGGATGCCCGCGAGCACGAGCGCGGCCAGGAGGGCGACCTGGACGAAGGAATACGAGAAGAGGTGGATCACGGCCGACCGCCGGCCGCCGAGGACAGGCGGGCGAGGAGGACGTCAAAGAGGGAGAAATAATCTCCGGTCCCCTCGGCTCCCCCGACCGACGGCGGGAGGTCGATGATCCGGGCCCCCGTGGCCGCCGCGATCGTCTTCGGCGCGTTAACGGAGAAATAAGGTTCCTTGCCGATGACGCGGATGCGCCGCGATCTCATGAGGTCGATGAGCTCCGCGATGTGGGAGGCCGTCGGCTCGATCCCCGGCTTGGGTTCGACGAAGCCGGCCACCCGCATGCCGAGGAACGCGCAGAGATACGGCCAGGAATCATGATAGGTCACGATCTCCAAGCTACGGAGCGGCTCGGCGGCCTTGCGCCAGGCCTCGATCCTGGCCCCGAGCGCGACCTCGAACCGCCGGAGGTTCGCTTCGTAGAGCTCCCGCGTTGGCCGGGTCGACCCGGGCCAGGGCCCGTTCGATGTTGCGGGCCATGATCAGGCCGTTCCGCGGGTCGAGCCAATAATGCGGGTTGCCCTGGGGGTGGACATCGCCCATCGACGCGTCCACCGGGCCCGAGGGCTTCTCCAGGACCTCGACGCCCTCCGAGCAGTCCGCAACGGCCAGCCGGCCGTTGCGCGAGCCGTCGATGATCGGGTCGGCCCAAAAGTCGAGCCCCAGCCCGATCTTGAGATAAAGGGCGGCCTTCGAGACCATGATCATGTAGCTCGGCAGGGCCTCGACGAAGTGGGGATTGTCCTTCCCCGTCGCGATGGATCTCACCGTGACCCGGTCGCCGCCGATGGACTCGGCGATGGACTTGATGTCCGTCGTCGAGGCCACGATTTGGACGGCGGCGAACGCCTGGAAATTCAGCAGGGCCGAGCCGACGAGGACGATGGCCGCTCGCGATTTCATGCCGTTCTCCTCCTTAGAACTGGTGGGGCTTGTGCGGCCCCAGAGACCACAGGAGCTGGACGATGACTGTTTGATAGGGCCGGGCGAGGGCGGAGCCCTGGTCCCGCCTCAGGAGGAGTCCGAGACGATAGGTCTCCTCGACGAGCGAAAAGCCGGCGAAAACGCCAAAGCCGGTCTGGGAGGTCCTTTCGAGCGCGGGGGTCTGGGAATAATCGAGGAAGGCCCCGGCGTCGAACTGGCGCCGGAATTGAACGTCGAGGCTGGAGAACAGCCCCGCGGCGGTGACCCGGACTGGCGGCGGAGGGGCTTCGCCCCCTCCGGTGACGAGGTGCGAGCCGACCAGTGACTCGAGGACGAAGACAACCGACCGGTACATGTCCGGCTTCCACTTGTACTTGAAGTCGACGTCCCCCATCGTCGTCCGGCCTCCCGGCGCCGCCCCCTGCCGCGTGGTCAGGCCGGAAAAGCCGCATTCGATATTGGCGTGGCTCGTCAGCGGCGCGAAGAGCGAGACCCGGGCGCTCTCGGCCAGGTTATGGAAGTTCGTGCTCTGCGGGTCTCCCCAATAGGACCCTCCGGAGAAGACGTTCCCGGAGACGGTCAGGGCCGCCCGCCCCACGCCGGCCATGCTCGAGATGTTGACCCCGGCGGCGTCCAGGCCCTCTTCGCCGAAGAAGCGCTGGAACATCAATGGCCGTTCGACCCAGGACCATTGATGGGTATGCTGCGTGTTGAGCTTCCCGAAATCCACCCGGTACTGGCCGGCCTTGACCTGAAGGTTCAGGGGCAAGCCGCGGAGGAGTGTCGCAAAGGCCTCCTCGATATCGACCCCGCCCTTGGAAACGCCGAGGGTGACGTCGGCGCGAGCGTACGGGTTGAGGGCGCTTCCGGCCACGATCTCCAGCTCGTTGAAGTTGAAAACGAACTTGTTCTCGCCGACATCGGGAGGGGCATTGCGGAGCCCGGTGAGCCTCATATCGCCGATGAAGCTGATGGCCGGGTTCACGGTCGTCTGGGCCTGGGCGTGCCGGCCTGGGGCGAGAAGAAGGAGGAGGGACGAAAGAACGATCGGGAACTGTTTGACCCTGTCCATCCCTCTTTCTCTCTGGCCCGCGATCGAGCGATTGTCCGCCGACCCGGGCTCGAACCACTATAGCACCTCCCGCTCCGATAATCCAAACAGGCCTCCGGGGAACCCGCGGCCGGGTCAGGCGAGCCCGCCGCGGGACCCGACGCTGCCGGGTCTGAGGCAGGCGGCCGGGATCGCTCCCCGCTCGCCATGAGTAATAATGATCCCGACAACGGCGATGTAGAGGACGGACGGAATGAACTGGCTCCTCGGGGTCGGCGCGACGAGGAGGAAGGTGAAGGCCGCCGCCAGCAGCCCCGAAAAGAGCTCGAGCTTCGAGGCCGCCCAGACCGCCGCGGCGAGCAGGGCGACGGCGAGAAAGGGGTAAAACGTGTCCAGGCGCAGCCAGCTCATCAGGCCGGAGAGGACGTTCGGAAAGAAGGTCGTCAGCGCCGCCCTGTCCTTCAGGACAAGATTGAACAGGACCGTGTTCTTGAGGACCGGAACGACCCCGAAGGGGGCCATGAGGAAAAGGGCCGTCGCAAGAGTCGTCCCCGCCTCCAGGGCGATGTCGAGGAATCGCCGCCTCTCGCCGCCCCCGCCGCGGCCGAGCCGGTTCGCGTAGTACGCCGCGGCGAGAGGGATGACCAGGAACTTCGTCGCCAGGCCGACCCCGAAAAGGAAGGCGACGAGAAGGCGCGGGCGCCGGGTCGCCTTCTCCCGGCTGCGGACAACGGCCCCGAGGATCAGGGCGACCGCGAGCAGGGTCATGGCCGGGTTCGTATGGATCTCCTCGAACAGGAAGACGGGCACGAAGGGCAACAAGTACCGGGGCGTCACCTTAGCACACGTGAAAACGAACACGACGCAGGCGAGCGCCTGGAGGAGGAGCATCGTTGCCGTCAGGACCCCGCTCGTCCAACGCCCCGCGATGACGGAGGCCGCCCAGTACGGGTAGATCTCCATGGGCGGATAATTGAAGTCGCCGTAGACCGGCCTCTTGAATTCGCCCTGGTGATAGATCGTCCCGCAGGCGTAGGGGTTCCGGCCCTCCTTCATGGCCTCGAAAACGGAGGCATAGTGCGGGACGAGTTCGGTCTGAGGGTCGATGGTCGCCAGCTGGTAGGTTCCCTCGCCCAGGCCGTACAGCAGGACGAGGAGCAGAAAACCCCTGCGGAACACCCATCCGGGGACGACGCGATAGAGGAGCCAGATGATCAAGAGCCTCAAGACGAGCCCGATACAGAGATCGTACTTGTGGGCGTGGGGCAGAGGCCGTGCGACAGCCATGACGACGGAGAGCAGAAGACAGAGGACGAGGACCGACGGCGCGAGCGCCGCCTTCCAGGCGGCCGCTGCAGGCTTTTTTTCAGGTCGATGCGCGTCCATTCTCAACCTTCAACCCGCGACGCGGGTCCTCCGTTGCGCTCCGCCGAGGCGGCAGTTGCCCTCGCCCCGGGCACGACGCCCCGCGGCCCATCAGGCTCAAGCCCTCAGGTGTTGATGGCCTCCTGGGCGCGGATGAGGTCGTGGAGGGTGATGATGCCGCGGATCGCCCCGGACTCGGGGTCGACGACGACGAGGACATTGAGCGGGGATTCGATGAACTTGTCGCCGACCTCGCGGACCGTCTGGTCCGGCAGGCACGTGACGACGTTGCGGATCTCCGGCTGCTCCTTCCTGAAGATGGCCTCGAGGATCTGCGCCCGCGTCAGGGCCCCCTTCAGCTGCCCCCCGACCTCGACGGGAAAGCAATTATAGGGATACCGGTCCACGATCGCGTGCATCTTTCCGAGGTTCAGGTCCCGGATCACGACCGGCTTGGGATTGGCGATGGCCGAGACCGGCAGCCTCTGCCAGCTCTGGAGGTCGTGCGGAGGGTGGATCTTGTGGAGCTCGTGGCCGTCCTGGACGAGGCTCTCGTCGTAGAAATTGAGATGACCGGCGAGACGGCCGACCGCCCGGCTGACGATCATCCCGATCATGAGGCCCGGAACGAGGGCGAACTGGTGGGTCATCTCGAAAACGATCAGCAGGGACGTCAGGGGCGCCCCGACGACGGTGCCGAGGCAGGCGCTCATCCCCACCGCGGAGAGGACGATGTGGTCGGCCGGGGTCAGCGGGATCCAGGTCCCGGCCAGGCCACCGATGAAATAGCCGCTCATCCCCCCGATGAAGAGCAGGGGCGCGAAGATGCCGCCACAGCCGCCGAAGCCATAGCTGGCGATCGTCGCCAGGAGCTTGGCGACGACCATGAGCCCGGCGATCTTCCACTCGTAGCCGTTCTTGAGGGCGTTGCTCAGGTCCTGGTAGCCCAGCCCGAAGACGCCGATCTTGCCCGCCAGCAGGAACATCGAGACGCCCAGGACCCAGGTCGTGAAGCCGCCGAACGCCGGCTTCATCCAGGGCGGGACGGACGTCACCGTCTTCATCCGAGCCCGAAGGAGCATCGTCCCGCGCTGGAAGGCCACGCCGGCGAGCGAGGCCACCGCCGCGGCCAGCGGGACGACGGCGTAATGGAGCCAGCTGACGTTCTCGATGACGGGAAGGGAGAAGGCCGGCTGCCGGCCGATGACCGCGTAGACGGCGAAGGCGCCCAGGACGGACGACAGCACGACCCGCCCCAGGTACCGGCTGTTGAGGTCGCCCGTGATCTCCTCGATGGCAAACGTGATGGAGGCCATGGGGCTGTTGAAGGCGGCGGCCAGGCCGGCCGAGCCCCCCATCAGCGTCGGCGCCCGGCGCTCGCGCCGGGAGATGCCCATCACGCCCGCAAGGTTGGAAGCGACGCCGGCCCCGATGAAGACGGAAGGACCCTCGCGGCCGAGGCTGTTGCCCCCGCCGATGCTGAGGACGCCGGCCGCGAACTTGATCAGGGCCGAACGGAAGGGCAGGTAGCCGAGCTCTTTCCAGTAAGCGGATTTGACCTGGGGGATGCCGCTTCCCGCCGCGTTCGGCGCGAAGACGTTGAGCAAGAACCCGACCGCAATGGACGTGCTCATGATCAGGGCGAAGCTGGCCACGGCGAAGAACAGCTTCGACCGCGAGGCGAACTGGAGATAGGTCAGGGAGAAGAAAAGATTCGTAACGAGGAGGAAGAGGACGGAGGATAGGCCGGCGGCCAGGCTGAGAACGACCGTCTGGGTCACCTGGCGGACGTTCTCGGGGAGGGCGCGCGAGCCGCCCGGACGACCAGGTTATCGCGAGATAAGACTTTCATGTCGAAGCCCGTGGACTCGTTGTCATCCCGCCGGGGTGAAGCCCCTCGAGGGGCTCAAGGCGGGGGATCCGCCGCCCGGAACGGCCTGGGCGACGAGTCGGGCCACATCACGACGCGACCATTTTAACTGAATCCGCGGCGCAAATCCAAAGGAACCCGTTTCTTCGGCCGGTTCTCACGCGGCCCCGTCTGTAATAGAATGGGATCGGCCGGGGAGCGGCCGACGATCCGTCCTCCCCCCGGGAGGCGGAATGCCGTGGGCCGCCGCCGGCAGAGACTCCGCCGGGAGGATCCGATGAGCGCACCACGGACGATGAGCGGCCTATGGCGTGGCCTGACCCTCGGCCTGGCCGCCGCGGTCTTCCTCCCGGCGTCGCTCCGGCCGCAGGACGCCTCGGCCCGCCGCGCGGAGAGGATCGTGCGCGAGATCGACAGCCTCTACCGCAGCCGGACGAGCCAGGCCCTGGTCGAGATGGAGGTCGTCACACCGAGCTGGCGGCGCACGCTCCGGATGCGCGTCTGGAGCCGAGGGATGAAGGACACCTTCATCCGCATCCTCGAGCCCAAGAAGGAGGAGGGCTTCGCGACCCTCCGGATCGGGAACGAGATGTGGAACTACCTGCCGAAGGCCGCCAAGGTCCTGAAGATCCCGCCGTCCATGATGATGAGCTCATGGATGGGCTCGGATTTCACCAACGACGACCTGGTCAAGGAATTCACTTTCGCCGAATCCTATCACTTCGAGATGACCGACCCCGAGTCGCCGCAGCCGGGCCTTCTCTACGTCAAGTGCGTCCCCAAGGAAGGGCTGCCGATCGTCTGGGGGTTCATCGTCCTGGCCGTCCGCGAAAAGGGTTATGAGCCGGTCTGGGAGAAATACTACGACGAGAAGGGCGGCCTGGCCCGCGAGATCACGTTCGGCGACGTGCGGGCCTTCGGCGGCCGGAGGATCCCGGCGACGCTCGAGCTCGTGCCCCGGAACGCGGAGGGCCACAAGACTGTTCTGCGCTACGTCGAGGCCGAGTTCGACATCCCCCTGGCCCCCGAGATCTTCACGCTCCGCAACCTCCAGGGAGGGCGCTAGAGTGGTCACCTGGAAGATGGCCTTCCGGAACGTCTTCCGGCAGAGGCGCCGGACCCTGTTCACCGGCTTGAGCGTCGTCGGCGGGTTCGCCCTGGCCGTCATCTTCATCGGCTGGTCGGACGGCAGCTACGACGCCATCATCGACCAGTTCACGCGGACGCGGCTCGGCCACATCCAGATCCACGAGAGGACCTATCTCGGCCGCCCGAGCCTGGACAAGACGATCGCCGACCCCTCGAGGATCGGGGCGATCCTGGACCGGACGAAGGGCGTCGAGTCATGGACCCCCAGGGTCTATTCGGCCGGCCTGGCCGCCGTCGGCGACAGGAGCGCCGGGGTCCAGATCATCGGCATCGACCCGGACCGCGAGGCCGGGCCACCGCGCTTCGACCGCAAGCTCGTCGCACGGCCGCGTTCTTCGAGAGCGCCTTGGCCCGCGAGGTCATCCTCGGCGAGGGGTTGGCCGAGGTCCTTCAAGGCCAGGCCCCGGCGACGACGTCGTCCTCCTCTCCCAGGGCGCCGACGGGTCCATCGCCGAGGACCGCTATCCCGCTGGCGGGGATCGCCGCGACCGGCGACAGCCTGACGGACCGGACGGCCGCGTATCTCCCCTTGGCCACGGCCCAGGACTATCTCGTCCTCGGCGGCAAGGTCCACGAGATCGCCGTCATCGTCGATAAGCTCGGCCGCGCCCGGGACATGAGCCGGACGATCGCCGCGGCCATCGACGACGCGGGCCTCTCGGTCGACCCCTGGCAGGTCTTCGCCAAGTCCTTCTACGAAGCGATGCAGGCGGACAAGGCCGGGATGTGGGTCATGCTCGTCGTCATCGTCATCATCGTCGCCATGGGGGTGCTGAACACGGTCTTGATGTCCGTGCTCGAGCGGAGGCGGGAGTACGGGTTGCTCAAGGCCCTGGGCACGAAGCCGCGCCGCATCGTCGGGCTCGTCCTCCTCGAAGTCGGTAATCCTCACGACGATCGCCATGATCGATCGGGGCCGGCCTGGGCCTCGGCGCCAATGCCTTCCTCGCCCGCCACGGCATCAAATTCGGCTCCGGGCTCACGTACGGCGGCATGGTCTTCGACACGATGAGGTCCGAGATCAACCTCCGGAGTTTCATCATCCCGGCGGTCACGGTCCTCGCCTGCGCGGTCCTCGTCAGCCTCGTCCCGGCGGTGAAGGCTTCGCGGACCGAGCCGGCCCGGACGATGAGGATGCACTAGGGGGACGCCTTGGGACTTGACGATCAAGCTCGCCTGGCGCAACCTCTTCCGCAACAAGCGCCGGACGGTCATCGCTGGCATCGCCATCGGCGTCGGCCTGGCCGCGCTGATCTTCACGGACGCCCTGATCCAGGGGATGAAGCGGACGATGATCGAGTCGTCGACGGCCGCGTATCTCGGCGAGGGGCAGATCCACCGCCAGGGCTTCCGTCTCACCCAGGAGGTCGGCCTCACCATCGTCCGGCCCGAGGCGGTCATGGCCGGGCTCGGCAAGGACCGGGAGGTCGAGGCTTTCGCCCCGCGCGCGGAGAGCTTCGGCATGGTCACCTCGCCGGCCGAGGTCAGCTCGGTCATGCTCGTCGGCGTCGACCCGGCCCGGGAGAAGCGCCTTTCCCGCCTCGCCGACAGCATCCGGCAGGGGACCTTCTTCGCGGGCTCGGGGGAGCGCGACATCGTCATCGGCAACGGCCTGGCCGGCCGGCTCGCTGTCGGCCTGGGTGACCGCGTCGTGGTCACGGTGTCGCAGGCCGGGACGGGCGACCTCTCCCAGGACATGTTCCGCGTCTCGGGGATCTACCGGTTCGGCATCGAGGAGATGGACGAGGGCCTGGCCTTCGTCCGGCTGGACAAGGCGCAGAAGATGCTGGGGATCGGTCAGGGCGTCCACGAGATCGCCCTCAAGTTCAGGTCCATCGCCTTCGCCTCCGAGAAGGGCAATCCCTTCTGGACCGAGTATTCGACGGATGGCAACGAGGCCGTCGGCTGGACGGTCCTCCTCCCCCAGCTCGAGGGGGTCATGAGGATGCTCTGGGTCTCGCTGGCCTTCATGGCCGTCATCCTCTTCGGCATCGTCGCCTTCGGCATCATCAACACCCTGTTCATGTCGCTCTACGAGCGGATGTTCGAGTTCGGCGTCCTGCGGGCCGTGGGGACGCGGCCGTCGGGCGTGCGCCGGCTCATCGTCTGCGAGGCCGGGGCCCTGGCCGTCCTGAGCATCGCCATGGGCTCGGTCCTCGGCTTGGGGCTGACCCTCGCGGTCTCGAAGATCGGCATCGACTACCGGGGCATCGAGTTCGCCGGAACGACGTTCGTTGACCTCCTCTATCCCGTCCTCGACGTCCGGCAATTCCTGATCTATCCGGCGGCGCTCTTCCTGTTCACCTTGCTCATGGGCCTCTACCCCGCCGTGGTCGCCGGGAGGATGCGCGTCGCCGACGCGCTGCGCAAGAGCCTGTGAAGGAGCACGCGATGAACGATCGACAGGACGCGGTCATCGTCACCGAGGGGCTGACCAAGGACTATCGGGCGGACGGGCTCGTCGTCCCCGCCGTGCGGGGGATCGACGTCGCCGTCCGGGCCGGCGAGTTCACGGCCATCGTCGGGCCCTCGGGCTCGGGCAAGACGACGTTCCTCAACCTCATCTCCGGCCTGGACAGCCCGACGGCCGGCCGGATCTGGCTCGAAGGACAAGCTGATCTCCCGGATGAGCGGCAACGAGCTCTCGGATTTCCGGCGGGACCACATCGGCTTCATCTTCCAGGCCTACAACCTGATCCCGGTCCTCACGGCCGCGGAGAACATCGAGTACATCATGCTCCTCCAGGGCGTCCCGCACGGAGGAGCGGACGGCGCGCGTCGAGGAGATCCTCGGGGAGATGGGGCTGGACGGGTTCGAGGACCGCTTCCCGCCCAGGCTCTCGGGCGGCCAGCAGCAGCGGGTGGCCATCGCCCGGGCCATGGTATCGCGGCCCGACATGATCCTGGCCGACGAGCCGACCGCCAACCTGGATTCCGAGACCGGCTCCGAGCTCCTCGACATGATGCGGCGGCTGAACGAGAGACGGGGATGACCTTTCTCTTCTCGACCCACGACCGGATGATCATGGAGCGCGCCGACCGTGTCATCACGCTCCATGACGGCCGGGTCGCCAAGGACGAGCGGCGGGGGACGAATTGAAGAGGGGCGCCGCGGGACTCGTTCTCCTCGCCGCGCTGGCGGCCGGGGCCCCGGCCGAAGAGGCGGTCTCGTTCCGCGGCTATTTCAAGAGCTTCTCCATCCTCATCGTCCCCCCGGCCGCGGCCTCGGGCAGCGGGACGGTGAGGCGAGCCCGACATGGGCGCGGTCTCGAACCGGCTGCGGCTCATGTTCACCCTCCGGCCCTCGAAGCGGGTCGTCGTTCGACGCCGCCTACGACCTCTCGCCGCGCATCCAGGACACGCGCCTGTTCAACGAAAGCCTCCTCGGGCTCGGCCTGAACCTGCCGTCCTACAGGATCGCGGACTTCCGTAATCCCCTGGTTCCCGGCCCGGGGTCGACACCCGGAAGCTTCGGCCTCTACCACAACCTGGACAGGTGCATGGTCACGATCCGGACCGGCGCCGCGGACATCGTCCTGGGAAGGCAGCCCATCGCCTGGGGAAGCGCCCGGGTCGTCAACCCGACCGACATCCTCGCGCCCTTCGCCTTCAACGAGCTCGACAAGGAGGACCGGACGGGCGTCGACGCCGTCCGGGTCAGGGTCCCGTTCGGGGCGATGGACGAGCTCGACGCGGGATTCGTGTCCGGGGATAAGCTCCGGGCGGCCAATAACGCTTTCTACGTCAGGGGGAAGATCAACCGTTTAAAACCGACATCTCCGGCCTCGCCATGGCCTTCCGCCAGAACCTGCTTCTCGGCCTGGACCTGGCCCGTTCGGTCGGCGGTGCGGGCGCCTGGCTGGAAGCGGCCTACGTCATCCCGGGCGCTCCGGGCAGGCGGCCGGCTCGAGGGGGACGGGGACTACTTTCGCGCCTCGGCCGGGATGGATTACAACTTCGGCCCGAAGACCTATGGCTTCGTCGAATACCATTTCAACTCGGCCGGAGGGGCGAGGCCCGCGGATTACGCCTCCCTCGCGGGAACCGTCGCCTACCGGGACGGCGCGACCTATCTTCTGGGCCGGCATTACCTGAGCGTCGGCTCGACCTACCGGGTCACGGCGCTGACGCCCTTCACGGGTTTGCTCATCATCAACCTGACCGACCCGTCGGCCGTCCTCTCGCCCTCGCTCGCGTACAATGTCGCCGAGAACGTCGACCTGGCCGCCGGCGCCTACGTCCGGGTCGGGCGGTGTCCCGTGCTCCTGCCGACGATGTCGCCTCTGCCGACGCGCGCGCTACGCTCGGAATTCGGCACCTATCCCGACGTGGTCTACGTCTCCTTTCGCGTCTATTTCTAGCCCGCGGGCCGTTCTCGACGGGTCCACGCCCGCCCTCGCCTCGAGGCGAACTTCCGCGCCTCGAGGACCGTCAGCTTTGCCGACTGCTTCAAGGTTTCTCAGGAATCCAGCGATCGGCGCGGTTCCGCCGCGCGCCGTGTGAGCCGCAATCCAGGCCCGGGCGTCAGTCGTGCCGGAGGGCCTCGATGGGGTCCAGGCGCGAGGCCTTGAGCGCGGGGTAGATCCCCGAGGCCAGGCCGATGACGGTGCAGACGAAGAAGGAGAGGAGCACGGCCGTGATGGTCCAGCCGACGGGCCAGCCGGTGAAGGCCGAGATGAGGACGGACAGGGCGAAGCCGAAGAGGATGCCGGCCGTGCCGCCGATGGCCGAGATGGAGACGGTCTCGGCGATGAACTGGCTCCGGATGTCCTTCTGCCTCGCGCCGACGGCCCGCCGCAGCCCGATCTCACGCGTCCGCTCGAGCACGGTGGCGAGCATGATGTTCATGATGCCGATGCCGCCGACGAGGAGCGAGATGCCGGCGATGCAGGCCATGACGATGGTGAAGATGTTCTGGGTCTTGCGGTGCTGCTCGAGGAGGGCCTCGGGCACGATCATCTCGTAGTCGTCGATCTCCTTGTGGCGGCGCTTCATGAGGTGGGCCAGCGTCGCCGCGGCCGCGGCGCTCGAGATCTCCGACTTGAGCTGGACCCGGAACTCGTCGAGCTCCGACTCGTAGTTCCCGAAGCGGAAGACCTTCAGGGCCGTCTCGAGCGGGACGTAGATGTTGTTCTGCTCGCCCTTGAGGGCGATCCCCTGGAACTCGTCCTTGAGGAGGTTCTTGTCCTTGAGGACGCCGACGACGGTCATCCAGACGTGGTTGATCTTGACCGGCCGGCCGAGGGGCGACTCGCCGGGGAAGAGGACCTGGGCGACGCGCGACCCGATGACGCACACGTGGGCGTAGAGAAGGTCGTCGATGGCGAGGAGGAAGCGGCCGGCGCTCATGCTGAGGTTGGCCATCTCGAGGTGCGTCGGCGTCACCCCCCAGACCTCGGCGTCGCTCTCCCGGTCGCGGCTGACGACAGCGTAGGCCTTGATCTGCTTCGTCGCGCTGTAGGTGCTCAGGAAGGGCAGCGTCTCCCGGGCCGCGTTGAGGTCCTGGAGCGTGAGCCCGGCGCAGTTCTCCCGGATCTCCTTGAGCTTGCTCTCCTCGAAGGTCTTGGCCTTGACGATGATGTTCCGCAGGCCCATGGTGTCGATGAGCTGCAGGGCCTCCCGCTCGGCGCCGCGGCCGATGCTCAGCATGGCGATGACCGCCCCGACGCCGAAGATCATGCCCAGCAGCGTGAGCAGGGTCCGGAGCTTGTGGTGGAGGAGCGACTCGACCGACTCCGCGAACTCGAACTTCATCTTCATGAGGGCTTCCCCGCCTTGGTCGCGCTCTCCGCGCCGCCGAGGAGGATGACCTCGCCGGGCTTGAGGCCCTTGGTGACGACCGTCAGGGTCAGGCTCCGGGCGCCCGCCTCGACCGGCCGCTTCTCGACCCGCGAGCCGCGCTTGACCATGACGAACGCCTTGTCCTGCTCGTAGACGAGGGCCTGGTTCGGCACGGCGACGACGTCGGCCTGCCTCTCCACGAAGATCGTCGCCTTGACCTGGATCCCCGGCTTCATCAGCCGCGGGTCGGTCGCGTCGAGGGCGACCCTCGTCTCGAAGTACTTGAGGGGGCTGTCCTCGTTGAGGGGCTTGGCGATGGTGTCGAGCCCGGCGATCTTGCCGGTGAAGAGGCGCCCCGGCTCATAGTCGAGGCTGAGCGAGACCGGGAGGTTCTCCTTGAGCCCCGAGGCCTCGGATTCGAGGACGAAGACCTTGGCCTCCATGACGCTCAGGTCGGGCAGGGCGGCCAGCTTCATGCCGCTGTAGGCGTTCATGCCGACGCGGTACTTATCGCCGTTCCACTGCTTGTTGATGATGAACATGCCGTCGTGCGGCGCCCGGATGTCGAGGTTGGCGAGCTGGTCCTCGAACTGCTTGATCTTCACCTGGTGGGCCCGGGCCTTGGACTGGAGGAGCTGAAGCTCCGCCTTGGTCCGCTTCTCGAGCTGGGCCCGCTCGTCCTCGAAGTGGCGCTCCCGGATGGTCTGGTAGTTGAGGTCGATGGCGTCCTCGATGATCTTGTTCCGCGGGAAGATCGTCTCGTCCCGCGCCGCGTAGACGTCGGCGAGCTCCCTCTGGACGGCCGTGACCGTGATCTGGCCGGTCAGGTCGTTCTTCTCCTTCTCGAGCTGCTTTTCCTTCTGTGCGATCTCGAGGTCGACCTTGGCCAGCTCGGCCCGCTCGGACCGCAGCTGGTCCGGCAGGTCCGTGCTGGCCAGCCGGATGACGACGTCGCCGCTCTTGACCGTGGTGTACTCGGGCGCCATCCAGCCGATCGTCAGCAGCGAGAAGCGGCTCTCGGGCGAGACGACGATCGGCGTCGACTTGGCCGCCTGGAGCTCCCCGAAGGCGGGCAGGGCGATCTCGAAGGGGCCTTTCCGGACCTTGAGCGTGGCCACGGTCGCGGCGCCCGGCCGGCCGCAGGCCGCGGCGAGGACCGCGGCGAGGAGAAAAGCGGCGGCCCGGGACATCGCTCTCATCGCCCGGCCCCCGCGGCGGCCGAGCGGACGACGACCGCGTCGTTCTCGGCGAGCCCGCTCAGGATCTCCACCATCCCGGAGGACCGGGCGCCGGTCGTGACGGGCGTCAATTCCTGGGAGAGGAGGCTCTTCCGCCACACCGCCGCGCCCTTCTCGCTGTAAACGATGGCCGCCTCCGGCAGCTGCAGGACGTCCTTCTTCGAAGAGACGGTGATGTTGACGCTCGCCGCCATTCCCGGCCGCATCAGCCCGGGGTCCGATTCCGAAAGGTCGATGACGGCGTCGAAAACGATGGCCGGCTGGCTGTCCGACTTGACTCGGAAGACGCGGCCCAGGGAGCTGACGACGCCCTTGTAAACGCGGTCCGGATTGGAGTCGAGCCGGACCTCGGCCGGCTGGCCGGCCGCGACCCGGCCCGCCTGGACTTCGAGGACGACGGCCTTCATCTGCATCCGGGCGAGGTCGGGCAGCTCGAGGATCGTCTCGCCGAACCAGCAGGTATCGCCGACGACATGCTTCTTGCCGTCCCAGTTGGGCGTGTAGACGACGAGCCCCGGCTTGGGGGCGAGGACGTTCATCTTCTGGATGTCGCGCATGAGCCGGTCGACCTCGGCCTGGAGCAGCCGGACCTTGGATTCCTGGACCTGGAGCCGGCTGGCCATGCCCGAGACCTGGTTCACGAGGCGCTTGTCGGCGAGCTGCTCCTGGAGGTCGGCCAGCTCGAGCTCCATCTTCCGCTTCTGGAGGTCCATCGGCGCGATCAGGCCCTCCGGGTAATCGGCCTTGCGGACGGCCTTCTGCTTGTTGACCTTCTCCTCCTCGCACTTCAGGGCCAGGTCCTCCTTGGTCTGCTCCTCCTGGAGCCGCATCCGGCTGAGCTCCTTGAGGCCCGTGTCGAGGTCCGACTGCTTGAGCTGGAGCCGCTGCATGAGCTCCCGGGCGTCAAAGGAGAGGATCATGTCCCCCTCCTTGACCGCCTTGCCCTCCGGGGCCATGAAGGAGATCGTGTATTGCCAGAGGCGCTCGACCGACGGGCAGCCGACGTAATAGGACGCCGCCGACTGCAGCTGCCCCGTGGCGCGGGCCTTGATGTCGAAGGGGGCCTTGACCACCCTGACCGTCCGGGCCTTGGCCGAGTGCGAGCAGGAGGCGAGGGCGAGAGCGCACGCGCACGCGAGCGCCACCGCCGCCGCCTTGCGGGCTCCCCTACTTCTTTTCATTGGCTTTCGTCTCCGCCGGTTTCGGCTCCGCAACGGTCTTCGGGAGCGCGCCGACCGGGGCCAGGGCCTGGCCCGGCTTGAGGCCGGGGTTGTCCAGGGGGGCGGCGGCCACCGCGAACTCGTCGTAGTCCAGGGCCGAGAGCCTGAGGGGACCGCCGCCGGCGGGCCTGACCCAGAAGGACTGCCCGTCGAACGCGGTCCTCTCGAGCGGCACGAGCAGGACGTCCGCGTACTCCGGGCCGCGGACCTCGCAGCGGACGCTCATGCCGGGTTTCATGATCTCCGGCTCGAGTCTCTCCATCTCGACCTCGACCCGGAAATAGCTCGACTTGCCCCAGCGCCTGACGGGGTCGGCGCTCTTCGAGATCTCGCGGATGACGCCCTTGTACGGCCGGTCCGGGTAGGCGTCGAGGGCGAGGTCCACGCTCTGCCCGACCTTGATGCGCTGGATGTGGGTCTCGCTGATCCAGGCCTGGACGATGAGCGACCGCAGGTCGGGGATGGTGGCCACGGTGGACGTGGCGAAGACCGTGTCGCCCACCTGGACCTTCCGGCCGCTCCAGTCGTCGACGGCGTAGATCACGGCGCCCTCGCTCTTGGCGACGAGGGTCAGCCCGGTCAGGCTGTCCTTCTGTGTCCGGAGCTTGGCCTCGAGCTCCCGGACCTCGATGGTCAGGGTCTGGATCTGGCTCTCGAGCTCGGCCCGCTTGACGGTCCTGTTCCTCCGGGCGCTCTCCAGGGCGTTGTCGCTGATCCGCTTCTCGAGCTGCTTGCGGTCGTACTCGTAACGGGCCTCGAGGCCGGGCGGGATCGAGGCGTCGAGCGATTTCTGACGGTTGTCGTTCTCGGCCTTCTTGACCTCGACGTCGAGCTCGAACTTCTGATTCTCGTACTCGGCCTCCTTCTGGGCCTTCTCCTCCCATTTCGCCTTCAGGGCATCCTGGGCCGCCTCGATCGACGAGGCGAGGCTCGCCGTATCGAACCGGACCACGGGGTCGCCCGCTTTCACGGGATCGCCCTCCTTGACCATCCACTTGATCTGGACCCGGTAGTTCTCCGTGATCGGGACTTTGAGTTCCTCCGACCGGAGGGCGGTCAAGCTGCCGGTGAGGACGATGGTCGAGCGGAAGCGGCCCTGGCTCACGCGCGGGTCGGCCCCCCCGGGGCCGGCGGGCGCGCTGCCCTTGCGGGACGGGAGAAGGGCCAGGGACAGCGCCGCGGCGACGACGAGGACCGCGGCGGCGAGGAGGGCCCTCCGGGCTCGCGGGTCAAGGATTCGGAGCGTCACTGATGATCCTCCCGTCTTTCAGCACGATGATCCGGCCGGCGTAGGCGGCGATGTCGTTCTCGTGGGTGACCATGACGATGGTCTGGCCGCGGCCGTGGAGCTCGCGCATCAGGGCCATGATCTCGTGGGCCGTCTTGGAATCGAGGTTCCCGGTCGGCTCGTCGGCCAGGATGATGTCGGGGTCGTTGACGAGGGCCCGGGCGATGGCCACCCGCTGGCACTCTCCGCCCGAGAGCTGGGCCGGCCGGTGGTCCATGCGGCCGGCGAGGCCGGCCAATTCGAGCATCCGGGCGGCTTTCTCCATGCCGTCGGCCGCGCGGACCGACGAGTACTTCAAGGGGAGGTACGTGTTCCTGAGGGCGGTGTAGCGCGGCAGCAGGTTGAAGTTCTGGAAGACGAAGCCGAGGTGCCTGTTACGGGTGAAGGAGAGCTCGTCGTCGTTGAGACGGCTGACCTCCCGGCCGTTGAGGACGTAGGAACCCTCGCTCGGCTTGTCCAGGCATCCCAGGATGTTCATCAGGGTCGACTTGCCCGACCCGGACGGGCCCATGACGGCCACGAACTCGTTCCGCCGGACGTGGAGGTCGACGCCGTCGAGGGCGCGGACCTGCGTCTCGCCCATCTGGTAATACTTTTTGAGAGCCGTCAGTTTGAGCATGGCCCGGTCGGCGTGGCTGAGGAGCGGCTAGGGCACCCCGTATAAACCCCTTTCTGATAAATAGTTAGGCATAAATCGTGCCAGAATTCAATGCCACCTTCGTCTTGGCGGAGGGCATGGCATGCCGCCTGATAAGTAAACTAGGTAAGGAACTTTACATAAATATATACGCCGCTGCCCCACAAGATGTTACATTACGTCAACGGCCGTTGACCGGACCCGCCGCTCCCCGGCAAGCCGCGTTGGCGCGGCCCGCCTCCGCTATTTCTTGTGATAGTTCGGGTACGGCGGATGGTCCGGGATGACGACGGGGTTCTTCTTGAGCGCCTCCATCGTCACTTCCACGGCTTTCTCGAGCTGGCGGTCGTGCCCGGCCGCGACCGAGGCCGGGTCGTTCTCGACCTCGATGTCGGGCGGGATGCCGCGGTTCTCGACCTCCCACTCGCCCTTCAGGCCGTAGATGGCCCCGCGCGGCGCCGTGACCGAGCCGCCGTCCATGAGCGGCGGATAGTTCCAGATGCCGACCAGGCCGCCCCAGGTGCGCGTGCCGACGAGCGGCCCGACCTTGTCCTGGCGGAACATCCAGGGCAGGGCGTCGCCGCCCGACCCGGACATCTCATTGATGATCATCGTCTTGGGCCCGTAGATCTGGGCCGAGGGCGAGGCGAACTTCTCTCCCTCGCGAGCGACGGCGGCGTTCCGCAGCGGGCGCTTCAGCATGTCGATGATGTAGTCGGCGATCGCGCCGCCGTGGTTGTAGCGCTCGTCGATGACGGCGCCCTGCTTGTCCGTCTGGGCGAAGTAGTAGCGGTTGAAGTTCACCCAGCCGCCGACGGCGGTGTCCGGGACGTGGACGTAAGCAAGCTTCCCGCCGCTGAGCTCGTCGACCTTGCGGCGGTTGTCCTCTTCCCAGGCCCGGTTGCGCAGGGCGAATTCGCTCCCGACGGGCACGACGACGAGGTCGCGCGCCCCCTTGCCGTCCGCGGACGGCCCGACCTTGATCTTGACCTGCTTGCCCGGCCGTGTTCTCGAAGTAGCTCGAGAGGTCGGCCGGCGGCCGGACGTCGCGGCCTTCGACCTCGAGCAGGTACTCGCCCGCCTTCACGTCGACGCCCGGCTGGGTCAGGGGCGCCCGCAGCTCGGGGTTCCAGTTCTCGCCGTTATAGACCCTGGCGAAACGGTACCGGCCGTTCTCGACCTTGTAGTCCGCGCCGAGCAAGCCGCCGCTGACCTGGCTCGGCTCCGGGATGTCGCCGCCGCCGATGAACATGTGCCCGACGCGTGATCTCCCCGAGCATCTCCTCGAAGAGGTAGTTCAGGTCGCCGCGGCCGCCGAGGCCCCGGAGATAGGGCGCGTACTTCGCTTCGGCCGCGCGGAGGTCGAGGCCGTGATGGTTCGGGTCATAGAGGAAGTCGCGCTCGATCCGCCAGACCTCGTGGTAGATCTGGTTCCACTCGGCGCGCGGGATCGACATAGACCTCGAGCTGGCCCAGTTGAGCGCGCCCTCGCCCGGCTTCGCCGGCCCGGCCGTGGCCGCGATGGCCCAGGACCGGCCCTGGCGGTAAAGGGCCTTCTCGCCGTTCGCGGAGACGGCGAAGGCGCCCGACGCCGCCCACGAAGGGCTCCGTCTTGCGCGAGGCCAGGTCGAACTTCGACACAGAGACGAAGGTCGGCGCGTCGAAGCGCGGCACGTCCGGGATCTCGGCGAGGAAGAGGACGCCCGGCTTGCCGCGCTCGAGGCCGACGTAATTGGCTGCCCTGATGGGCAGGGCGACGATCCGCTGGCCGATGCCGTCGAGATCGATGACGACCTTTTCCTCGGCCTTGGCGGCTTCGTCCTTGGGCTTCTCCGGCGCGCCCTTGGGCTGGCCGGCGGCCGCGGGCTTGTCCAGCGGCTTCTCGTCCTTTTTCGCCTCGGTCTTTTCCTCGTCGCTCTCCGGCGGCACGGGGGAGGCATCTCCCTTCTTCAGGACGGCCGCGTAGACGCTCCGCAGCACGGGGTGCTGGAAGCTCGAGAGGTCGAGCCAGCCGGAGGACAGCCCGAAGTCCGTGCTGGCGGCGAAGAAGAGGTACTTCCCGCCCTTGTCGAAGACGGGATAGCGTGCGTCGCTGATGCTGTCCGTGATCTGCGACTCCTTGGCGCTCTCGAGCGCGTAGACGAAGACGGCATGGAAGTGGTTCCCGAGCTCCTTCGTATAGGTCAACCACCGGCTGTCATGGGACCAGCCGGGGTTCATGGCCGACGATGGGTCGTCGAAGCGGTCGCTGGCGACCTTGACCGGAGTCCCCTTCTCGACGTCCACGTACCAGAGGTTGAGCCGCTTGTCGGTGTAGGCGATCTTCTTGCTGTCCGGCGACCAGAGGGGGGCGTAGAAAAAGGACGGCGGCTCGCCCAGATTGATCTTCTTCACCGGGCCGATCCCGGACTGGTCGGCGATGTGGAGGGCGTATTCCCCGGACTCGTCCGAGAAGAAGGCGATGGACTTGCCGTCGGGCGACCAGGCCGGGTCGCGCTCGCACACGGTCGTCGTCCGCGTCAGGTCGCGGACATCCCCTTTCTCGGCCGGGACGGTCAGGATCTCGCCGCGCGCCTCGAACACGGCCCGCGCGCCCGTCGGCGAGATGCCGGCGTTCTGGATCATGCCCGCGGCCTTCTCGAAATGGGCCCGCGTCGCCGGCAGGTCGCCGGCGATCTCGATCCGCACTTGCCTGGATCTCCCGGCGGCCGGGTCGAAGACGTAGATCCCGCCGAACTGCTCGTAGACGAGCGCGTCGGGCCCGGCGGAGACCCATTTGAGGTCCAGTCCCGTGTTCTCGAGGACCTGTTTGACGGCCTTGGTCTTCGTGTCGTAGGCAAAGAGCGTGACGGGGCCCTTGCGGTCCGACAGGAAGTAGATTGTGTCGCCGAACCAAGCCGGGCTCGAGTCGTTCGAATTCTCGCGCGGCAGCTTCTCGAGCGCGAGGTCGCTCAGCCGGATGACATAGACGGGTGTCGTCTGCCCGCCGCGGTAGCGCTTCCAGGCCGTCTGCCATTTCATGTTCGGGACGTAGGCCAGGCGCGTCCCGTCCGGCGAGAACGAGGCGTCCTCGCCGCGCCACATTGGCAGCGGCTCAGCGACGCCGCCCTCGAGCGGCACGGTGTAGAGGCGGTCGAAGTCCGCGTAGGAGTCGCGCGAGGACCGGAAGAGGACTTTCTTGCCGTCCGGCGTCCAGCCGGCAGCGACGTCGGGCGAGGGATGCCAGGTCAGGCGCTTCGGCGTGCCGCCCTCGGCGGGCATGACGAAGACGTCAAGGTTGCCGTCGTACATGCCCGAGAACGCGACCCACTTCCCGTCCGGAGAGAAGAAGGGCATCCCTTCGTGTCCGCCGGTCGTGAGCTGCCGCGCCGCGCCCCCCGTCGCGCGGGACGCTCCAGAGATAGCCCGCCGTATTCGAAAACGACGGCGGTCCGGCTGAGCGTCGGCGTCTTGGCTAGGACGGGGGCCTCCCCCGCCGCCAGCAACGCACCCGCCGCCAGAAGGACCATCGCCAGAAGGACCGCTATTTGTCGCCGCATGTGACCTCCCTCGAACGCTTAGACGAGATGAATCCCAAGGCCGGATTCGTGAGGGAAGGATAGCCCGGGCGGCGGACCGGTGTCAAGGACGACCTCCGCGGCTCTCGGACCAGCCGCCCCAAGTTTCGCCCGGACCGGCGCGATCCCGCGCCCTGCCAATCAATCGCCGCGTCGCCCGAACAGGAGGACCCCCATGGCGAATCCCCAAACGGCAAAACTGCCTGTTTGCACGAGGGCAAGCACGGGGGTCTGATAGACGGCCAGCGTCAGCATCCCCGAGGCGCCGCCGAACATGCCCACGACCGCCAGCCAATTCGGCAACGCGCCGCTCTTCCAGGCCAACCACCCGAACAAGAACTGCCCGAATCCCCAGGCCATGAGCCCGGGGTCGGTGAGATAGTAGCCGAGGCTCGCCCAGATCGAAGCCTGATAGAGGGCCTCCCCGCTTCCCGCGGGCTGGCCCGCGGCCGCAATGGACAGCAAGGCTCCGACGTGGGTGAAGATGCCGAAAGCGAGAAGAAGGATGCCGGCCGCCGAGAGGATGACGGCCGTTTGCGCCAAGAGTCGCCCCTTGCGGCCAAGGACCGCCCCTTGCGCCACGACGAAGGGGATGGAAAAGACCGCCCACACCAGGATCGCGACGGCCATCCCGACGTATGACGCCCGTCTGCCCAGGACGAGCGACAATTCCCCTGCCGGTCCGCCTTGCGCCATCCGGAGGCTGCCCAGGAGGAGGAGCAGCGACAAGACCCCCGAGACGAACGAAAAGACCCCGAACGTTGAGCTCCGCTCGACGGTCGCGAGACTTGGCTCATGGCTCATGGTTCACCTCCCGGAAAAGATTCGCGTCGCAGCGCCGCCCCCGACAGTTGCCTATTGCTCCAGGGGGCCCTGGCCCTCGGCGAACTCTCCGGACTCGATCAGGTGCTCGATCTTGAAGGTCCCGAGCTTGCGCCCCTTGAGAAAGCCGTCCCAGGCCGCCTCGGCCAGCCGCCCGCTCTCCCGGAGGTCGAAGAGCCATTCCCCGCAGGCTTCGACCGGCCCGGCCGGGCTGAGCCCGGCATGGATCTCCCGCAGCCAGCGCTTGTTGAGCTCCTCGTGGGCGCCGATCGGGTCGGCCATCAGGATGGGCAGCCCCAGGCCGCAGTAGAAGACGAGCTCGCTCGGCTTCGTCCACAGGACGTCCGTCCGGCGGAGCTCGGCGTTGAACCGTTCGAGGTAGCGAAAGACATCCTGCTCGTAGATGACCTGAAGGCCGCGGCCGACTGGCCTCGCGAAGGCCGGCCTCGTTGAGATATCTCAGGACGCGCTCGAAGACCTTCCTCTGGATGCCGCACGAGAGCGTCAGGCGGACCTCGCCCGCCCGGATGCGGGGCCGAGGCTCCGCAGGATCTTCCGGACCATCTCGACCTGGGCGCCGGCCCCGCCGATGGCGAACATGACGTTGAACGGCCCGCCGCGGGCCTCCGGGACGGACCTCGCGGCCGAGCCAGCCGAGGACGGACTTCTTGTGATAGGAGAAGAACTTCCCGGCCGGGTCGAGCCGGAGCAAGCCGTTGCCAGAGGTCGGCCTTCAGCGTCTCGAGCCCCGTTTCCGAGCCGATGTTCTCCTTGGGCAGAGGGAAGCCCGTCATGAGGATGGCTTCTTCGGGGACGCCGTAGGCCAGGAGCCGCCGGCGGACCTGGGTGCACGGGCGCGAGATAGCGGATCCGGCTCTTCCTCGGGGTCTTCGGGCACCCAGACCCGGTTGAAGTCCGCGTCGCAGATGAGGAGGTATTGGTCCGCGCGGCGGGCCGGTCCCCGGCGGCCCGAGCGCCTCCAGGGCGATGGCCGTGGCATAGAACGTATGGATGACCGGATAGGGCGGGCCGCGGCCAGCTTATCCCGGAGGCCCCGGCAGAGCCCCCGCTTCTCGACCAGGCGCTTGAGGTACTTCACGGCGAGGTTGGGCTTGGACTGGTCCTTCTCGGATAATACGGCGGGATGCGCTGGACGGCCAGCATCAGGCGGACCAGGAACTTGCCGACGAGGGGGAACGGCGCCCGCCTTCGACGAGGCGTAATAGAGGCGGCGGAGGCGCCGCCAGATCCTGTATTCGGCCGGCGGGGTCGTCCGCCGCGAGCCGTAGATGATGACGCCCTCGTGGGTCAGGTCGCGGAGGGGATGGGCCGCCCGGAGATGGCCCAGGCCCATCAGGACGGTGACGACCCAGGCCTTGTCATGCGCCTTCATAGACGAGATTATCCATGTTGGCGGGGACTTGGATCAAGCGTGTTCTTGCCGATGGCGATCCGGCCGCCGCGCCATTCGACCTAGCGGCTGAAGAAGGGGGAGAAATAGACGGCCGAAGAAGAATGAGGTCTTTGGCGATGACGGCGGCGGGGAACAGGAGATGGTTCCTGAGCCGGCGGCGGTCCTCGGCGTTGACGAAGAGGAAGTTCACGTATTCGAGGCCGATCTTGGCCGCGGCCGTGACGGCCAGGACGATCCAGCCCCGGCGCCCGAAGGCGGCCAGGCGGCCAGGGCGAGGACGAACGGGTTGAGCAGGATCTCGAGAAGATAGACGGGCCGGCGGAGGCGGAAGCGGAGCTTGGCCCAGCGCGACATCCGCTTGTAGAAACTCCGCGGCGAGGCCGTCCGGCTGACGTTGGTGACCCAGGTGAAGTTGGTCGGCGACCCGGAAGCCGCTCCTGACGAACGCGTCGCCGAGGAGGAAGTCCTCGGCCAGGTGATCCTTGAAGTAGCCGAAGCCCCCGAAGGTCTCGAGGGCGGCGCGCTCGATGAGGATGGATTTCCCGACGAGGATGGGCTGCCGCCCCAGGAGCCAGGCCGCGATGATGCTGCCCGAGGTGAAGAAATTGAGGCTCGCGTTCTCCATGAGGCTGCCGAAGCTGCGGCTCGACGAGCCCCGGATCGGCGAGAACACGGCCTTGGCGTCGTGGTCGAGGTATTCGTCGACCAGACGGCGGAGGGCGTCCGGGAGCGACACGGACGTTGGAGTCCGTCGTCCAGAAGAGCTTGCCGCGGCTCCGGGCTTCGAGGCGGGCCAGCTTGTGGACCTTGGGGTTTTCGGCCCGCGGGTGGCCCGTGGCGATGATGGTCGTGGCGGATCCCCGGATGCGCGGCCTTGAGGTCCGCGAGGAGCCCGACGCAGGGGTCCGAGAGGTCGTCGACGGCGAAGAGGACCTCATAGGCGGGGTAATCGAGCCGATAAAAGGACTCGAGGTTCTCGGCCATGCCGTCGTCGATGTTCTTGACCGGCTTGAGAAGGCTGACGAAAGGGTACTCGCGGAGGCGGCTCCCGGCGCTTTTCGGGCCGCGCCGGAAGGCGATGGGGAGGGCCGCGAACATGACCGCCGCGAGGCCGGAGAGCGACAGGACGGCGATCAGCAATGTTTTCATCCCTTCCTTTATAGAGGAGGACGGTGAACTTTTAATGAAGGAACGGTCAATTTTCCGTTCAGGCGTCCCGGGAGGAGCCGCCGTCCCGCCTGGACCTTGGGTTCGAGGCGCGGGGGGCGCGTCTTCATCGAGAATTGACGTCCCCTTCATCGTCCCTTAACGGGGCCGTGCGATCCTGTAACGTGGACCAAAAGAGTATCTCTCCATCGTCAGCCGAACGGCGCGGGTCCTGGATGGTGAATTCCGGGGAGGCGCGCATCCTGATGGACAGGGGCTGGCGGGCCGCCGACCTCCATGTCCACACGCTCTATTCGCACGACGTCATCCCCACCGCCTCCGTCGACCCGCTGGCCCTCTATCTCAAGGCCCGCCGGGACGGCATGGCCTTCGTCGCCTTCACGGACCACGACACCATGGCCGCGTACGACAACATCGGCTGGACGCGCGAGGGGCTCGTGCCGGCGGTCGAGGTCAAGATCCTCGACCCGAAGAACGTCGGCCACACGGTCCATATCAATGTCTACACCCTGGACCGCGCGCAGTTCGACGAGATCGAGAGGATCGCCGGGGCGGCCCGGGACATCGTCCTGCTCGCCGCCTATCTCCGGGACGAGCGGCTGCCCTTTGTCTTCAATCATCCGTTCTGGCACGAGCCGGGGGAGAAGCCCAATCTCCGCGCCGTCGTCGAGATCGCGGAGCTCTTCCCGGTCCTCGAATACAACATGGGCCGCGTCGGCCGCATCAATGCCCAGGCGCTTCGGCTGGCCGACGCCCTCGGCAAGGGTCTCGTGGCCGCGACCGATACCCACGTCGGCGAGATCGGCCGGGCCTTCACACTGGCCCGGGGCGGCACGTTCCGCGAGTTCTTCGACGATATTGCGGCCCGCCGGTCCCGCATCTGCCCGGCCGACCTGACCCTCCCCCGCCTCAAGGAGGAGACCTCCGTGCGCGTCCGGAGCCTGTTCGATAAGGCGGGCTGGCTGCACGCCAAGGAATCGCTCTCCATCGACACGGGAAGCGCCATCCTGGACGCGGATCGTCAGGCGGGTGGCGCGGGAGAGGGCCGACGATCCGGGACTGTCGCTCCGGCTCCTGCGGAGGGCCATCGAGGCCTTCTCGGGCTCGGGCATCCCCGGGTCCCTCTATCTCCGCTCCCAGAACAGCCTGGCCGACCGGGTCAGCCGATTCCTCGAAAGCGCGGAAACCGTCTGACGACCGTCCGGGCCGTCCGGGAGGCCTGTCCGCTCATCTGATATCCCGAAGATCGACGGAATGTCGGCGACGGCCGGGCGATGCGCGTCAGAGGTCCTGGTCCTTCCAGGCCCCGTCGTAGGTCGCCGTGCCCAGGCATTCCTGGAGGACGACGTGGCAGATCCTCATCCCCGGCGTCAACCGGATCTTGTTGCGCCCGGCGTTGTAGATCTCCAGGATCTGCCGGTTCGAAATGCCCGGCGCCAGGAAGGGGGCCGCGATGTGGCTCATGAGCCCGATGCGGGCGAACCTCGAGCGCGAGTTCAGCCAGCCGCAGACGTTCCCGGGGAGAGTGAGCCTCTCCCTGGTGATGCCGAGGACGAGCTCGCCCGGCGCCAGCAGATAGCCCTTACTGATGTCGATGAGCTTGGCCAGGGTCTTGTAATCGACGTCGGGCCGGGTGATGTGCTCGTCGGTGTCGAAGATCCGCAACTTGTCGTCCAGCGTCAGGTCGACCGAGGCGGGCCCGACCGCGTCCTCGTCGTAGGGCTCGATCCTGATCCTGCCGTCGTGGATCCGCCGGAGAATTTCG
This sequence comes from Candidatus Aminicenantota bacterium, assembly GCA_963805045.1. GTDB lineage: Bacteria > Acidobacteriota > Aminicenantia > Aminicenantales > Saccharicenantaceae > DATKJS01. The sequence goes on from CAWDTC010000014.1 coordinate 121,368, forward strand.
GGTTTGGTCAGGACCATGGGGGCATCATAAGCGAAACGGGAAGGGTTTTCAACGACCCTTTCAATTTCGCTCCGACTCGCATAAAATCATCGGGACACCGGCGGCGCGCGTCGAGACGGGCCGCCGCGAAAGGAGCGAACGATGAGAAAGAGCACGACCCTTCGGGTCATCTTGGTCATCGCCCTGGTCGCGGTCGGGGCGGCCGGCCTCGGCCTGGCCCAGCAGGCCGCGCCGCCGGCGAAGGGGCAGCAGGAAGCCAAGCCCTTCCCCGCGGCCGACCTCGCCCCGGCCCGCGAGGAATCCTCCGTCACCGACCACGTCCTCCGCGTCAAGGGTCAGGTCATCCCCTACCGGGCCACGGCCGGGACGACTCTCCTCCGCGACGACAAGGGCGAGCCGACCGGCCTGATGTACGCCGTGGCCTACACCCGGACAGACGTCAAGGACCTGAGCGCGAGGCCCATCGCCTTCTTCTACAACGGCGGGCCCGGCTCGGCCTCGATGTGGCTGCACATGGGCGCCTTCGGACCGCGCCGCGTGTTCACCGTGGACGGCGCCTTCACCCCGCCCGCGCCCTACGCCCTCGTCGACAACGCCGAGAGCCTCATCGACAAGACCGACATGGTCTTCATCGACGCCATGGGCACGGGCTACAGCCACGCCGTGGGCAAGGCCCAGAACAAGGACTTCTACGGCATCGACGAGGACGTCCAGGCCTTCGCCCAGTTCATCCGCACTTACCTCAGCCGGAACGACCGCTGGAACTCGCCCAAGTTCCTGATGGGCGAGAGCTACGGAACGTTCCGCTCGGCCGCGCTCGGGCAACTATCTCCAGTCCCGCGACGGCATCCACCTCAACGGCATCGTCCTCATCTCCTCCGTCCTCGACATGGCCACCATCACCTTCGGCCAGGGCGACGACCGGCCATACATCTTCTACCTTCCGAGCTACGCCGCCGTGGCCTGGTATCACCAGGCGCTCAAGAACCGGCCGGCGGACCTCGAGAGTTTCCTGGCCGAGGTGCGCCGCTACGCCCAGGGCGACTACGCCGCGGCCCTGTTCAAGGGCGCTTCGCTCCCGGCCGCGGAGAAGCAGGCCGTCGCCGCCAAGCTGTCCGAACTCACCGGCCTCGCCGCGGACTATTGGCTGCGGGCCAACCTCCGGGTGACGCTGGGCCAGTTCAACGTCGAGCTCGAGCGCGGGCGCGGGCTGACCACGGGCCGCATCGACGCCCGTTTCACGGGCTTCACCCGCGACCTCCTGGCCGAGAACGCCCAGGGCGACCCCGAGGGCCCGGCCGTCGGCGGGGCTTACACGGCTCTCCTCAACACCTACAACCACCAGGAGCTCAAGTTCGGGCAGGACAAGACCTACAACACCTCGAGCGGCGGGGCGCGGGAGTGGAAATGGCAGCGCCAGCCCCAGACGGGCGGCTTTCCCGGCGCGCCCGCCACGAGAGCGGCGGTTTCTTCCCCGGCGCGCCCAACGTGGAGTCGGACCTGGCCCAGGCCATGATCACCAACCCGCGGCTCCTCGTCCAGGTCGAGAACGGGTACTACGACATGGCGACGCCCTTCTTCGCCACCGAGTTCACCATGGGCCACCTCGGCCTGCCCGCCGAGCTCCAGGCCAACATCAAGCTCGATTATTACGCCGCCGGGCACATGATGTACCTCCACGACGAAAGCCGGGTGAAGCTCCACGACAACATCGCCGCCTTCATCGACCGGGCGACGCAGAAATAGCCGCCATGTTCCGGGCTTCCGACCTCAAGAAGGGCGACGTCGTCAGGATCGACGGCGACCCGCACATCGTCGAGACGGTCAAGGTCCAGACGCCGTCCGCCCGCGGCGCGGTGACGCTCTACAAGGTCCGCTTCCGCAACCTGAAGACGAAGAGGATCGTCGACCAGTCCCTCCACGGCGACGACGTCCTGCCCGAGGCCGATTTCGAGCGGCGGCCCGTCCAGTACCTCTACGGCGACGCGGCGGCCGTCACCTTCATGGACCTCCAGGATTACAGCCAGTTCACGCTGACGAAGGAGGAGATCGAGGACGAATGGCCGTACCTCACCGAGGGCGTCGAGGGGCTCATCGCCATCTCGTCGGAGGGCCGCGTCCTGGGCCTCCAGGTCCCGACCTTCATCAACCTGACCATCGTCGAGACCAGGCCGTCCGTGAAGGGCGGCTCGGTCACGTCGCGGACGAAGCCGGCCACGCTCTCCACCGGGCTCGTCGTGCAGGTCCCCGAGTACATGGCCGCCGGGGAGGTCATCCGCGTCGACACCCGCACCGGCGAATACGCCTCCAAGGCCTGAGCGGAAGGTCGCGAGGGCATGAAGAACCAGGGGTACACCTACGCCGACCGCGTCGGCGCGCCGGACGAAGGCGCATCCGTCGCCGCCTTCTATGCCCTTCACTATCCCCACTCGAGCGAGGGAACGTGGCGGGAGCGGATCGCGGCCGGCCAGGTCCTGCTCAACGGCCGGACGGCGTCGCCGGACGAACCGCTGGCCCGCGGCGACCGCCTGAGCTACGATCGGCCGCCCTGGGAGGAGCCGGAGGCGCCGCGGGATTTCGGCACCCTGCTCGAGGACGGGGACGTCCTGGCCCTGGACAAGCCCTCGGGCCTGCCCGTGCTTCCGGGCGGCATGTTCCTGGAGAATACCCTCCTCTATCTCGTGCGGCGGCGCTACGGGACCGGCTGCTCGCCCGTCCACCGGCTCGGGCGCGGCACCTCCGGGGCCATCCTCTTCAGCCGCAACGCCGGAGCGGCGAGGTCGCTGGCCGCGGCCATGCGCGAGAGGCGGGTCCTCAAGGTCTACCTGGCCCTGGCCTCGGGGACGGCGATGCCGGACGCCTTCACGGTCGAGGCGCCCATCGGGCCTGTGCCGCACCGTCAGCCGGCCGCCGTCAACGCCTATCGCCCGGACGGCCGGCCATCGGAGAGCCGCGTCCGCGTCGTCCGCCGCTTCCCCGAGCGAAAGGCGACGCTCCTCGAGGTGACCATCCCCACGGGACGCCCCCACCAGATCCGCATCCACCTGAGCTACGCGGGGTATCCGCTTGTCGGAGACCCCCTCTATCTTCCGGGCGGTATCCCCAGGCCGGAGGCGGAGGACAACGGGTGCCGCGACGCCCGGCGCCACGGGCTATCTCCTCCATTCCTGGCGGGTCCGCTTCCCCCATCCGGCGACCGGCGCGGAAGTGGAGGTCGTCGCCCCTCCCCCGCCCGCTCTCGACCCGGACGCGCGGCCGGCGTGAGCCACGGCGGGCGGCCGGCCTTCACTCCGTGGCCGGGTCGCCCACGGCCCGATGCAGGCCGAGCCGGCTCACGACGAATTGGTAGAGCGCATGGATCCTGAGCAGTTCCGCCTGCGCATAGGCGTCCTCGGTGTCCAGGAGGTCGAGGTTCGTGATCGTCCCGGCCGCGTAGCGCGAGCGAGCAAAATCCAGCGCCTTCCTGGCCCGGGTGACGTTGACCTCGACGGACTCGAGCTTCCGGCCGGCCGCCCGGACGTCGGCCACGGCCTGGAGCACCTCCGTCCGGACCATGCCCTCGACGTCCCGGCTCCGGTCCTGAAGGGCCCGGATGCTGGCCTCGGCCTCGGCCTTCATCGACCGCGTCTTGTTGCCGTTGAAGATGGGGACGTCGGCGGCCAGCGCGGCCACGTAATTGAGCTTCCAGGTGTTGAGGTTGGGGAGATAGCCGTTCTTCCAGCCCGTCAGGAAGTTCAGGCTAAGCGAAGGCCGGTCGGAGAGCCCGGCCAGGCGGAATTGGAGGTCCGCCGAGCGGATCATATCCTGGACGGCCTTGGTCTCCGGCCGCTTCTGCTCGGCCTGCCGGACGAGGCCTTCGTCGTCGAGCGCCGCCGGCTCGTACTTGAACCCGCCCTCGAGCTCGAGCGGGGCCCGGTCCTCGAGCCCCATCAGCCGCCGCAGGGCGAGCATCTCCTTCTCGCGGGCGGCGTCAAGGTCCACGACCTGGTTCTGGGCGGTGACGAGACGGACCTGGGTGTTGAGGATGTCGAGCTCGGTCGCCGTCCCGGCCTCGAACTTCTTCCTGGCCACGGCCAGATGGTCGTCGAGCGTCTTGACCGTCTCCGTCTGGACGTGGAGGCTGTCCTGGAGGAAAAGGATCGAATAGAAAAGCTGGACCGTCTCGAAGGAGAGGTCGCGCTTGAGGACCTCCCAGCGGTCCCCGGCGCTCGTGACCTCTGAGCGCGACAGGGCGACGGCCTCCTTCGTCCGGTTGAAATCGTAGACGAGCTGGCTCACGCCGGCGTGAAGGTCGTAATTGTTGGCGGGAAAGAGCTGGAAGACGCCGAAGCCCGGGATGGCGATCTCCTCGGTCGGGCCGAGCCGCGTGTAGCCCAGGTCCGCCCGGGCCTGAGGCAGCAGGCGGGAGCGGCTCTCCGCAACGCGCGCCTCGAAGACGGCCACGGCGTCCTCGGCCTCTTTGAGCGAGTGGTTGCGCTCGAGGACGGCCCTCACGGCTTCTTTCACGGTCAGAGCGCGCGCCGGCGCCCGGTTCGGCGCCTCCTCTGCGGCCGCCGCCGCGGCGGCGGCCAGGCCGAGGATCAGTCCCAAGCAGACAATGCGTGTTCTCATGGTCGTTCACCTTTCGAGGCGGTTCAGTCGACGCCCGCCGCCCGCTCGCGCCGGCCCCGGCGCGGCGGCCTCAGCAGAAACAGGAACAGGACGCATAGGATCGTGACGCAGGCGGCGATCAGGAAATCGTCGTCGATGGCGGCCACGGTGGCCTGGTCCGCGACGTGGCTCAAGAGGAGGGCCTTGGCGCGCGAGGCCGCTTCCGCCGCGGTGCCGCCGACGGCCCGCTGGGCGAAACCCTGGAGCCCCAGGGCCGTGGTCCGGAAGACCGGCGAGTAGGCGTCGATGCCGGAGCCGAAATTCGCCAGATGCAGGATGACCCGCCGCGTCATCAGCGTCCCGAAGATCGCGACGCCGAAGCTGCCGCCGATCTGGCGGACGACGTTGAAGATGCCCGAGGCCTGGGCCATGCGCTCCCTCGGGATGCCGGCCAGGGCGAGCGTGTTGAGCGGCGTGAAGAGAAGCCCCATGCCGATGCCGCGGAAGACGAGGGACGCGGCGATCTCCGAGTGCCCGGAGTACAGCGACAGCTGATGGTTCAGGAAGAAGCTGTAGGCCATCAGGGTGATGCCGATGAACCCCGGGATCTTGGGGTTGATCCGGTCGGTCAGAGATCCCGGAAACGGGCGCAAAAAAGCCCTGAAGAAGGCCGACCGGAAGGAAGAACAGGCCGGCCTGGAACGCCGTGTAGCCGAGCGAGTTCTGCAGGTAGAGCGGCAGGAGGAACGTGCTGCCGAACATGCCGAGGCCGAAGACGAGGACGGCCAGGTTGGCCAAGCCGAAGTTGAAGTCCCTGAGCAGCCGGAGGTCGATCAGGGGATGCTTGACCGTGAACTCCGTGATGAGGAAGACGACGAGTCCGAGGGCCGAGAGGGCGAAGCAGGTGAGGATATAGGTCGAGGTCCAGCCGCCCGTGTTCCACGAGGAGTTGCCGTTGGTCAGGGCGAGCAGGAGGAAGCCCAGGAAGGCGGCGACGGAGAGGAACCCGACGAGGTCGAACGAGCGGACCCTCTCGGACTTGTACTCCCGCTGGATGAGGATGGTCGCCGCGATCCCGACGATGCCGACGGGGACGTTGACGTCGAAGATCGTGTGCCAGGAGAAGTGGTCGACCAGGTAGCCGCCGATCATGGGGCCGAGGGACACGGAGGCGGCCGAGGCGATGGCCCAGAAGCCCAGGGCCATGCCGCGCTGTTCGAGCGGGAACTCGCGGGTGACGATGGCCATGCCGACCGGCATGAGGAAGCCCGCGCCGGCGCCCTGGAGGACGCGGAAGGTGATCAGGCTGTCCAGGTTCCAGGACAGGGAGCAGGGCAGCGACCCGACCGTGAACAGCACGAGCCCTAGCAGGTAGGTCCGCTTGTAGCCGAGGTGGTCGGCCACCCAGCCCGAGGTCGGGAGCATGACGGCGAAGATCAGCATGTAGGCCGTGACGACCCATTCCACGCGGTCGACGGTCACGCCGAAGACGCCCATGATCTTGGGCAGGGCGACGTTGACGATGGTCGCGTCGAGGACGGCCATGAACGTCCCGATCATGACGTTGGCCAGGACCCACCAGCGATAGAACGCGTGCTCGTGGTGGAGGGACGGGATCTGGACGACGGCCTGGCGCCGGAGCGAGCGGGCGGCTTTGAGGACCATGGCCGCCCCCTATCTGACGCGGATCTTGATCTCGACCGACATGCCGGGCCGGAGCGGCTCGGACGCCCGCTCCCCCAGGGCCTTCTCGTCCAGGTAGATCTTCAGCGGCACCCGCTGCGTGACCTTGGTGAAGTTGCCCGAGGCGTTGTTCGGCGGGATCAGGGAGAACTGGGCCGCGGTGTAGTCGCCGATGAGCCCGACGCTCCCCCGGAAGGGACGGCCGGGGTAGGTGTCGACGTTGATCTCCACCCGGTCGTTGAGCTTAACCCGACCGAGCTTGGTCTCCTCGAGGTTGGCCGTCACCCAGATCAGGCGCGTGTCGTAGATGGTCAGGATCGGCTGGCCGGGCTGGGCGACGTCGCCCGGCAGCAGCCAGCGCTTGGCGACGATCCCGTCGAAGGGGGCGGTGAGGGTCATGTTCTCGAGCTGGGTCTCGACGACGCCCAGTTGGGCCTTGGCCACGGCGATCCGGGAGACGGCGATGGCGTACTCGGCCTTGGCGGCGTCCAGCGCCTGCTGGGCATGGGCGTACTGCTCCTTGGTGATGACCGCGCCCTTGAACTGGAGGTCGGCCCGGGCGAAATCGTCCGAGGCCCGCCCGACGTTGACCTTGGCCAGGGGCAGGCTGTCCTGGGCGAAGGCGAGGTTCGCCTTGGCCTGTTCCACCTGCGACCGGAGGTCGGTCTCGTCCAGTCGGACGAGGAGGTCGCCCTGCTTGACCTGGTCGCCCTCGTCGACCGTCAGGACGACGATGCGGCCGAGGACCTTGGGGCTGATGGCGACCTTGTTGGCGTCGATGTACGCGTCGTCCGTCGAGACGAAATTGCGGAGGTTCGTGTACCAGTACCAGACCCCGAAGGCGATGGCCGCGATCAGGACGAAGAACGGGATGAGGACGCGCTTCTTGCGGTAGAGGGGGACCTGGTCGATGTCCTCGTCGCCCTTGTCGTTTCCCGCGCCGGCCGCGGGCGACGGGACCCGGTCTTCGACTTTAGAAGAGTCCTGGGGCATGCTCCGATCTCCTTCCCAAGGCCCGGCCGCGGCATCCCTCCGGCGGCTCTGCCCCTCCCCGGCGCGGGCGATGACATCACGAAGACTTCAGGACAACTAGTATGGCGGGAAAGGCGACGACGGTCAAGGGCGCGAGCCCGGGGAGCGGCAGGGGCGCCTTGATAATCCAAACTTAGAGGCGTACATTGGCCGCGGGCGGGACGGGATGGGAAATGCGTTAGGAGGATGGGCATGGAACAGAGAGAGCTCGGCAAGTCCGGACTCAAGGTCTCCGCGATCGGCCTCGGCTGCATGGGCATGTCCGAGTTCTATGGGCCGCGCGACGATGAAGAATCAGCCCGGACGATCCGTCGCGCCGTCGAGCTGGGAGTGACCTTCTTCGATACGGCCGACATGTACGGGCCGTTCGTCAACGAGGAGCTCGTCGGCCGGGCCCTCAAGCCCTACCGGGACCGGGTCGTCATCGCGACCAAGTTCGGCAACGTCCGCGGTCCGAACGGCGAGCGGCTGGGCATCAGCGGCAAACCGGACTACGTTCGCAAGGCCTGCGAGGCAAGCCTGCGGCGGCTGGGCGTCGGGTCGATCGACCTCTATTACCAGCACCGGGTCGACACGGCGACGCCGATCGAGGACACGGTCGGCGCCATGGCGCGGCTGGTCGAAGAGGGCAAGGTCCGCTTCCTCGGCATGTCGGAGGCGGCACCGGCGACGCTCCGGCGGGCCGTCAAGGTCCACCCCATCGCAGCGCTCCAGACGGAATACTCGCTCTGGACGCGCGACGTCGAGGCCGAGATCCTGGGAACGTGCCGCGAGCTTGGCGTCGGCTTCGTCGCCTACAGCCCGCTCGGCCGCGGCTTCCTGACCGGCACGATCAAGAAGGCCGACGCCCTCGACCAGACGGATTTCCGCCGGGCCAGCCCGCGCTTTCAGGGCGGGAACATCGAGAAGAACGTGGCCGTCGCGGCCCGGATCGAGGCGATCGCGAAAGAGAAAGGCTGCACCCCGGCCCAGTTCGCCCTGGCTTGGGTCCTGGCCCGGGGGAAGGACATCGTGCCCATCCCCGGCACCAAGCACCGCATGTACCTCGAGGAGGACCTCGGGGCGCTCGCCGTCCAACTGAGCCGCGAGGACCTGGCCGCCCTCGACGAGGTCGCGCCGCCGGGAGCCTTCTCGGGAGCGCGGTATCCCGAGGCGGCCATGGGCACGGTCAACAAGTAAGGCCGCGGCGCGGCGGCCGCCTCCTCCTCTTGGCGGGTCGGACGCCCGCGCCAATTCGCCCCGCAATCCACCCCTAAAGGCGATTCCCTAGGGACCGAAGCCGATGGTACAAGGACCAAAGGCGGGGAAGGCCTCGCCCCTAAGGAGAAAGCCCATGAAAAACAGGTTCCTGGCCAGTTTGGCGGTCTCTTTGGTCATGTCCGCGGCACTTGCGAATGCGGGTGACCAGGACAAGGACAAGACGAAGCCCACGACTCCTCCCAAGCAGGCGGCGGCCGTCCATCCGAAGCCGCAGGCCAACGTTTCGCGCGCCGCCGCGCCCGTGACGCACGCGGCTCCGGCCGCGACGGTGCACGCGGCACCGGCCGCCACGCCACACGCCGCCGCGCCCGCGGACCAACACGCGACGACGCAGGTCGTCCGGCCGAAGCCCGCGGTCACGGCGGTACGCCAAACGGCCGTGACGCAACATCAGACCGTCGGCCACGCGACACAGGCCAACGGGAGGGGGCCGGACCGCGCCGTCGTGCGCCACGTGAGCACGCAGGAGCTCCATCAGAGAATGAACGCCCCCGTCGGCAGGGAAGTCCTGATCAGGGACCGCGACCACTATCACCAGGTGGAGCTGGCCCGGTACAGGGTGCACCCGGCCCCCTTCAGGTTCGAGCCGCGCCAAAGGGTCGTGCTCGTCAACCTCAGGATCGTTCCGGCCACGTACTATCATCGGCGAGCCGTCTTCTACGGGGCCTACGGCTTCGTCCCCCCCGTCTACATTTACAATTTCAGGCCGTCGTACGGGCTCTGGTGCGCGACCTTCCTGGCCTTCATGCTGGACCGCATCGCCCTCGCCCATCAGTATGAGTACTCGCTCATGTACTACGATCACATGAACGAGCCGGAGTTCATGGAGTGGCGCCAGGAAATGAACGGCCTGGCCGCCGAAAACGCAGATTTGCGGGAGAAGCTGGCGGCCCTGGACGCGAGGGTTTCGGAGCTCGAGGGGACGCAGCGCAATGCCGCGTATGTCCCTCAGGAAGCGGGCGACGTCGCGCTGTCGCCGCAGGCCATCGACAAGCTCACGGCCGCTCCCGAAAAGTAGCCGTTTCCATTCGTCAGGCGTGCTCGCCGGGGCTCTCGCCGGCCTTCTGCCCGGCGCGGATCTTCCTCCCCGAGAGCGGGCCGCCTAGCACGGCGCTGATGTAACAAATGTCGAACGCCCCGGCGCTCAGCGGGAAAATGCTCCACACCATCGAGACGACGCCGAGCGCGTGGCCCCGGTAGGCGTAGCCGACCCCCAGGAAAACGAGGCCGGCGGCAAAGCGGAAGACGCGGCCCGCCGGACTGTTGATGAAGCGCGAGAAACCCGACCGGTTGAAGCGTTCGCCGAGCTTGCTCATGGAAACCCTCCTTCCCAGACTGGATCCGTCGCAAAATCGAACTATCGCTTACTATGATAGAGGATTCGCGGTCGCAGGTCACTAGGCCGCCCGGGCGGGCGCGCCGCCCCTTCGTCTTGACAGCCGTTCGGACGGGGCGATATAGTCGAGTCAACTCGCCTATCGGAACGAAAGAGAGGATGCCCATGAGCACGCGTTTTCCCAAAGCCGCGGTCCTCGCCGCCGGCCTGCTCGTCGTGCCGCAGCTCGCCTCCGCCGCTTCCCCCGCCGTCAAGGACCTTAAGAAGAAGGAGGCCGCCGTCGCCTCGGTCGAGCGGCACAAGGATGAGATCGTCGCCTTGAGCGACCAGGTCTGGGGCTTCGCCGAAACGGCCCTGCTCGAGACCCGCTCGGCGGCCGCGCTCGCGGACTACGCCGAGAAACAGGGCTTCAAGGTCGAGCGGGGCGTGGGGGGATTGCCGACGGCCTTCACGGCGCAGTACGGCGAGGGCCGGCCGATCATCGGCATCCTCGGCGAATACGACGCCCTGCCCGGCCTGTCGCAGAAGGTCCAGCCCGCCAGGGAAGCGGTCCAGCCCGGGGCGCCCGGCCACGGCTGCGGGCACAACCTCCTGGGCACGGCGGCCCTGAGCGCCGCCCTGGCCGTCAAGGACCTGATGGCCGCGGGCAAGCTCAAGGGCACGATCCGCTTCTACGGCACGCCGGCCGAGGAGTCCGTGGGCGGCAAGGTCTACATGGCCCGCGCCGGGCTCTTCAAGGACCTCGACGTCTGCGTGACCTGGCACCCCGGCGAGAAAACCCAGGTCGCCGTCGACGGCTCGCAGGCCATCGTCGAGTTCTTCGCCGAGTTCAACGGCAAGACGGCCCACGCCGCGGGCGACCCCTGGGACGGCCGGAGCGCGCTGGCCGCTCTGGAGTTCTTCACCACGGGCCTCAACCGCATGAGGGAGTTCGTCAAGCCCACGGTCCGCATGCACTACACGGTCGTCAACGGCGGCGAAGTGCCGAACGTCGTCCCGGCCTACGCCAAGGTCTGGGTCTGGCTGCGGGACTCGAAGGGCGCCGGGGTCCAGGAGCTGCTCGCCCGCGCGCGGCACATCGCCGAGGGCGCGGCCACGATGGCCGAGGTCGGCTCGAAGGTCACCGTTCAGGGGGGCGACTGGGAGACGCTCGTCAACCTGACCGGCGAAAAGCTGATGTTCGCGAACCTCGCCTGGCTCGGCCCCATCCCCTTCACGCCGGAGGAGCAGGAGTTCGCCAAGGAGATCCAGCGCGCCGTGGGCATCCCCGCCAAGGGGCTCGACGGCTCGGTCCAGCCTTGGGTCGCGCCCAAGCCGGACCCCGAGGGCGGCTCGACGGACGTCGGCGACGTCAGCTGGCTCGTCCCCACCCTGGGCATGAACGCGACCACGGCGCCCGTGGACGCCCCCTGGCACGCCTGGCCGGTCGTCGCCTGCGGCGGGATGTCCATCGGGCACAAGGGGCTCGTCTACGCCGCCAAGGCCATGGCCACGACCGCGGTCGACCTCTACGAGGACGCCAAGGCCGTCCAGGCCATCCAGGCCGAGTTCCGGGAGAAGACGAAGGGCGTCGTCTACAAGCCGTTCATCCCGGACGGCCCGCCTCCCCTGCCGAAGCATTGACGGGCTGCCCGCCTCGGGCTTAAACTGAGGACGCGGGAGGTGGTGCCCATGGAGAATGCCCGTTTCATCCGCTACGGCTGGCTCAAGGCCATGTATCTTTATACCGTTGTCGGGGCCGGGGGGTTCGGACTCGCGATGCTCGTCTTTCCCCGCGCCGTCCAGTCCGCTTTCCGTTTCCCGCCCCAGGACCTGGCCGTCTTCAAGCTCTTCGGCAGTGTCCTCGTCGCCGCGGGGCTGATCGCGATCCCGGCTCTTCGCTCGCCCCTGAAGTTCGTGCCTCTGCTCCTCCTGCAGCTGGTCTATAAGCCGGTCTGGATAGCTGCGGCGGCCGTTCCGGTCTTCTTCAAAGGGCAGTTCCCCCTGTACCTCGTCGTCATCACCGTGATTTTTATCACGTACATCATCGGCGACCTCGTCGCCATACCGTTCGCCTACCTATTCTCGAAGCCCTGATCCTGCCTTTCCCCAGCGCAGGGGGGCAATGACTGAGCGAGGCCGTCCCGCAGTTTGAAATAGAAAAAGGGGGGAAATGAAATGGGATCGATCGGCCCGACGGAATTCATTCTTCTCATCCTGATTGTGATCCTGGTCTTTCCGATTTCATGGAGCTTCTGGTACGTCGTCAAAAAGGCCCGCGGAATACTGCAGATGAATCCAGAAGCCCTCCGTATCTGGCAGGCCGTTGCGCTGCATATCCTGTGTATTGTCGCCGCGGGGGCGTTGGCGTTCTTTCTGCTGCCTGAACCGGTCCAGGACTTCTTTGCGTGGCTAGGCCTCGTGATCATGCCGGTCTATCTCAATAGGAAGTCCAGAGCTCTGAAGCTCAATTAGCGCATGATCCGGCGGGACGAAACCTTCTCTTTCTCGTGAGCCGGCGGAGATCCCGGGCTTGAAAATCCCGGCTACGCGGTGGTAGAGTGGCCGAGGTCCGCCCGGACGATCCATCAGCCGAACGATTCATCATGAGGAGTGCCGCCGGACCCAGGAGGAGGATCATGACCACGCGACGCGCCTTCTTCCGTCAGACCATCGCCGCCCTCGCAGGCTTCGGCCTCGGCGTGCGGGAGTTCATGGCCCATCCGGCGGCCGCCATCAAGCGCTACCTGATGCAGGGCCCGCCCGGGACCGAGACCGTCATCAACGGCCGCCGCTGCCTCTACTTCGGCGGGACGAGCTACTACACCCTCCAGTCGAACCCCGAAGTCCTCAAGGCGGCCCACGCGGCCATCGACCTCTACGGGATGCACTCCTCGACGAGCCGGGCGAGCGGCGGCTACGGCAACACGCCGCTCTACGAGGAGGTCGAGCGCGCCGCGGCCAGGTTCTTCGCGACCGAGGACGCGGCCTACATGGCCTCCGGCTACCTGACGAACGTCGCCGCCCTGCAGGTGCTCCGCGCGCAACCGGGCTTCGACGTCATCTTCCAGGACGCCATGGGCCATTATTCGATCGTCGATTTCTCGCAGTCGTTCGGGCTCCCCGTCGTCACCTTCGCCCACCGCGACCCCGAGGACCTCGCCCGCAAGCTCAAGGCCAACCTCAAGCCCGGCCAGAAGCCCCTCGTCATGAGCGACGGCATTTTCCCGGTGCCGGGCGAGATCGCCCCCGTGCCCGAATACGTCAAGGTCCTCGAGCCCTACGACGGCCTCCTTTGGCTCGACGACTGCCACGCCATCGGCGTCATCGGGCCGAACGGCCGGGGCACGTACGACCATTTCGGCGTCAAGGGCGACCGCCTCTTCTTCGGAGGCACGATGAGCAAGGCCTTCGGCGGCTACGGCGGCATCGTGCCGTCGACGACGGCCCTGGCCTCCGGGATCCGAGGAGGCCACATCATGTCCGGGGCGACCATGCCGCCCTCGGCCGCGGCGGGCGCCGCGGTCAAGGGCCTCGAGCTCCTCGGCGCGCACCCGGAATGGCGCGCCAAGCTCTGGGCGAACGCCAAGCGCCTCAAGGCCGGGATCAAGGGGCTGGGCTTCCCGGTGAACGACACCGTCGTGCCCGTCGTTTCGTTCGCCCTGCCCAAGGCCGAGGACATGCAGCGCGTCCATGCCGCGCTCATGGACCGGGGCATCGTCGTCCAGCTCTCGCACTACGTCGGAGCGGGTCCGGCCGGCGTCCTGCGCATGGTCACGTTCGCGACTCACACGGACGAGCAGATCGACCGGCTGCTCGCGGCGCTGAAGGCGGTCATCTAGAGAGCCGCGGCCCTCGCTCGACGCTCGGGCCGGCTATTCGCCGTCACCCGGCATGCCCACGGTGATGACCACCTTTCCCCGGGCGTGTCCGTCCTCGAGATAACGGAGCGCGGCGGGGGTCTCGCTCAAGGGATAGCGCCGGTCGATGACGGGCACGATCGCGCGGGACTCCAGAAGCTCTCGCAGGAAGGCCAGGTCTTTCTTGTTCCTGTGGGCGAGCATGGAGAGCATCTTCTTGCCCCTTGACGTCCAGCGCCCCCGCAGCGCGATTTGGAGCATCAGGAGCGGGGAATATCCGATCGAGACGTAGATCCCCCTGGGAGCCAGGGCACGCTTATAATCCGAGAACGAACGGCTCGCCGCGCTGTCGATGATCAGGTCGTACTGCCGTCCGCTCCTCGCGAAATCCTCCTGCGTATAGTCGATGACGCGGTCGGCGCCGATCGAGCGCACGAGGTCCAGATTCCTCGTGCTGCACACTCCCGTCACATCGGCCCCGAGGTGCTTGGCGATCTCGACCGCGAACGTCCCGACTCCGCCCGATGCGCCGTTGACCAGGACCTTTTGCCCCGGCCGGACCTGCCCCTTGTCGCGGAGAGCCTGAAGTGCCGTGAAGGCCGCGATGGGCACGGCCGCGGCCTCCTCGAATGTCGTCCCGGCCGGTTTCATTTCCAACGCATCCTCGGTCGCGCGCGCGTACTCGGCGAGAGCCCCATCCTTCGTCGTCCCGAAGACCTCGTCGCCCGGCCGGAACTGCGTGACGTTCCTGCCGACCGCTTCGACCCGTCCCGCCATGTCGACCCCGGGGATCGTCTTTTTCGGCCTGAGCAGCCCGAACCCGGGAGCGAGGCGGGCCAGGAACGGCTTGCCCCTCAGAAGATGCCAGTCGAGAGGATTCAAGGATGCGGCGACGACCTTGACGAGGACTTCGTCGTCCCCGGGAGCGGGTTTGTCCACGTCCTTGAGCTGAAGAACATCCGGCGACCCGAACTTCGGGGCGATAATGGCTTTCATCGGCATTCCTCCCGTATGGCCATGACCCGGCAGTCCGCTGCCCTGTTCACGGCGGTCCGTCCCCTAAGGTTGTAACACGTGACCGGGCCTAGTCAAGCGGAAGCCGAAAGGGGTCGAGCCCGAGGCTGGCGCGTTCTTGACGACGGCCTGCGGCCGGCGATATCATCCAAAGAGCGATTCCTGAGCCTTCCAAGGGAGGACCGCCATGAGCCGCACGTCTTTCGGGATCATTGTCTTGCTCTTCTGCCTCGGGCCCTGTCTTGAGGCCCGGCAGGATCCGCCCAAGGTCACGCTCCTCCCGGCGGCCGGCGGGAAGGGCGCGGGCAGATGAGCCTGTCGAGGCGGGATTTCATCGGGCGTTCGCTTTCGGCAGCCGTCTACGGGGCCGTCGCGCCGTTCGGCCGAACACCCGGCCTTCGCCCGCGGGCCTCCGAAGAGGACGCGAAGTCCGGAACGCCGCCCCCCTCCTTCGCGCTCGAGGCCTATGCTGCGAATTCGATCAACTACTTCGAGCGCCTCGTCGACGCCCAGGGACTTCCGTATTTCAACGTCTTCTGGACCCGGCCCGCCGAAGCGGCGCACGACTGGCCGGATTTCGGCGACGTGATGAGCCGGCAGTGGCAGGGCGCCGTGATGCTCCGGCGGATGACGGGCCGGGCCGCGGCCACGGAGAAAGTCTGGCGCCGCAACTGCCTCTCGCTGATCGACGCCTCCGACGGCCTGCTCCATCGTCCGGCCACTTCCTATTGCCAGCCCGGCGCGGATTGGGGCGACGCCTCTTTGACCCTCTACGCCCTGACCACGGCGGCCCTGGACGGCGGGGACGACACGGCGCGGCGAGCGGCCGTCAAGATGTCCGAGTCGATGCTCGCCGGCCTGCGCTCCGGCCGTTTCCCGGGAGACGGCTTCGCCATCAAGGGCCTGATGGTCGCCGCCCGCCTCCTCGGATGCGACCCGGCCTTGGAGGCGGCCCGCATCCTGGTTGACCGCTGTGTCGTCCGGGGCCGCGCCTTTACGCCCGACAACACCTTCGGCCCGTCGGGGCACATGCATGGGAATCTGAGGACGATGGCCGGCGCGGCCGACTACGCGTTGGCGGCCGGGGACCCGGTCCTCTTCAGCCGCATGGACGCCCTTTACCGCTACGTCAAATCGACCGGCGCCGACTTCGGTTTTCTCCCGGAAGTCGTCGGACGGAAGGGAGACATCATCGCCTGCGAGACCTGCGCGCTGATGGACTTCGCCGGCATCGGGGTCACGCTCGCCAACCACGGCCACCCGGAGTACTGGGCCGACATGGAGCGCCTGGCCAGGAACCACTATGTCGAAAGCCAGGTGCGCGATGTCTCCTGGCTGGAGTCCGACGACGCCAAGCCGGACACGGCGCAATTCACCTTCCGCGACATCGGCGGGCGCATCGTGGGCGCCTGGGCGGGCTGGAGCTCGCCCAATCACATCCTCGCCTGCCGGGAGACCTTGAACGCCCATTGGGGCGGGCCGGAGCTGAAGAACAAGACGCGGGCCCTGCAGAACTGCTGCGGCGGCTCGGGCGTCCACGGCCTCTTCACGCTCTGGAAGAACGCCGCGCGGTTCGACGCCGGCACCCTGTCCGTGAACATGCACATCGACAAGAAGCTGCCGCAGGCGGAGATCCGCTGCGACCAGCCCTACCGCGGCCGGCTGCGGATCAACTTGGCGAAGGACTGCGCCGTCGAGAGTCCGCATCCCGGATTTCACATCGGCCGCGGAGATGCGCGTCCTGGTGAACGGCGCGGAGCTCCCGAACGCCGCGGACTCCGGGACCGGGAATGCCGCCGCCGACCAGGCCGGCCGGACATTGGCCCCGCCGCGCCCGTTCGGGAACTATCTCGAGATCGGCCCGGCTGCGAGCCGGAGACCGAATCGAAGTGGGCTACCCCCTGCCCGATCAGGACCGAGGACGTGGCCGTCGGCAATCCGGGATTCCGGCAATGGCGGTACCGGGTGACCTGGAAGGGCGACACCGTCGTCCGCATGGAGCCGTTGGGGAACGACGCGAGATCCGCGTACTCCGATTTCGAAAAAGCCCAAACGGAGGTCTTTTACGGCGAGGACGGCCCCGGGCGGCTCTATCAGCGCGACGAAATGCTCAAGGATGTCCAACCCGGGGCCTCAGAACTCCATCAGGATGACGGCGGCTTGGATTTCTGGAAGATCGGGTAGAGCGCGGCGCGGCCTCAAGGGTCACTTTCAAGGCGCCAGCGGCCATTTGATTCTTTCCTGCCCCTGTGCTAAAAGGCTCCTATCGGTTCCGCCTTGGACGAGACAAAGGGCCTTTGGGTGGTCGTCGCGGCGCTGGCCGCCGGCCTCGTCATGTCCGCCCACGGCCAACAGAAGCCGGCCGTCGCCGCCGGGCCTTCCTACATGGAGGACGCTCCCTGGGGCCTTCGCCGGCCCGGCGTGGACACCGACGTATCCCTTTATATCAACCACTGGCGGAACTCGCCGCCCCGCGAGGGACACGGCGGACTCGTCGAACGCGATATCCTGACGCGGGGCGACCCTTTCCATCCCTCGAAAAAGGGCGCCGTCCTGCGTTATCTCAAGGCCTATCTTCGGGCCGAGCTCCCTCCTCAGGCCGGCACGCGGGAATACAAGGACGCCCATGAACAGGTCTTTCTTTACGTCATGAGCGGGCAGGGGAAGATCGACGCGGACGGCCGAGCGGTCGAGCTCGAGGAAGGGACGGCCGTCGTCATCCCCGCCGGGCTCCCCTACCGCTTGTCCAACCCCGCCGGCCGGCCGCTCGAGCTCTTCCTGGCCGCGGAGGAGACGCCGGCCGATTTCGTCCCGCAGCGGGAGCTCTCGGTCGGCTGTTATCGCGATTCCCTGCCGCTCGTCGGCGCCCATTGGGCCCATATCGCCCGGCCGTTCGTCTACGACCACGAGCCGAAGTTCTCGAACCCGATGGGCTTCGTCGTCGTGTCCATGGACGCCTCCGACATCGCCCAGCCGCACACGCATCCGGCGGCCACCGAGGAGGTCTGGCTGCAGCTCAAGGGCACGAGCCTCCTTTTCTTCGGCAACCGGCTCCTGCGCCAGGAGCCGGGCGAGGCTTTTCTGGTCCCGCCGACGAACGGGGTCCCGCACAGCTCGATCAATCCCGACGGTGAACGCCAGCAGTGGCTGTTCTTCGGTTGCCGGAAGTGAGGAATGGACCATGACGCCGACTGACCGCGAAAAGAGGGACAGTCCCCTACGGGGACAGTCCCTGGGAAGGCCCGTCGACGCGATCTCCCGCCTCAGCCTCGTCCGGGGGACCGACCGCCGCGAGATCGTCCGCCGGTCGCTGGAGCTCATCGCGGACGACGTCTGGGCCGCGGTCGACCGGAAGAAACGGGTCCTCATCAAGCCCAACATGGCCGTCGACAAGAACCCCCTGGCCGTCACCCACGTCGACGCGGCGCGGGCCGTCCTGGATTTTCTCCGGCCCCGCTGCCGGAAGCCCATCGTCGTCGCCGAGTCCGGGGTGCTGAACACGGCCGACGGCTTCCGCAACAACGGCTACTTCGCCCTGGAAAAGGAATACGGGGTCAAGGTCGTCGACCTCAACGCGGCGCCCGACTTCCGGTGGTCGTATGTCGTCGACACGAACCACGTCCCGAGGATGGTCAGGGTCTACCGCGCGCTTCGTCGACCCCGACGTCTGCGTCATCTCGCTCGCCCGGATGAAGACGCACGACACGGTGCTCGTGACGCTCGCTCTCAAGAACGTCCTGATGGCCGCGCCGGTCAACGATTACAAGAAGAGCGACAAGGGGCATCCTCCACGGCGCGACGAAGTCGGTCGACGACGTCATGCATTACAACCTGTTCCACCTGGCCGAACAGGGCGTCTGGCCCGACCTGGCGGTCATCGACGGCGTTCGAGTCGATGGAGGGTCACGGCCCGGCCTGGGGGACGCCCCTCGCGACCCGCCTGGCCCTGGCCAGCCGCGACCCGCTCGCGGCGGACGTCGTCGGCACGACGATCATGGGCTTCGACCCCGGCCGCATCCTCTACCTCAAGGCCATGACCGAGGCCGGGATGGGGCAGGGCGACCTGGCCAAGATCCAGGTCCTCGGCGCCCCGCTCGACGAGTGCCGCTTCAAGTTCAAGGTCGGCGAGACCATGGCCAAGGTCTATCAGCTGAGCACATGAGCCGGGGCCGCCCCCGGACAGGAGGAGAGACCATGAAAATGACCGTTCTCGTTGTCGCCGGGCTGGCCCTGGCGGCCCTGCCGTTCGCCCTCGGACAGGTCGTCCCGGCCAAGCTCACGACGGAGCCCGACCCGTCCTTCGCCGAGGACGCCGTCTCCAACCACCGCCATCCCGACGTCGACACCGACGTCTATCTCTACATCAACCACTGGCGGAATTCCCTGCCCGACCGAAGGGCACGGGGGGTTCATCGAGCGCGATATCCTGACGCCCGGAGACCCGCTGCACCCGGCCAAGAAAGGGGCGGTCCTGAAATACATCAAGGCCTACAAGCGGGCGGCGCTCGAGCCGCGCTGCTCGACCCAGTCGTTCAAGAGCGACAAGGAGCAGGTGTTCCTGTGCGTCTGCGGGCGGCGCGGGGCGGGTCGAAGCGGGCAGGCCGGGCCGCCGACCTCGAAGAGGGCATGGCCGTCGTCCTCCCGGCCGGGCTCGCCTACCGGTTCATCAACCCCCACGACGCGAACTTCGAGACGATCATGGTCGTCGAGGAGGTCCCCGCCGGCTTCGTGCCGAACGACCGGATGTCGGTCGGCGACTATCGCGTGACGGTTCCCAGCGTCGGCATGCACTGGGCCCACATCGGCCGCGGCTTCACCTGGGACACGCCGCCCAAGTTCGCAAACCCCATGGGCTTCGCCGCCGTCTCGATCGACAAGTTCGACATCGCCCAGCCCCACGTCCACGGCCCTGGCTGCGAGGAGATCTGGTGCCAGCTCCACGGGACGAGCCTGCTCCTTTTCGGCAACCGCCTGATGAGGCAGGAGCCGGGCGAGGCCTTCCTCGTCCCGCCGAACAGGAAGGTCCCGCACAGCTCGATCAACCCCACCGACGGGCCCATGCTCTGGCTTTACATGGGGAACCGCCACGACCAGGTCAAATAGGATGAGGCCCGCCGGACGGAAGGAGGGAGTCATGGATTCGCATCGTCAGCACACAGTGTCTCGCGCGGTCCTCGCCTTTTTCGGCGCCGGCATCCTCTTCTTGCCCGCCGCCTGCGCCAGGAAGCCGGACTGGGCGGCGAAGAACGAGAGGCTCATCGCCGAGCAGAAGATCGCCGTCCGCACCCGCGCCGACATCCCCGCCGTGCGGCTGAAGCCGGGCCTCCCGGACGGCGTCGTGACGCCCATCGCCTCGCTCCCGGAGACCCAGCTCGCCCCGGGCGTCAAGGCGCGTCTCTACTGGGGAAAGGGGAACCTCGTCGCCTGGCTGAGCTTCGACCCGGGCGCGGCGCTCCCCGAGGAAACCCTGCCCGCCGAGCGGATCATGGTCGTCATGAAGGGCGAGGTCCGGCAACTCCTCGGCGGAAGCCAGGTCGAGATGCGGGCCGTCCCGCGGGAGGCGCCCGACGGCACGCACGGCGGGACGCCCAGGAACGATTTCGTCTATCTCGAGAAGGGCGCGCGGAACGCCGTCCAGGCCGGGCCCGCCGGCGCCGAAATCGTCGAGGTCTATTGGCCGCCGCGGCCCGACTACCTGGCGAAGGCCGGCGCGAAGGACGTCCCGGCGGAATTCCCCGAGCCGGCGTTCCCCGTCGCCCCGACGGTCCGGCCCGGCGTCGTCGGCGACCTCAACGACCTCCAGCTCACCGAGCTCCAGCCCGGCGCCGAATCCCGCCTCATCGGCGGGCATGGCGCGCAGCTGAGCTTCCTCCGGATGAGCCCGGGGGTGAGCTTCGCGACCCACATCCACCCCGAAGAGCAGCTCATGATCGTCCTTCGCGGCTCGATCGACGAGCTCATCCTCGACGGCAGGACGATGATGAAGAAGGGCGACCTCCTCTACCTGCCGGGGACGATGGTCCATGGCGGGAAGGTCGGCGACACCGGCTGCGACGTCCTCGACGTCTTCTTCCCGCCTCGGCCGGACTACGAGGCCAAGAGGGAGGCCCGCGAGGCCGCCTTCCACG
The DNA here is from genome assembly GCA_963805045.1 of Candidatus Aminicenantota bacterium. GTDB lineage: Bacteria > Acidobacteriota > Aminicenantia > Aminicenantales > Saccharicenantaceae > DATKJS01. The sequence goes on from CAWDTC010000014.1 coordinate 142,250, forward strand.
CCATCATCCCGGCCGACTCGAAGCTCGAGCTCCTCGTGGACGGCGCCAAACAGGGGCCGGGGCTCATCTTTACCGAGGGCCCGAAGTGGCTGAAGGGAAAGCTCTATTTCTCGAGCATGGCCTTCGACCAGGCCTGGAAGGGCGATCCGAAAAAGAGCGGGACCGTCGAGATGGCCGCCGACGGGACCTACCGCTATATCCAGCGCGGCATGCTCACGAACGGGCTGATGCCGCTCGCGGACGGGAACCTCGCCGCCTGCGACATGTTCGGCCACCGCCTCGTCGAGATGACGACCTCGGGCCGCGTCGTCCGGACCCTGGCCGCCCGGTACGGGGGCAAGTCCCTCGACGGGCCCAACGACGTCGTCGTCGACGCCCGCGGCGGGCTCTACTTCACCGACCCGCAGTTCACGCCCGAGACAAAGAAGTTCCAGCCGGGCCGGAGCGTCTTCTATCTGCGCCCGCGGGGCGAGCTCATCCGCGTCATCGAGCCCGACGTCTTCGCCATGCCCAACGGCCTGGTCCTCACGCCCGACGGGAAGACCCTTCTCGTCAACAACACCTACGACAGCGAGACGTTCTGGAACGTGCGCACGGACAAGGCCAATTTCATCTGGGCCTACGACGTCAATCCCGACGGGACGCTGTCAGGGCTACGCAAGTTCTGCGAGCTCCGCCTGACGCCGGAGGTCCTCGACCGCCGCGGCCGGACGACCAGCGCCGACGGCATGACCATCGATACGCAGGGGGACCTCTTCGTGGCGACGTACTTCGGCCTCCAGATCTTCAACGCCCGGGGGGAATTCGTCGGCGTCGTGAACACCCCCGTTTTCCCGGTCAGCTGCTGCTTCGGCGGCGACGACATGAAGACGCTCTTCCTCACCGGGTTCAACAAGGTCTTCAGGATCCGGACGAACGTCACCGGATTCAAATATCCTCCGCGATGAGGAGCGGAGACCGGGCTTGGCCTAGGGTCCGCCGGGTGATCGGGCAAGGAGGTTGGTAATGAACCGACGAGCGCTCGCGCGGCGCGAGTTCCTGAAGTTCGGCGCCGGGGCCGTGGGCGGCGCGGCCCTCGGCGGAGTCCTGGGCGCCGGAAAGGCCCTCTTCCCGGCCCAGGCGCTGCGGGCGCCGGCGGCCCGGTCCCTCCGTCCCTTCGAGAAGGCGGCCGGCCCCGCCCGCGTCTCGCTCGTCAAGGGCGGGGACCGCTACGACATCGTCCTCCGGTCCCTCAAGCTCATCGAGGACGACGTCGTCGCGGCCATCGGGCAAAAGCGGATCCTCATCAAACCGAACATCGTCCTCGACAGCTGCAACGCCTGCGTCACCCATGTCGACGCCGTCCGGGCCGTGCTCGATTTTCTCTCGCCCCATGTCAAGGACCGCATCCTCATCGGCGAGTCGAGCGTCCAGGACACCATGAAAGGGTTCCATTACAACGGCTACGGCGAGCTCGAGAGGAACTACAACGTCAAGCTCCTCGACCTCAACCGCGACACCTATCGGACGCGCTACGTCCTCGGCCTGAACAACAAGCCGACGCCGATCCGGATCATCGACACGTTCTTCGACCCCGGCCTCTTCATCATCTCCATCGCCCGGATGAAGACCCACAACTACGTCTTCGTCACTTTGTCCATCAAGAACGTCATCATGGCCTCCCCTCTCAACGACGCCAAGGGCAACGACAAGGGGCTGATGCACCAGGCGCCGCCGGCCAAGAACGACCTCCTCCACTACAACATGTTCCACATCGCCCAGGAGATCTTCCCCGACCTGGCCGTCATCGACGGGTTCGTGGGCATCGAGGGGAACGGCCCGGCCTGGGGCGCGCCCATCGCCTCCAAGGTCGCGCTGGCCAGCCTCGACGCCGTGGCCGCCGACATCACGGGGACGCGGGTCATGGGCTTCGACCCCAAGCAGATCAATTACCTGAACGCCATGGCCGAAGGCGGGCTCGGGCCAGGGGGATTATGACAAGATCGAGCTCCTGGGGACTCCCCTCGACCAATGCATCACGAAGTACAAGCCCAACGAAAGGATGGCGGAGCTCTACAAGCTATGACGGACGGGAACCCTCAGGACCGGCCCCTGCGCCGCTTCTATAGGAAATACGCCTTCACTCTCTGGGTCCTCGTCGCCGTCGCCGTCTCGATGCTCCGGCCGGCGGCCTTCCGCTCCTGGTTCGGGACGGACCTCAAGGTCCTCATCGTCCCGCTCATCCAGGTCATCACCTTCGGCATGGGCACGACCCTGAGCGCCAGGGACTTCCGGAACATCATCGTCATGCCCTGGCCCGTCTTCATCGCCCTGACCCTGCATTTCTTCATCATGCCGCTCGTCGGCTTCACCATCGCCACCACCTTCGGTTTCCCGGCCGAGGTGGCGGCCGGCGTCATCCTCATCGGTTCGGTCTCGAGCGGCGTCGCCTCGAACGTCATGACCTATCTCGCCGGCGGGAACGTGCCCCTCGCCGTGACCATCACCTCGGCGTCGACCCTCCTCTCCCCGTTGGCGACGCCGTTCTGGATGAAGACCCTGGCCGGCCGGCTGGTGCCGGTCGATTTCGTGGCCATGATGCTGTCGATCCTCAACATGATCATCGTCCCGATCGCGGCCGGGCTCGTCGCCAACCGTCTCCTCTACGGCAAGAAGCCGTGGGCGGCGAGGGCCGCGACCCTGGCCGCCGCCGCGGTTTTCTCCCTCGCCGTCGCGGCCGCCGTCCTCCTGACACCCATGCGCTGGTGGGGCGGCCTCGTCGTCCTCAGGCCCGGCGTCCTCCTGGGCTTCCTCCTCCTGGCCCTGACGGCGCTCGCCAAGCTCGTCATCTCCGTCTTGCTCAAGGGGCCAGCGAACTGGATGGACAAGACGCTGCCCGTCGTGTCCATGGCCGGGATCTGCCTCATCATCGCCGTCATCACCGCCCAGTCGCGGAACGAGCTGCTGTCCGTCGGCCCGCTCCTCGTCCTGGCGGCGGTCCTCCACAACGGCACGGGCTACGGGCTGGGCTACGCGGGAGCGCGGCTGGCCCGGCTCGACGAGAGCGCCTGCCGGGCCGTGGCCATGGAGGTCGGCATGCAGAACGGAGGGATGGCCTCGGGGATCGCCATCGACGTCCTCAAAAGCACCAGCGCGGCGCTCGCCCCGGCCATCTTCGGGCCGTGGATGAACATCTCGGGCTCGCTCCTCGCCGGCTGGTGGCGGCGGCGGCCCGTTCAGGCGAAAAAGGAGAGTGCACCATGAAGAACGCCAAGTCCGTGTCGCGGCGCTCGGCCATCGGCAGGATGGCGGTCGTCGGGGCGGCATCCGCGCTGGGAGCGGCCGCCTCGCCGCTCGGCGCCCGCGGCGAAGTCCCCGAGGCCGGCGGCCGCAAGGCCGATGTCTTCGCCCTCATCGGCGACCGCTGGCACAGCTTCGATTACATCCGGACCGCGCTCACGCGGACGCTGATCAAGGAGGCCGGGGTCTCGGTCACGTTCGTTCCGGCTCCTTCCGACTTCTCCGCGGAAACGTTGGCCGGTCATAAGCTCTTGCTGATGCTCTGCGACGGCTTGTCTTTTCCCGGCGGCTACATGACGACGTATCCCTTCATGGACCCTGAAAAGGTGAAGATCGTGAGCGACCCGCCGCTCCCCGCGTTGGACGAAACGGCGGTGAACTGGCTCACGGCCGGACAGGGCAAGGCCATCCGCGCCTTCGTCGATGGCGGAGGCTCGGCCTGGTTCTTCCACAACGCCAGCTACATCTCCGGGGCGAACGCGGATTTCCGCCACGTGGAGGGGGCACTTTTCACCGGCCACACGGCGTTCCGGCCCTACAAGATGAAGATCGTCGACCACGACCATCCCATCACCCGGGGTGTCAACGATTTCGTCGTGACCGAGGAGCAGCATTACGTCGTCTACGACAAGGACCCCAAGGCCGTCCTCGTCCGGAGCGTCAACGAGCAGGGTTTGGAGTTCAAGACCGAGAAATACGGGAACCAGGGCTCGACCTGCGAGGCGTGCTGGGCCTACGATTACGGCAAGGGGCGTGTCTGCTTCATGGCCCCCGGGCACACCATCCCCAGCTTCTGGAACCCGGAGTACATCAAGCTCCAGAAGAACGCCCTGAGGTGGCTGCTGCGCGGAGCATAGGGCCGACGGCCTCGGTGACCGCGGTCTATTGACAACTCTCCCGTCAGCGGATAAGGCCCCTCTAGGTCAGCGCGGACCGGAGGATCGCCGTCGCCTGACGGATTTCCCGGGAATAGGCTTGGAGCGTCTTCGCGACGACGATCATCTGCTCGATCGGCTTCAGCCCACTGTCTCTGTTCGATGGCCTCCCGGACGCTCGGAAGCGTTTTCACGCTGTAGCCCGTGTAAAAACCCGGCGCGTAGATCTCGTGGACGAACCAGGGGCGTCCCTTCAACCCCTCGGGATTGGTCAGCGCCCGCTCGGTCCTGAAGATGATCTCGTTCAGGCGCGCCAGCTCGTCGCCGGCCAGTTTCTTTCCGCTCGCGTCGAGGTCGCGCTTCGCCTTCTCGTATTCCTCCGCGCTCTTCCGGAGGGCGCCGACGGCATTCTCGAGCGGAGCGAAATTCAAGTACGGGACCGGATCCTGGGCTTTGGGCGCCCGGTAGGTCTTGGCCGGATCGGCCACCTCGGCGAACACGTTGTCCTCGAGCTCCCGGTCCAATTCGAGCGTCTCTTCCCTCATGCCCTGGGTCAGGGACTTGACCTGGTTCACGTACCCGGCCACGGTTTCCGCGAAATCCGGGAAGTTGAAGGGAAGGATGTCCGCGTCCGCCAGGCGCAGGACGGCGTGTCCGCAGGTCTCGGCGAGAGCCACCTCGTAAGCGAACGTCGGGTCCCCGAAGCGCATGAAATGATCGAAGGAATCATAGATGGAATGGTAGGCGCCGCCCTCGCTCTCGCCGCCATAGCCGATGTTCAGAGAGGCGATGCCGATGTGCTGGAGAAAGGGGGTGAAATCGGAACCGGACCCCAGGGCGCCGATCTTCAGGTCCCTCGCGGACCGGATGTCCTTTTTCTCCCCGGGAGAGCCGGCCAGGAGCCTGGCGGCCTTCGCCCTCTCCCAGACGCTGACGTTCTTTTCCGGGTCGAGGACGTCCCGCGCGACATCGTTGATGAAGTGCTGGAGCGTCTGCGACCCGTCCACGTACAAGAACCCCCGCCCGTTGGAATCGGTATTGATGTAGGCGACCGCCTTTTGCCGCAATTCGTCGGCGTGCGTCTCCACCCATTCCGTGGAGCCGATCAATCCCGGCTCTTCCCCGTCCCAGGCGCAATAGACGATGGTCCGTTTCGGCCTCCAGCCGCTCTTGACCAGCTCGCCGAAGGCCTTGCCCTCCTCCATCGTCGCCACCTGTCCGCTGAGAGGGTCCTCCGCCCCGTTCACCCACGCGTCATGGTGATTTCCGCGGATGATCCATTGGTCCGGGTAGAGGCTACCCTTGATCATGGCGACGACGTCGTAGATCGGCTTGATGTCCCAGTTGAACTCCAGCTTCAGATGGACTTTCGCCGGCCCCGGCCCGACATGGTAGGTCACGGGCAGCGCCCCCTTCCAATGGTCCGGAGCCACCGGCCCGGCCAGGGCGCTGAGCAGGGGGAGCGCGTCATGATAGGAGATCGGAAGGACCGGGATCTTCGTCAGGACCTTGATCTCCTTGAGGGGGAGCCGCTTCACTCCCGGCACCGCGCCGACGAAAGGCGTCGACGGATCGCCGGGATAGACGGGCATGTCGGCGACGGACCCCCTCTGGACGCCGGATTCGTTCCTCCAGGCGCCTTTGGGATAGACGTCGCCGGCATAGTAGCCGTCGTCCTTCGGGTCGGAATAGATCAGGCAGCCGATCGCGCCGTGCTCCGCGGCCACCTTCGGCTTGATCCCTCGCCACGATCCGCCGTAGCGGGTGATGACGATCTTGCCCCGGACGTCGATCCCCATCCTCTCGAGCTCGTCGTAGTCGGAGGGGATCCCGTAATTCGCGTAGATGAGGTCACCGGCGACGTCGCCGTCGATGGAGTAGGCGTTATAGGTCGGCAGCTGCTCGGCGACCTCGTTCGAGGTGCTGTCTTCCTTCAGGGGCGTCTCTTTCAGGACCGCCGTGTACTTGACGGGGGCGGTCATCTCGAGCAGGCGCGTCTTGGGCGTGGGATACAAGGCGCTGAACTCTTCGATGCGGGCGTCGAACCCCCACGCCTTGTACTGCGAGAGCATGAACTCGGCGTTCTCCTTGTCATAAGGGGACCCGACATGATG
>CAWDTC010000015.1:0-72977 GCA_963805045.1 Candidatus Aminicenantota bacterium
TGAAGGAGAAGAGGTTCGGGAAGGGCTCCTCGTAGGCGATGCCGCAGGCCTTGCACTCGAGCTTGTCGGAGAAGGCGAGCTCCCGGCCGTCCGCGGTCCGGACGCGGGCCCGGCCGCCGCCCTTCTTCAGGGCCATCTCCAGGGAGTCGGCGAGGCGCTCGCGCTCGTCGGCGCCGAGGGTGATGCGGTCGACGAGGACGTCGAGCGTACCCTTCCGGGCGGCCGCGCGGCCCCGTTGATGTCGACGACCTCGCCGTCGACGACGATGCGCGTGAAGCCGTCCTTCTTGAGCAGGGCCGTGCCCTTCTCGGCCGGCCAGGCGAAGGTGATGAGGGCCCGGGTGCCGGCGGGGAGGCGGACGAGCTCCTCGATGATGCCGTCGATCGTGTCCCGCTTGACGGGCCGGCCGCAGTTCAGGCAGTGGACCGTCCCGATCCGGGCGTAGAGGACGCGGAGGAAATCGTAGATCTCGGTGACCGTGGCCACGGTCGAGCGCGGGTTCTTGGTGGCCGCCTTCTGCTGGATGGCGATGGCCGGGGGGATGCCCTCGATGAGGTCGGCGTCGGGCTTGTCCATCCGCTCCAGGAACTGGCGGGCGTAGGAGGAGAGCGACTCGATGTAGCGGCGCTGGCCCTCGGCGTAGAGGGTGTCGAAGGCGAGCGACGATTTCCCCGAACGAGGGCCCGGGTGCCGGCCGGCAGGCGCTCCAGCTCCTCGACGACGCCGTCGATCGTGTCCCGATGGACGGGCATTCCGCAGCGCAGGCAGTGGACGGTGCCGATCCGGGCGTAGAGGACGCGGAGGTAATCGTAGATCTCCGTGACCGTGGCCACGGTCGACCGGGGGTTCTTCGTCGCCGCCTTCTGCTGGATGGCGATGGCCGGCGGGATGCCCTCGATGAGGTCGGCGTCGGGCTTGTCCATCCGCTCCAGGAACTGGCGGGCGTAGGACGAGAGGGACTCGATGTAGCGGCGCTGGCCCTCGGCATAGAGGGTATCGAAGGCCAGGGACGATTTGCCCGAGCCGCTGACGCCGGTGACGACGATGAGGCGGTCGAGCGGCAGGTCGAGGTCGACGCACTTCAGGTTATGGACCCTGACGCCGCGGAGGGCGATGGACTCTGTGCTCGCCATGGGGGATGCCTAATCGGCTATTATAACATAAGGGAGTCGAGCTCGGGGTGTTCCCTCCGTTCGGACGCGGGTCGGCCCCGGCGCGTCCACGTCGAGCCTTCGGGGCCTCGGGGTTGGCCTTCACTCCAGAGTGCGGCTTGCGCTAAGCCGCACATGACGTTCCGGCCAATCCCCGAGGCCCCCCGCACGAAGGGGACGCGCGCCGACTGGTCTTTTCCGGTTCGGAGCGGCGATTCTGATATAATGGGCGCTCGCCGGGAGGGAAAGCCGATGCCGTTCGTCATCGTCCTCGGGCTGGCCGTGGCCCTGGCCATGGACTGCTTCGCCGTGTCCATGGGCCTGGCCTGCGGCCTGCGGGGCCTGTCGGGCCGCCAGACGGTCCGCATGGCCTTCTTCTTCGGCGCCTTCCAGTTCGGCATGCCCGTCCTCGGCTGGCTGGCCGGCGAGAGCGTCGTCCGCTTCATGAAGGGCATCGACCACTGGATCGCCTTCGGGCTGCTGGCCGCGATCGGCGGCCGGATGATCTACGAATCCTTCGGGCTGAGCGACGAGGAGAAGGCCTGCCGCGCCGACCAGACCCGGGGCGGGCGGCTCCTCGTGCTGTCCGTGGCCACGAGCCTCGACGCCCTGGCCGTCGGATTGAGCCTGGGCGTCATCAAGGCCGGCATCCTCTACCCGGCGGCCGTCATCGGCCTCGTCTGCTTCGCCATGACCATCCTCGGCGCCCGCCTCGGCCCCGTCATCGGCCGGGCCGCGGGGAGATGGGCCGAGATCCTCGGCGGCCTCATCCTCATCGGCATCGGGGCCAAGGTCCTGTTCGAGCACCTTTCCGGCTGAGGCAGGCGTCCAAGGGGACACATTCCGCTTCGAGTCGTGTCCCCACTCTTATCCGCCCCTTCCTAAAACGGGAAGACGACGAAGACGGCCAGGTCCCAGAGCGTGTGGCTGACCACGTTGAGGACCGGAGAGCGGAAGCGCAGGTAGAGGCTCCCCCAGAAGAGGCCGCAGACGGCCGCGGCCAGGACGAGCATGACATTCCCGCTCGCAACGTGGACCGCGGCGTAGATGAACGACGTCAAGAGCAGCCCGCCCGTCCGACCGGTCATTCCCGCCAGGCCCTCCTGGACGAACCCCCGCCAGAAGAGCTCCTCGGCCGGCCCGATGACGAGCCCGACGAGCAGGACGATGCGGACGGCCGGGAGGCCCGCTTTGAGGGCATAGACCCGTCCGATCTCCGCCCCGGCGAACGGAAGGAGGAGCCGGGAAAGGGCCCGGCCGGCGACGAAAAGGCCGTAGAGGACGGCGGCCGAAGCGAACCCCGCCGCGGCCTTGCCCGGCAGACCGGAGCGGAGGTCGGCCGCGAGCCGGCCGGCATAGCCCGTGTCGACGGCGAAAGCCGAGCCCGCGGCCAGGCCTGCGGCCAAGGCGAAGACAGTGAAGAAATCGAGCCGGCCGAGCCGCCCGAAGCGGAAGACCGCCGCGAAGAGGGCCGTCGCGACCACGGTCAGGACGAGGAGGGCCGCCGGGCGGGCGGCGGGACGCACCCGCTTCACCGCCACCGCAGGAGCCCTTCGAGGAGGACGGCGGCCGTCGAGAGCACGCCGAAGACGAGGTTGTGGCGGGCCGTGGCCCCGTCGAGGATGACGAAGTCCATCGGCCGCCGCGGCACCGCTCGCCGTACCGCCCGCCCCCAGAGCTCGAGGGCGCCCGGCAGGGCCAGGAGGACGAGGAGGAAGGTCCAGGGCATGGGCCGCAGCCGGCCGCCGGCGAGGCGGGGGACCGCGATGAAGAGTGGGTCGATGACGAAGCCGCCGAAGACGAGGACGCCGTAGTAGATGAGCGAGCCCCGGTCGCCGAGGAGCCGGGCGACCGTCCTCACTCCGTGAGCCCCGTCCGACGACGCGTCGCGCCAGTTGTTGGCGTGGAGGATGGCGACGACGAGCATGGCCATCGGCAGGGCCCAGACGAGCGGCACCCAGGAGAACGCGCCGGGCCTGGACCATCCAGGCGCCGGCGGAACCGAGGAGCCCGAAATCGAGGAAGACGGCCAGGTCGCCGAGCGCCGCCGCCTTGAGCAGCGTGTACCCCGCTCCGACGACCAGCCCGAGGCCGCCGATGACGAGCAGCTCCCGGCCGGTGGCCAGGGCGATGAGGAGGCCGGAGGCCCCGCCGACGGCGAAGAGGACGACGGCGCCGGCCAGGACCCGGCGGTCGGAGAGGAGGCCGCGGACGACGGCCCCGCTGACCGGTGTCGCCTCCCTGTCCAGGCCGCGCCGGAAGTCGAAGACGTCGCTGAGCATGTTGGCCGCGCTATGGAGGGCGACCATGGTGGCGATGGCCCAGAGGAAGCGGAGGGCGGAGAAGCGGGCCCCGCCGATGACGACGGCCAGGGCCGTGCCGAAGACGACCGGCATGGTCGAGGCGGGCCAGGACCACGGCCGGGCCGCGACCAGCCATCTCCTCCAGGACGGGAGCGGCGGGGACTGAGGTGCCGTCCGGTCCATGCCTATTTCTGCCAGTTCCTCATGACCTCGGCGAAGGCCAGGAGCCCGCTCGGGATGCAGGCGCCGTAGCCGCCGCCCGGGAAGGTCCAGGCCCCGGCCAGGAAGAGGTTCTTGACGGGGGTGCGCTGCGGGAACCGCATCTGGCCGGCATTGTCCAGCGTCTGGTCCCAACCGTAGATGGCCCCCCGCGGGTTGGCCGTGTAGCGGAGGTTGGTCAGGGGGGTCGCCGCATCCCGGACCTCGATAGCCTTGCGCAGGCCAGGCAGGAGGACCTTCTCCGCCTGGTCGATGAGAATGTCGGCCATGCGGAGCTTCTCCGCACGGTAAGCGTCCTTCTTCCCGGCGAAATAGTCCTCTTCGTACTTGGCCCAGTGGTCGAAGCCCTGGAGCGTCATGACGGAGAGGGTGTTCTTGCCCTCCGGCGAGTAGCCCTTGTAGAGGTTGTCGTAGAGAGTCGCGCCGAAGCCGGGGTTGGTGAAGTCCCCGCGGACCATCGTTCTGTAGTCCTCCTCGATATCGTAACCGGTGTTATAGAAGATCTCGGTGTCCTTGATGCCGAGTTCGCGGATGAGGTCCTTTTTCAAGCCGAGAAAGACCTGGAACGTGGACATGCTGATGCTAAGCTTCTCCATCCTGGCCAGGGTCGTCTTGACGAGGTCCGGCTCGTCGAGAAATTTTCTGAACGTATCGGGCGCGTTGGCGTTCGACACGACGGCCTTCCCCGTGAACTCGCGGCCGTCCTGAGTCCTGACCCCGTAGGCGGCTCCGTCCTTGACCAGGATCTTGTCGACCCTGGTCCTGAGCATGACCTTGCCGCCGTGCCCCTCGATGAACGCGGCGAAGGCGTCGCTGATCTTCTGCGATTTGCCGACCGGATAGAATCCGCCGTTCTCGAGGTAGCCGATCGTGGGCAGGGCGTAATAGAAAGGAGAGAGCCTCGACGGCGGCAGGCCGAAGTAGCCCGCGAGGGCCGAAACTATGGCCTTGAGTTTGGGGTCCTTGACGCGGGCCTCCACCATGGCGCCCCAGCTCTTGCCCATGGTCTTGGCGAGATAGGGATAGTCCTGGGCGAAGCGCATCATGTCGGGGCGGCCGCCGGCGGCCGAGATCTTGTTGATGTCGGAGGCCAGGCCTTTCATGTCGTCGAACAACTCTCCGATCCCCTCCTTCTCCTCGGGGAACTTGCTGACCAGGTCGGCGACGTAGGCCGGGAGATCGCGGTCCGGAACGCGGATGTCGTAATCGGGATAGATCGATCGGTAGAGCGTGTGGTGGGGCACGAACGTGATGCCCTTGATCTCCGGGAAGCCGGGGATGAGGTCGAAGACGCCGTTCCGCGCGGAGACCGTGGTCGAATGGAGCGAGGCGTCGAAGACGAAGCCGCCCGGCCGCTCAAAGGTCGTGGCGTAGCCGCCGGGCTTGAGGTGTTTCTCGAGGACGAGGGGCCGGAAGCCCTGGCGGGCGAAGGCCGCGCCGCAGCTCAGGCCGCCGAGGCCGGCGCCGATGATGACGGCGTCGAACTCGTTCTCCTTGCGGGACGCCTCCGGCTTGCCCTGGGGGAAGCTCCCCCAGTCCAGGGCGGCCACGGGCAGGCTGGCCAGGACGGAAGCCAGGAAGTCCCGCCGCGCCATCTTGTTCGCACTCATCTGACCCTCCTTGTCGAGCGGCGCGCTCACCGGAGCGAAACGCCTCCCTCGTGGATCCGGCCCCAGTATAGCCGCGATAATTCGGGGACACAATACTCATTCCCCAATTTGAGGCGGACGCCCCGTCTGAGGTAAGATGAATCCTTCGGATCGAGGAGAACGGACATGTATTCACTGAAGAATAAGGTCGTTTTCGTTACCGGCGCCAGCGCGGGGATCGGCAGGTCGTGCGCCCGGGCGTTCGCCGCCGAAGGCGCCAAGGTCCTCCTGTGCGCACGGCGGGCCGACCGGCTCAAGGCCCTGGCCGCGGAGCTCAAGAGGGAATTCGGCGTCCCCATCCACCATTTCGCCCTGGACGTCCGCGACCGCGCGGCCGTCGAGAAGGCCGTCGCCGGCCTGCCCGGAGACTGGCAGGCGATCGAAGTCCTGGTCAACAACGCCGGCCTCAGCCGTGGCCTCTCGAAGCTCCACGAGGGGCTCGTCAGCGACTGGGAGGAGATGATCGATACGAACGTCAAGGGCCTGCTTTACGTCAGCCGCGCCGTCATCCCGGGCATGGTCGCGCGGGGGACCGGCCACATCATCAACATCGGCTCGATCGCCGGCCACGAGGTTTACCCCAACGGCAACGTCTACTGCGCCACGAAGTTCGCCGTCCGGGCCCTGTCACAGGGGCTGCGGCTCGACCTTAATGGGACGCCCCTCCGGGTGAGCGAGGTCTCGCCGGGCATGGTCGAGACGGAATTCAGCCTCGTCCGCTTCCACGGCGATGCGGCGCGGGCCGGCAAGGTCTACGAGGGGCTGAAGCCGCTCACGCCAGACGACATCGCCGACGCCGTCCTCGTGTGCGCCACTCGGCCGCCCCATGTCAACATCGCCGAGATGGTCGTCATGCCGACGGCCCAGGCCTCGACGACGCTGACCTTCCGGAAATGAACTCGGGGGACACAAGACCCCGTCCCTCCACGTGTCTCTGGCCACGCCACCTGCTGGGGCTATCGGCCCCTGAGAGACAGGGGATGGCGTCCCCGCTCAGCGGCGGCCGGAGGCCATCCGGGCCGCGGCCGGGAGCCGGCGCAACCTCAGCATGGCCCAGATGCCCAGGGCCGGACCCACGGCCAGCGCCGCGAACGCCCAACGCCAGCCGACGGCCCGCTCGAGCGTCGGGATGAGCCGGATCGGCACGAGCGTCAGCAGGAACCCCAGGCTCGTCTGGAGCGTCAGGGCGGTGCCGGTCCGCTCCGGCGGGCAGAGCTCGCTTACGCCTGCCGAGAACTGGGCCGAATCGGCCACGACGGCGAATCCCCAGACGAGGCAGACGGCGAACGGAAGCCAGGCACTCCGGCCGAAAACGAGGCCAGACCCGAGGCAGCACAGGCCGCTCACGGCCATGGACGCGGACGTTACGGCGGTCCGGCCGAGCCGATCGGCAAGCCTTCCCGCGACGAGGCTGCCCGCGCCCCCCGCGGCGACGACGGCGAAGGCGGCCAGGGCCGCCCAGCGCCCGCCGCTCCCGGCGGCCCGGAAGGCAGCGGCGAGAAAGACCGGCACCCAGGTCCACATCGCGTAAAGCTCCCACATGTGGCCGAAGTAGCCGAGATTGGCGAGGGCGATGGCGCGGTCCCGCCAGACCTCGGCGGCGTACTTCCAGTCGAAGCGGGGCACGGGCGCGCGGTCGGGCCCCTCACGCACGAAAAGGACGGCGATGAGGCCGCCGGCCGCGGCGAAGGCGGCGCTGGCGTAGAGAACGGGCCGCCAGTCCGCAGACGAGCCGAGGGCCCGGAGGAGGTGGGGGACGGCCGAGCCGAGCGTCAGGGCCCCGACGAGAAGCCCGATGCCCCAGCCGCGGTCGCGCCGGGTCCACGTGGCCATGATCTTCATGCCGACCGGATAGACGCCGGCGAGGAAGAAGCCGGTGAGGAAGCGCAGGGCGAAGGCCGCCGCCGGGACGGAGGCGGCGACCGGGACGAGGGCCGTCGCCCCCGCCGCGAGCAGCGCCGAAACGGAGAAGAGGCCCGTCGAGGGGAGCCGGTCGGCGAGGTTGAGGACGGCCGAGCCGAGGGCGCCGGCGACGAACCCGAGCTGGACCGACATCGTCAGCCACGCCTGACCGGACGGGCCCAGGCCCCATGCCGCCGCGAGGGCCGGCACGACGGCCGAGGCCGAGAACCAGGCCGACATGCCCAGGAACTCGGCCAGGGCGAGGAGAGCCAGGGCGCGCCGCTTTTCCGAGGGGGCGGGAGAGGTCACCCCTCTGTCCGGGCCGGCCGCGGCGTCCCCTCTCATGGCGTCCCGTTTATATCCCAAGCCACTAGACCGGTCAATCGTAACAGCCACGGAGAACATAATAGGGACACCGGCCCCGATTAGAGGGACATGTACCCGGGTGCGTGTCCCCGTTTTGTTGCTGTATAATGATCCGTCATTCGAGAAAGGGACACGACCATGTATGGACGATTCAAGGAGCATCTCGCGGCCGAGCTCCAGCGGATCCGGGACCGCGGCCTCTATAAGACGGAGCGGGTCCTGGCGACCCCCCAAGGCGTCGAGATCCGGACGGAATCAGGGGCCAAGGTCCTCAACTTTTGCGCCAACAACTATCTCGGCCTCTGCAACGAGCCCAGGGTCATGGCCGCCGCCAACTACGCCTTTTTCCGCTGGGGCTTCGGCCTGGCCTCGGTCCGCTTCATCTGCGGCACCCAGGGCGTCCACAAGGAGCTCGAGCGGCGGATGGCGGATTTCCTGGGCCTGGACGACGCCATCCTCTACTCCTCGGCCTTCGACGCCAACGGCGGCGTCTTCGAGCCGCTCCTCGACGAGAAGTGCGCCATCGTCTCCGACGAGCTCAACCACGCCTCGATCATCGACGGCGTCCGGCTGGCCAAGGCCAAGCGCTTCGTCTACCGCAACAACGACATGGCCGACCTCGAGGACCAGCTCATCGAGGCCCGCGAGGCGCGCTTCAAGCTCATCGTCACGGACGGCGTCTTCTCCATGGACGGCACGATCGCCCAGGTCGACAGGATCTGCGAGCTGGCCGAGCGCTACGAGGCCCTGGTCCTCGTCGACGACTCGCACGCGACCGGGTTCATCGGCCCGACCGGGCGCGGCACGCACGAGCACTGCGGCGTCATGGACAAGGTCGACCTCATCGTCACGACGTTCGGCAAGGCCCTGGGCGGGGCGTCCGGCGGCTGCATCGCGGGCCGTCAGGAGATCATCGACCTTCTGCGGCAGAGGTCGCGGCCGTATCTCTTCTCGAACTCGCTCTCGCCGGCCATCACCGGGGCGACGGTCGAGGTCCTCAAAATCCTCGGGGAATCGAGCGAGCTCAGGGAGCGGCTGATGGAGAACACGAGGCGGTTCCGGCGGGGGATGGAGGAGGCGGGCTTCAGGATCGTTCCCGGCGCCCACCCCATCGTCCCGGTCCTCCTCGGCCATATGCCGGACGACGCCAAGCTCAGTCAGGACTTCGCCAATGCCCTGCTCGAGGAGGGGGTCTACGTCATCGGCTTCTCGTTCCCCGTCGTGCCGGTCGGGAAATCGCGGATCCGGGTCCAGCTGAGCGCCGCCCACACGCCCGAGCAGGTCGATTTCGCGCTCGAGAAGTTCCGCAAGGTCGGCCGGCGGCTCGGGGCCGTTTAGACGAAGTCAAGCCTGCCCCTTTCCGCTTCCCGATCCACGCCGGGTTCAACACCGTCTTTGACTTTTGGCCCGCCTCATTTATAATACTTATCCGTCGTGACGGCGAACTTTCCGAGAGAGGCGTTAACTCATTGAT
Source organism: Candidatus Aminicenantota bacterium (assembly GCA_963805045.1). Lineage (GTDB taxonomy): Bacteria > Acidobacteriota > Aminicenantia > Aminicenantales > Saccharicenantaceae > DATKJS01. The sequence goes on from CAWDTC010000015.1 coordinate 9,065, forward strand.
TTTCGGGGTCGGTACGGACATCATCGAGGTGGCGCGGGTCGAGGAGAAGCTCCTCCGCACCGGCGGCCTGAAGACGAAGCTCTTCACCCCGACCGAGATCGCCTACTGCGACTCGAAGCACCGCCCGGCCCAGCACTACGCCGCCCGCTTCGCCGCCAAGGAGGCCTTCCTCAAGGCCATGGGCACGGGCTGGACGGGCGGCCACAAGTTCTCCGACATCGAGATCGTCAACAACGCCCTGGGCAAGCCCGAGCTCTTCGTCCACGGCAAGGTCGGCGAGTTCTGCGCGGCCCACGGCATCACCGGCATGCAGGTCTCGCTCTCCCATATCAAGGACCTGGCCAAGGCGGTCGTCGTCCTGGAGAAGGCCCCGGCCTGAGCACGAACGGAGGATCGAACACATGTCGAACATCGGCTCCTATGACCAGCGGGTCAAGAACTTCAGCTGGGAGATCGCCGAGAAGGAGCTCGGGTACAAGCCCGGCGACGTCATCAACATCGGCTGGTATTGCACGGACCGCATCTGCGAGCAGGGAAAAGGGTCGAAGGTCGCCCTCTACTGGGAGGGCTTCACGGGCGTCGAAAAGACCTATACCTACAACGACATCCGCCTGGCGACGAACACCATCGGCGCCTTCCTCCGCGGCCTCGGCCTGCGACCGGGCGAGCGGGTCTGCCTGTTCATGGACCGCATCCCCGAGCTCTATCTCGGCTTCCTGGGCATCCTCAAGATGGGCGGCATCGCCCAGCCGCTCTTCTCGGCCTTCGGCGACGAGTCGCTCTTCGTCCGCCTCTCGAACGCCGAGACCTCGGCCGTCATCACCCAGAAGAAGCACGCCCCCAAGGTCCGGAAGATCCTCGACAAGCTGCCCGCATCTTCGAGCACATCATCATCGTCGATCACGACGGCACGGCGCCTCTCAAGGACCGCGAGGTCGCCTTCTCGCTCGAGAAGGCCGCGCCGGTCGAGAACTTCGACATCCACCCGACCAAGGCCGAATCGCCCTCGGTCCTCCACTACACCTCCGGCACGACGGGCATGCCCAAGGGCGTCCAGCACGTCCACTACTCGCTCATCTCCCAGTACCTCACGGCCAAGTGGGTCCTCGACCTCCGCGACGACGACATCTACTGGTGCACGGCCGACCCGGGCTGGGTCACGGGCACGTCCTACGGCATCATCGCCCCCTTCGCCCTGGGCGTCACCCAGTGCGTCCTCGACGCCGGCTTCTCGGCCGAGGCCTGGTACAAGTTGATCGAGAAGCGCCGGATCACGATGTGGTACTCGGCGCCGACGGCCATCCGCTCCCTGATGAAGGCCGGGGACGAGATCGTCAAGAAGTTCGACCTCTCCTCGCTCCGCGCACCTGGCGAGCGTCGGCGAGCCCCTCAACTCCGAGGCCGTCGTCTGGTCGCGAAAAGGTCTTCGGCAAGCCCTTCTACGACACCTACTGGCAGACCGAGACCGGCTGCATCGTCATCAGCAACTACCCGGGCATGGAGGTCCGGCCGGGCTCCATGGGCAAGCCGTTCCCCGGCATCACCGGCACCGTCCTCGACCCGGCCAAGAACGAGCCGTACCCGACGCACGGCAAGATCGGCCTCGTCGGCCTCAAGTTCGACTGGCCCTCGCGGATGCGGACCTACTGGAACAACGAAGAGGCCTTCGAGAAGAAGTTCCGGGGCGGCTGGTACATCACCGGCGACCGCTCCAAGCTCGACAAGGACGGCTACTTCTGGTTCGCCGGCCGCGACGACGACATCATCAACACGGCCGGCCACCTCGTCAGCCCGTTCGAGGTCGAGTCGGCCCTGCTCGAGCACCCGGCCGTGGCCGAGTCGGCCGTCGTCAGCAAGCCCGACCCGATCAACCTGGAGGTCGTCAAGGCGTTCGTGACGCTCAAGCCGGGCTTCACGGCCAGCCAGGACCTCGACCTCGACATCATGAACTTCATCCGCAAGAAGCTCTCGCCCCTGGCCATGCCGCAGGAGATCGAGTTCGTGCCGTCGCTCCCCAAGACGCGGAGCGGCAAGATCATGCGCCGCATCCTCCACGCCAAGGAATGGGGCGAGGAGATCGGCGACACCTCGACGCTCGAAAACGATTAAATAGATGGGGACATGTACCTGGCGTACGTGTCCCCTCTTGAAATACGATAAGGAGAACGAACCATGGCAATGGAAGGATTGAAAGACATCGTCCTGAACTACGTCACCAAGGAATACCTCGAGGACGACAGCGAGCCCCTCGCCTACGACACGCCCCTCATCTCGGGCGGCATCGTGGACTCGTTCTCGATGGTCTCGCTGAAACGGTTCCTCGAGAACAAGTACGGGATCCAGATCCCCGACGACAAGGCGACGCCGGAGGCGTTCGACTCGGTCAACAAGATCGCGACGCTGGTCGAAGAGTTCGTGGCGAAGAAGTAAGAGAAATGGGGACATGTACCCGGGTACGTGTCCTCTCTTGAAATAATAAGGAGTCAATCATGGCTTACAGCGACAAGGTCCGCGGCACCTACCAGGCCCAGCTCAAGGGCATCCAGGACGCCGGGCTCTTCAAGCAGGAGCGGTTCATCCACTCGCCCCAGGCGGCCGACATCGAGGTCGAGTTCCCGGCCGGCTCGCCCCTGCGGAAAGTCATCAACATGTGCGCCAACAACTACCTCGGGCTGTCGAGCCACCCCGACGTCGTCAAGGCGGCGCACGAGGGGCTCGAATCGCGCGGCTACGGCATGTCCTCGGTCCGCTTCATCTGCGGCACCCAGGACATCCACCGCGAGCTCGAGGAACGCCTGACCAAGTTCCTGGGGACCGAGGACACGCTCCTCTTCCCCTCCTGCATGGACGCCAACGCCGGCGTCTTCGAGGCCATCCTGACCAAGGACGACGTCATGATCTCGGACCGGCTCGTCCACGCCTCGCTCGTCGACGGCATCCGGCTCTGCAGCGCCATGCACGACACCTTCAAGCACTCCGACATGGCCCACCTCGAGGAGAAGCTCCAGCTCCACGCCGACAAGCGGCTGAAGGTCGTCATCACCGACGGCGTCTTCTCCATGGACGGCGACACGGCCAAGCTCGACGAGATGGTCGCCCTCTGCGAGAAGTACGACGCCATGCTCCTCGTCGACGACTCCCACGCCTCCGGCTTCATCGGCAAGACCGGGCGCGGCACGCACGAGAAATGCGGCGTCGTGGGCAAGATCGACGTCATCACCACGACCTTCGGCAAGGCCCTCGGCGGGGCGTCCGGCGGCTGCGTCAGCGGCCGCCGCGAGCTCGTCGAGATGTGCCGGCAGAGGGCCCGGCCGTATCTCTTCTCGAACACGATCGCCCCGGTCGTCGTGGCCGGCGTCCTCAAGGTCATGGACATCCTGTCGAAGTCGACCGAGCGGCGCGACAAGCTCGAGCGCAACGCCGCCTACTGGCGCAAGGGGCTGACCGAGGCCGGCTTCGTCCTCAAGGAAGGGGACACACCGATCGTGCCGGTCATGTTCTTCAACGCCAAGCTCGCGCAGGACTTCTCCCGGGCCCTCTACGACGAGGGGATCTACGCCATCGGCTTCTTCTTCCCGGTCGTCGCCCAGGGCCAGGCCCGGATCCGGACTCAGATCTCGGCCGGGCATGAGACGCATCACCTCGACAAGGCCCTGGACGCGTTCACCAAGGTCGGCAAGAAGTTCGATATCCTGGGCAAGACGAAGCAGGAGATCATCGCCAAGTACGGCCTGTAAGAGAAAGGGGGCCTGCCGCTCTCCCCTCGCCCCCTTCCTTGAAATTCCGTCCCGATTCTGGGATATTGGAAGGGAGCCGGCGGAAGAGCCCGGCAACAAGGAAGGAGGGTCGGATGAAAAAGCCGTTGTTCCTCTCGATTTCTTTCGTTCTCCTGGCCGCGGGCCTGATGCTCGTCCTGTCGGCCTGGGCAGGCGCGGGCCCGGGGGCGGCCGCCGCCCAGTCCGCCGCGGCGCCGGCGGGCCAGGTGGCCCGCCAGCCGGAGCCCTACACGATGACGTCCTTCGGGCCCTGGAACGCCGCCGTGGCCAAGACCCATGTCCCCCAGGTCACGTTCGAAAAGGCCGGCAAGGGCCTCAAGGTCACGGTCCAGATCGACAACCACCCGATGGACCCGCAGAAGCCTCACTGGATCATGTGGATCCGGCTTGAGGACATGAAAGGGCGCAAGCTGGGCGAAAAGACGTTCAAACCGACGGATCCCCGGCCGGCGGTCGCGGTCTTCGAGCTCCCGGAGATGCACGCGAAACTCAAGGCCCTCGAGCGGTGCAACATCCACGGCGTCTGGTTGAACGAGGTCGACGTCAAGCTCCCGTGACCGCCTGACCCGCGCGCCCCTGGCGCGACTCGCCATCTTGACACCCGCGACGGGTGAGGGATACCATTACGGACCATCCTTCATCCCTCAAGGAGCGTCACGATGGACAACAACAAGCTCGCCAACCCAGCGCCCCTCGGCCTGATGGGCTTCGGGATGACGACCGTCCTCCTCAACATCCACAACGCCGGGTTCTTCCCGGTCGGCGCCATGGTCCTGGCCATGGGCATCTTCTACGGCGGCATCGCCCAGGTCATCGCCGGCATCATGGAGTACAAGAAGGGCAACACCTTCGGCGCGACGGCCTTCGCCTCGTACGGCTTCTTCTGGCTGACGCTCGTCGCGACCTGGGTCATCCCCGGGCTGAACGCCCCGAACGGCGGCCCGCCGCCCGTCCCGTTCATGGGCTGGTACCTCTTCCTGTGGGGCCTGTTCACCTTCTTCATGTGGCTCGGGACCTTCGGCAAGAACCGGGCCATCCAGTTCGTCTTCCTGAGCCTGACCGTCCTCTTCTGGCTCCTGGCCGCGCGCGACTGGTCCGGCGCGGCGCTCGTCGGGAAGATCGCCGGCTTCGAGGGGATCCTCTGCGGCCTCTCCGCGATCTATCTCGCCATGGCCGAGGTCCTGAACGAGGCCAGGGGCCGGGCGGTCCTGCCCATCGGGGAGGTCCGGAAGGCCTGAGCGGCGGCGCCGTCCGCGAGCGTCGCGTCCCCGCTTGGTCCGGCGGCGTATAATAGAACGTCATGCGCAACGACCGGACGACCTCGCGGAGCCTGCTCGCGGCCCTGCTGGCCGCGGCCGCCCTCTATCTCGCCGCCGCCGGGCCGTCCCCGGCGCCCGCGCCGCCGCCTCCGGCGGCCAGGCACGTCATCCTCTTCATCGGCGACGGCATGTCGCTCGAGTCGGAGATCGCCGGAAGCCGCTACCTCACCGGCCGGGACCGGACCCTGGCCTGGCACGCCTTCCCCGGCCAGTGGTACGCCGCGACATGGGACGTCACGGCCTACGACCTGAACGCCCGCGCCGCCGGCCGCCCCGCCTATTCCGACGCCGTCTTCACCCCGTCCCTCGGCTACGACGTCCGGCGCGAAGGGGCGCGCCCTTATCCCGACCAGGGGTCCGCGGGCGCCGACCGGCCCGTGGCCGCGCCGGCGACCGACTCCGCCTCGGCCGCCACGGCCCTGGCCACGGGCGTCAAGACCACGAACGGCAGCATCGCCTGGCGGCCGGGGAACGCGCCCGACGGCCGCCTGCCCACGATCGCCGAGGATTTCCGGGCCGCGGCCGGCGGCGGGATCGGCGTCGTCACGACCGTGCCCTTCAGCCACGCGACACCGGCGGGCTTCGTCAGCCACAACACCAGCCGGAACCACTATTACACGGGATATCGAGGCTACGAGGGCCGGGGCATCGCCGACGAGATCATCCTCGAGGTGAGACCGGACGTCGTCATCGGCGCCGGGCATCCGCTCTTCGACAATCCCACCTTCGACCCGAAAAAAGGATATATCTCGGAGAAACTCTACCGGGCTCTCCAGGCCTCGGACGAATACGTCCTGGCCGAGGAGAAGGCGGGGGCCGACGGCGCCCGCACGCTCGCGGCGGCGGCCGGGGACGCGGCCGCCCGGGGCCGGAAGCTCTTCGGCCTCTTCGGCGGGCCCGGCGGGAACTTCGGTCCGACCCTCCCGGAGGACAGCCCCGGGGCGCCGCGCCTGGCGCGCGGGTCGGCCGGCGACCCCACTCTCCAGGACGCCACGCTCGCCGCGCTCGACGTCCTCGGCCGGAACCCTCGCGGCTTCTTCCTCATGGTCGAGCAGGGCGACATCGACTGGGCCAACCACGACAACGACTTCCGGCGGATGGTCGGCTGTGTCGCCGACCTCGACGCGGCCGTCCGCGCCGCCGTCGCCTTCGTCGACCGGCCGGGGGACGACATCGACTGGACGAATACGCTCCTCATCGTAACGGCCGACCACTCGACGGGAGGGCTCCGCCTGAACCCCCGCCGGCCCTTGAGCGCGGGGGAATTGCCGTCGCAGATCGCCCGCCCCGCTCCGGACGGGGGAGAAGCGCTCGCGGCGGGGCAGTCGGCGAACGGCCGCCGGCACGCCGTCGTCGGTCCCTCCGTGCCGCCCGGCCGGTCCCCCTTCTTCTATCCCGGCGGGGAGGTCGGCTACGCAACGGTCGGCCACACGAACGAGCTGGTGACGCTCGCGGCGAAGGGGGACGCGGCGCGCCTCTTCCTGAAATACGAAGGTTCGTGGTACCCCGGCCCCATCATCGACAACACCCAGGTCAACGCCGTCATGCGCGAGGCGCTCGGCCTCGCGCCGTGCCGCCGCTGACCGGCCGGCCTATTTCAACTCCCTGACCCGGACGTTCCGGAACTCGACGATCGAGCCGTGGCCGAGGAAGCCGATGTGCGCCGCGCTCCCGCGCCAGGCCGGGATGCTCGCGGTGGTCGATGGTGCCGCCGGCGCTCGCCCGGTCGAGGTCGGCGTCGACGACGCGCGTCGCCGTTGACCGTGACCGTGATCCTCCGGCCGCGTGCGACGATCTCCTCGGTGTTCCATTCGCCGATGGGCCGCAGCACGCCGCGCCGGGCCGGAACGACGCCGTAGACCGAGCCGTGGTACTGGTAAGGCTGGAGGTCCCAGTAGACGGGCGAGCCGTCCTCGAGGACCTGGATCTCCATCCCGGCGTAGGCCGCGTCCCCCTCGAGCGGCGCCCGGATGCCGATGCCGTTGTTCGCGGCGGGCGTCAGCCGGAACTCGAACCTGAGGACGAAATCGGCGTATTCCTTCTCCGTGTAGAGGTTGCCGCCGCCGAGCTCGGGGTGGACGACGATGCGCGCCGTTCTCGGCCCGGTATCCCTTCGCGTCGCCCGTCCAGCCGGCGAGGTCCTTGCCGTCGAAGAGCGGAACGAAACCTTCGTCCTTTTCTGCGTCCGGTCAGACATATGGAGTGCCCGCGCCCGGGGCCGCCGTGTCGCGCGGGATCTCCCGGACCCAGATGTTCCTGAACCAGAGCGGGTTGCCGTGGGCCTGGAGCTCGAGCTGGCCCGAGCGGGTAGATCGGCTTGTCGCGCTCCCAGTAGTTCTCGAGGACGGTGTTGTCGACGACCATGCGGTCGTTGAGATAGACCGTGACGCGCTCGCCGATCATGACGATGCGGAACGTGTTCCACTCGCCGACCGAGCTGGTCGGCCTTCTCCAGCGGTTTGCGCGGTCCCTTCTGGTTGTTGTAGAGACCGCCCGAGCCCTCGGGGTTGGCGTCCGGGTCCCAGATCTGGACCTGGGGCGAGCCGCGGAGGTAGATGCCGCTGTCGCCGGCCTTGGCGATCTTCCAGTCGACGAGCATCTCGAAGTCGCCATAGTCCCGGGCCGTGCACAGGCTCTCGCCCTTGCCGTCGAAGACGAGGAGGCCGTCGGCGACGCTCCAGTGGGCCCGCATGCGCTCGTCGGCGGCGGCCTGGGCCCTGGCCATCTCCTCCGGGGTCATCTTGGCCCGCGCCGGCGGGTCGGCGACGAGCCCCTTCCAACCGCCGAGCGACCGGCCGTCGAAAAGCGGGACGTAGCCGCCCTGGCGCAGGCGGTCGGCGATCGTCCGCGAGGCGAGGTCCCTTTCCGCCGAGTCCCCGGCCCCGGCCTCGACCCGCCTGAGGATGGAGACGGCCTCGTGTCCGGAGAGCCAGCGCTCCTCCGGCGCCTCGTCGGCGGCCATTTCGAGGAGGGCCTGGGCGGCCGTCGCCCGAAGCTCCTTGCTCCCCAGGGAATCCCCGAGCAGGCGGAAGGCGCCAGGGTCCCTGATCTCCGCGATGCCGCGGACGCCGAGTTTTCTGTCTGCCTCGTCCTTGGGCAGGGCCAGGGCGCCCTTGAGCAGGGCGAGCTTCTTGAAGGTCGGCGAGTCGGACTTGTTGACGATCCGGACGTAGCCTTCGAGGGCCATCAGAACGTATTTCCTGTTGGCGCTCGTCGAGACGATGCGGACGAGGTCCTCGGCGGCCGCGAGGTCCGGCCACTGGGACAGGGCGTAGACGGCCGCGGCCTGGACCTGCGGGTCCTTGTCCGCGAGGGCCGCCTCCGCCGCCCGGAGGGAGCTCGGCCCGGCGACGCGCGGCAGGACCTTCAGGATGACGGCCCGGCGCGGCGCCGGCGCGCCCGCCAGGAAGGCGACCAGGGCGTCGGCCCGCCGCTCGGGGTCGGACTGCCTGCCCGCGGCGGCCGCGACGGCGTTCTGCAAGGCCACCGTCTCCTCGCTGTCCGCGGCCGCGGAGAGGAGGTCGAGGAGCCGCCCCAGGTCGTTCTCCCCGGCCAGGGCGGCCAGGGCCGCCACGGCCGCCGCCCGGACGGCCGGCTCGGGGCTCCGGGCCTGGGCGAAGACGAGGTCGACCCGGTCCCGGGCCCCTTTCGCGGCCAGGACATCGATGAGTGCGGCCCGGCCCGCGGGCGGCGTCTCGTCGATGAGCCGGACGGCCTCGGGCACGACGCGGCCGGCCTCGAAACCGAGGAGCGCGGCCTTGGCCGCCGCGACCTCGTCCGCGTCACTTGAACTGAAGAAAGGATAGATGTCGGGCAGGACCTCGGCGCCGCCGAGGCGCGACGGCGGCGGGGATCGCCGCCAGCCGGACGGCCGGCTCCGCGCTGCGGAGCGCCTCGCGCAGGGCCGGGAGCGCCGTCCGGTCGCCCCGCCGCCCGAGCATGCCGAGGATCTCGGCCCTGACCTCCGGAGGGGCCGCGGCCGCCTTCTCGACCCATTTCCCGGTCGCCTCGGCGCCGGGGATCGAGTCCGCGAGCTCGAGGGCCGCGCCGCGCAGCCCGGCGTTCGGACCGTCGACGGCCGCCAGCAGGTCGGGCAGGGCCCGGTCCTTGAGCGCCGAGACGACGAGTCCGAGCGGCGTTCGCCGCGACGTGGCTCTCGGCCGGGGACGCGTAAGACCTGAGGATGTCGCGGGCGACGGCCAGGCCCTCGGCCGTCCGGCCGGACTCGACGAGCCGCCGGGCGTAGAGGAGATAAAGGGCCGGGGCCTCCGACCTTTCGTGGAGCGGGGCGGCGACGCGGGTCCGCTCGAGGGCCGGTCCGGCCGCCGGGTCGCCGATATTGGCCAGGGCGTAGAGCGTCGTCCGCCGGAGCACGTCGTCGGGGCTCGTTGCGAAGGGGAGGAGCTTCTTCACCGCTTCCCGGCTGCGTAGCTCGCCCAGGGCCTCGACGATGCTAATTCGGGCTGCGCCCGACGAGGTGTCGAGGGCGTTGAGGAAGGCCGCGGCCGTGCCGGGGGCGCGGATAGCGAGCAGGGCCCGGGCGGCGGGAGCGGCCAACCGCTCGTCGCCGAGACAAGAGGCCAGGGACTTGACCGCGTCGGCGTCGCCGACGAGCTCGAGCTGGGAGATGAGAAAAGCCCTGACCTCTCTGTCGGCCGGTTGTCGGACCGCTTCGAGCAGGGCCCGCGACACGAGACGCCTCTCCCTTTCCGCGCCGGGCCGGCCGGCGCGGACGGCCAGGCCGTTGAGGGCGAACCGGGCGGCGCTGTCGTTACCCGCGCCCGGCGGCAGGACGCGGGCGCAGACGTCCGCCACGGCCGCCGGGCCGAGGCCGAGGATGGCGTCCGCGAGGGCGTCGCGGTCGGCGGCGTTGGCGGCGGGGAAGCGCGCGACGAGGGCCGCGACCTTGGCCTTGACCACGGCCGAGTCGTCGGCGCCGCCACGCCGCGGCGGCCGCCGCGACAAGGACGGCGAGACGCGATGAGCGCCGAGATCCCTGTCTTCTTCATGGTGCCTCTCCTCGCGCTCACGGCGCTCACAGGTGCCAGGGGGCGCGCATGGGCTGGCCGGCCAGGCGGTCGGCCTCCTCGTCCCCGATGAACGTCTGACGCTCCGGGTCGAAGCGGAGCGGCCGGCCGAGCTGGACGGCGATCTTGCCGAGGTTGACGAGCGTGCAGGAGCGGTGGCCGTTGCGCTCGTTGAGGGCGAAGCGGCGCCGCTTCCGCACGGCCTCGGCGAAGTCCGTGAACTGGGGCTCGGGGTCGGGCAGGCCGGCGACCTTGTCCCTCAGGCCGGGGATGTCCGACTCGAATCCGCGGTAGAGCTTCCCTGCCGGGCCCTCGAGGAAGGCGGCTTCTGTGTCCCTGTTCTCCCCGTCGAGGACGATGGCGCAGCCGTCGGCGTACTTCATCTCGATCCGGCGCCAGGAGCCGCAGGCGTCGGGATGCTGCTGCGGGGCGTCGGCCCAGACCTCGACGGGGCTCGTCTCGTCCTTGCCGAGCAGGTACTGGACCGGGTCGAGGTAGTGCATGCCCATGTCGCCGAGGCCGCCGCCGTCGTAGTCCCAGTAGCCGCGGAACGTGCCGTGGACGCGGTGGGGGTGATAGGGCTTCCAGGGCGCCGGGCCGAGCCAGAAGTCGTAGTCGAGCTCGGGCGGCACCGGCTCGGGCTGCAGGTCGGTCCGGCCGCTCCAGTAGAACTTCCAGTCGAAGCCCGTCGTCGCGCTGACCGTGGCCTTGAGCGGCCAGCCGAGCAGGCCGCTCTGGACGACCTTCTTGATCGGGCTGGACGTCCGAGCCGAAACCGTAGAAGCCGTCCTCGAAGCGGAACCAGGTATTGACGCGGAAGATGCGGCCGTTCCGCCCGACGGCGCCGGACGACCTCCCGGCCCTCGCCGATCGTCCGGGTCATGGGCTTCTCGCACCAGATGTCCTTGCCGGCCTCGGCGGCCGCGATCGAGATCAGGGCGTGCCAGTGGGGCGGCGTCGCGATGTGGACGATGTCGACGTCGGGCCGCTCGAGGACCTCGCGGAAGTCCTGGTATCCCCTGACGCCGGGCCCGGCCAGCTCGAGCGCCGATCGCGAGGTGGCCTGCGTCGACGTCGCAGACGGCGACGAGGACGGCGCCGGGATAGCCGAGGTGGGCCCGGCCCATGCCGCCGACGCCGATGACGGCCTTGGTCAGGGTATCGCTCGGGGGGGTGTAGCCGGGCCCGCCGAGGACGCGGCGGGGGACGATGGTCAGGCCCGCGCCGGCGGCGATCGTCCGGCCGATGAATCGGCGTCGGGTCATGCGCTTGGCTGTCGACATGAGCTCTCTCCGGTCCGGAATGCGGGGCGCGGCCCCTCCTGCCGTCTCAAGACAGGCCCACGACCTTGCCCGTTTCGAGGTCGAGGTCGACGTCGTAGAAGCCCGGCCGCGTCGGCAGCCCGGGCATGGTCCGCATGTCGCCGCAGAGGGGATAGAGGAAGCCGGCGCCGACGCTGGCCCGGATGTCCCGGACCGGGAGCTTGTAGTTGCGCGGGACGCCCTTCCACTCCGGGTTGTGGCTCAGGCTGAGGTGGGTCTTGGCCATGCAGATGGGCAGCCTGTCGAAGCCGAGCCGCGTGTAGAGGGCGACCTTGGCCTCGGCCTCGGGCGAGTACTCGACGCCGTCGGCGCCGTAGATCTCGGTGGCGATCGTCTCGATCTTCTTCTTGATGTCCCACTCGAGGGGATAGAGGAAGCGGAAGTTCGAGGGCTTGGCGCAGGCGGCCTCGACGGCCTTGGCCAGGGCCACGCGCCCCCGCGCCGCCGTCCGCCCAGTGGGTGCAGGCGACGGCGTCCTCGGCCCCGACGTCGACCGCGGCCTTGCGGATGAGCTCGATCTCGGCGTCCGTGTCCGAGGTGAAGCGGTTGACGGCCACGACGACGGGCACGCCGAACCGGAGGGCGTTGCGGACGTGGGCCGCCAGGTTGGCCAGCCCCTTGGCCAGGAGGTCGAGGTTCTCGTCCGTGTAGTCGGGGGCCAGCGGCTTTCCGGCCACGACCTTCGGACCGCCGCCGTGCATCTTGAGGGCCCGGACCGTGGCGACCATGACGACGCAGTTCGGGACGAGCCCGCTCACGCGGCACTTGATGTCCATGAACTTCTCCATGCCGCAGTCGGCGCCGAAGCCCGACTCCGTGACGACGTAACCGCCCTCGCCGACGAGATGGAGGGCGATCCGGTCGGCGATGATGGAGGAATTGCCGTGGGCGATGTTGGCGAAGGGCCCGGCGTGGACGATGGCCGGGGTCGTTCTCGAGCGTCTGCATGAGATTGGGCATGATGGCGTCCTTCATCAGGACGGTCAGGGCCCCGGCGACGCCGAGGTCCTCGGCCGTGACCGCCTCGCCGGCCTTGCTCGTGCCGACGACGATCCGGCCCAGCCGCTCGCGCATGTCGGCCAGGCCCGTGGTCAGGGCCAGGACGGCCATGATCTCGCTGGCCACCGAAATGTCGAAGCCCGTGTCTCGGGCCATGCCCTTCTCTTCGGGGCCGAGGCCGATCCTGATGACGCGGAGGAAGCGGTCGCTGATATCGATGACCCGGTTCCAGGTGATGGAGGCCGGGTCGATGTCGAGGCGGAACATCCGGCGGCGCTCCTCGGGCGTCAGCGCGGACGGGTCCGTCTTGGCGATGCCGAGCTTCTCGAGGCGGCGGAGCATGGTCGGCGAGAACCGCCGCTCCCGCTTCTTCCCGGCCGGGCAGAAGGCGTTGAACAGCTTCTCGTCGTTCTGGGCCGACTCGTGGAGGATGCGGACGTCGATGGCCGCGGCCAGGAGGTCGTTGGCGGCCGTGACGGCGTGGATGTCGCCCGTGAGATGGAGGTTGAAGTCCTCCAGGGGCACGATCTGGGAATAGCCGCCGCCGGCGGCGCCGCCCTTGATGCCGAAGGTCGGGCCCATGCTCGGCTGGCGGACGACGGTCACGACCTTCTTCCCGAGGTGCGCGCCGAGGGCCTGGCTGAGGCCGACGGTCGTCGTCGTCTTGCCCTCGCCGAGGGGCGTCGGCGTGATGGCCGTCACGTCCACGTAGCGGCCCAAGGGGCGTGCCTGGATCCGGGAGAGGACGTCGAGGTGGATCTTGGCTTTGTTCTTGCCATAGAGGTCGAGGTCGTCCTCGCCGAGGCCAAGGGCCTGGGCGACCTTGACGATCGGGAGGAGGGTCGCGGACTGGGCGATCTCGATATCGCTCGGGACGGGACGGACGGGATTCACGGACATCGCGGCTGTCTCCTTGCCGGCGGGATGCCGGGGACCATGACCCCGGCGCGGATATCTTAGCGGCAGGGTGTGAAGAAAACAAGCCCCCGGCGCCGCGGCCGGCCCCGCTCAAAAGAAATAGTAGGCGGCGAGGAGCAGCCGGAGGTTCGTCACGGTCTTGGCCCCCTGGACCTTGCCGTAGGCGTCGGGCGTGCCGTAGGCCGCGCCCGTCAGCTCGGCCTCGGCCGCGAAGCGCATCTTGCCGACGTTATAGAGGAGGCGGGGAGAGATGCGATAGAGGTCGGCGATGTTGTAACCCCTGGAGAAGTCATCCGCGGCGACGGGGACGAGCGCCTCCCGGGCCCCGTAATTCCTGAAGTAGCCCGCGAAGAGCCCCGCCTGCCAGGGGGCGCCGTTCGTCTGGATCTCGGACCAGAGCGACAGGCCGCGCGTGGGCGCGTAGCTCCAGGCGTCGGGAACGTCGTCGAAGAGGACGACCTCGTCGCGGACGGCGTACCCCCCCTGCATCGTCAGGTGGTAGAGGTTCGAGCCGTAGACCCCCTCCGCCTTGAACGTCCAACGCGGCCGCTTGACCTTGAGATAGGCCATGCCCGCGAGGCTCCGCACGGACTCGTCCGTCTTGTAGCCCGAGGCGGTCACGAGCCGGGGGACGAGCTTGAGGAAGTCCGCCTCGGCGCCGGCGACGGTCTCGGTCTTCTCCGGCCCGTTCGCCTTCGCGTACTGGAGCTTGAGGTTGAATTCCGGCAGCGCGGCGTTGCGGAGGTAGACCGAGCTCGCTCCCTGCGGGCCGTTCGAGGCGAAGTCCCGCTGGGAGAGGGCCGTGGCGGAGACGCTCAGCCGGCCGAACGTCTGCGTGAACCTGACCTGCGGGCTCCGGTTGAAGGGCTGGAACGGCGCGCCGGTGTTGAACGACACGACGTCCGGATAGCAGTCGGTGACGAACATCGGGTGCCAGAACTGGCCGATCATGAGCTCGGACCTCGTCCACTTGAGCGTCAGGAAGGCGTGGCGGAGCCGGAACCCGTTGAGGTCGGCGTCGGAGGTGCCGAAGAACTCCGTCTCGATGTAGGCCGAGGTCTTGGCGCCGAGGACGTCCGGCCCGGTGATCTTGCCGGCCAGCCGGGTCTGGATGGACAGGATGTTGAAGCTCGACTTGGCGTTGATGTCCCGGCCGAGCGGGTCGAGGGACGGCTCCTTGGGATAGAGCAGGTAATGGCCTTCGCGGATGTTCACCGTCTGCCGCGAGTCGTAGAAGATGTCGGTCTTGACGTAGCCGGAAAAGGAAATGCCGAAGCCGGAGGAGGGCTTGTCGGCCTGGGCGGCGAGGGGCGGCGAGGCCATGGCGGCCGCCGCGACGAGGACGGCGAAGACGGGAGCGGTTCTTTTCGAGAGCCTCATGGGGACCTCCGGGGAATCGGGATGGCCGGCCTCACTCGTACCGGCAGACGACGACCGTCCGGGACGCGAGCCGTCCGAGGTCGACGGCTTCGCCGTTGACGCTTGCCCAGGGCTTTCCATCGACCATGACGCTCTTGGCGGGGCCGAAGGCCGAGGGCGGACGGACGTGGAGGACGACGCGGGCCGGCTTGCGAACGGGCGGGTCGATGACGACGGTGATCTCGCGGGTCGAGACCCGGGACTCGCACCGGAAGCCGGCCTCGCCGAAGTGGGTCGGCGCCCGCCGGACCTCGATCGTCCGGCCCGGCGCGAGCCAGCCACGCGGCGTGCCGGCGAGAAGATGCAGGGTCCCGCCGTCCTCGAGGAGCAGGGCGACCCGCAGCATCGCGAGAACGCGGCTCGCCGAGTGCATGTGCGGCATGCGCAGGGAGTCCCAGGCGTCGCCCGACGAGCCGGTCACGATGTCGTTGCCTTCGAGGGTGGCGTACGTCGACCGGGCCTGTCCGTAGGCGAACAAACTGTAGAAGGTCCAGAGGAACTTCTCCGTCTCGCCCCGCAGGAGCTGGCTCAGGGCCTGGTCGTAGACGTAGTGCGGGTCGATATATCCGGGCCTGACGATCGTCGGCAGGCCGCTCGTCATGACGTATTTCTCGATCGTCCGGTTGACCCACGTCGCTTTCGGGTCGTCGGCGCCGAAGAGGCCCATCTCGACCATGTAGATGGGGCTGCAGATGCTGTACCAGCTCGCGGCGAGGCCCTCGGCCGCGGGCGGCCTGTTCATGTAGGGTCCCTGCGGCACGAAGGGCGGGTCGGCGTCCCTGACGACCGACCTCTCGACCGAATCCAGGATGCAGGCCTTGTAGTCGTCGGCCTCGGCCCGGAGCCGCGCCGCCTCCTTGGCCAGGCCGACGTCGGGCAGGACGTCGGCCGTGCCCCTGAGGCCGGCGTACGAATAGGTGTCCGTCCAGTAGAAGTAATCGATCTCGTCGTTGTCCGAGGCCCGGCCCTTGGGCAGGAGGCCGTAGTGGCGGGGACGCTCGGCGTCCGCCGCCGCGCCGGCCTTCGTCCGGGCCCGCTCCCGGATGATCCAGTCGCACGACCTGACCATGCGGGGCGCGACCTTCTTCAGCCAGAGGCGGTCGCCGGTGAGCTTGTAGTGCTCGGCGAGGGCCCAGAGGATGAACCCGTTATCGCCCATCCAGCACAGGCCGGGCACGTCGCCCGAGAAGAAGCCGTCGGCCGAGGAAACGTCGCCGTCCGGCTTGCGCAGGCCCTGGCGCGCGAGAAAGTAGTCCAGGTAGGCCGCCGCCTCCGCGTGATAGCCGAGCCGGTCCGCGGCGTGGATGACGCAGGCGCTGTCCCCGGCCCAGACATGCTCGTAGGCGGTCGCGTCCGGATGGGCCACCGTGAACCCTTTCGGGTCGCGGTCGGTGAGGATCATGTTGTAGGCGAGCGAGGCCCGGTAGGAGTCGCGGATGCGCTTCTCCGGGACGATGAACTCGGCCCTCCGGTTGAGCTCGCGGGCCCAGAAATCGCGGAAGACCTCGAGCTGGGGGGCGACGGCCAGGCGCTCCATCTCTCCCGACTTCTCGATGACGAGCGGGAAGTAGGGGATGAAGAGGTCGACGGTTCTCTCCTCGCCCGGCTTCAGCCGGATGTCGACGGCGAGCTCGTCCTCGGCCGGCGCCCCGGCCTCCGGCTTTGCCGGGGCGGGGGAGAAGACGGCGGCCGAGCCGGGCGCGCTCACGCGGAGAAGGATGCGGCCGTTATGGTCGATGACGAAGGGGCTGCGGAAGGAGAGCTTTCCGGGGTACGGCGGGGGGAGCTTCGACAGGCTCAGCTCCGGGGCCGCCCGTCCTACGAGGAAGGACAGGCGCACGAGCTCCATCCGGGTCGACCCGTTCTTGACCGACCAGCGGGCGGAGGTGACCAGGGTTTCGCGTCCGGTCCGGACGGCCGGATTCTCGAGCAGGGTGGCGAAGGCGAGCTCGCGGACCGTGAACGCCCCTGCCCGCCAGGCGCTCCGGACGCCGGGGAGATAGCCGTCGACGAGCTCCTGGGTCACGGAGCTCGGGTCGAGGAGCTCTGGCCCGGCGCCGGCCCGGAGGCGGGGCAGAAGGTAAAGCCCCCCGGGGACATCGCTCCGGGGAAAGACGAGGGCGCCGTTCGGTGCGACGTGGACCTCCTCGGGATGCTCTTTCCAGCCGATGACGGGCACGGGGTACTTGACGGGCGGGAACGGCTGGCTCGAGACGACGGTCTCGAAGGAGATGTCCGGCGGGATCGTGTCCGGATAAGCGCGGCGGACGGGGTCCGATTGCTGCGGGTAGAGCGCGGGGACGGCGAGGAGGAGCGCCGCCGCCCCGGCCAGGACGAACGCCGACGCCCTCAGGGAGCTTTCGAGCCTGCTGTCCATCGGGGGAAGTTTAATGAGGCCGGGCCGGAAAGTCAAAGCCCCCGACTTATGTTAGAATCACAGGGCGCGACGAATGACCCGGGAGGGGAGATGACCATGAAGAGCGCGGCATCGGTCCTGCTGGCGATCCTGGCCCTGGCCGCCTCGGCGCCGGCCGCCAAGCCGCCGGGCTTCCGCTTCGAGGGCGGCGCGTTCGTCCTCAACGGCAAGCCGTTCCGGATCATGGCCGGGGAGCTCCATTTCCAGCGCGTCCCCCGCGAATACTGGGCGGACCGCCTGGTCAAGGTCCGGGCCGCGGGCCTGAACACCGTCTGCACGTGCGTCTTCTGGAACGCCCTCGAGCCCGAACCCGGCCAATGGGACTTCTCCGGCATGAACGACCTGGCCGCCTTCCTCCGGACGGCCCAGCGGGCCGGGCTGTGGGTCGTCCTCCGGCCCGGGCCCTACGCGTGCGCCGAGTGGGACTTCGGCGGTCTGCCGGCCTGGCTCCTCCGCACGCCGGACATCAAGGTCCGCTGCTCGGACCCGCGCTACCTCGAGGCCTGCGAGCGCTACGTCCGCCGGCTCGCCGACGAGGTCCGCGGCCTGATGTGCGCCAGGGGCGGGCCGGTCCTCATGGTCCAGCTCGAGAACGAGTACGGGAGCTTCGGCAACGACCGGGCCTACACGGCCGCGCTCAAGAAGATGTGGGAGGAGGCGGACGTCGCGGGGCCGTTCACCACGGCCGACGGCCCCTCGCCCGCCATGCTCGAGGCCGGCACGGTCCCGGGCGCGGCCATCGGCCTCGACCCGGGCACGAGCGAAAAGGACTTCGCCGAGGCGGCCAAACTCGGCGCGAACGTTCCCGTCTTCTGCAGCGAGTTCTATCCGGGCTGGCTGACGCATTGGGGGGAGAAATGGGCCCGGGTCGGGACCGACGAGGTCCTGCGCGACCTCCGCTGGCTCCTCGAGAACGGCAAGTCCTTCAATTTCTACATGTTCCACGGCGGGACGAACTTCGGCTTCACGGCCGGGGCCAACTTCAGCGACAGGTACGAGCCGGACGTCACGAGCTACGACTACGACGCCCCGCTCGACGAGATGGGCCGGCCGACGCCGAAGTACTTCGCCATCCGGGACGCCCTGGCCAAGTTCCAGCCCAAGGGCGCCGTCCTTCCCGGCCTGCCGGCGGCGTCGCCGGCGATCGAGATCCCGGAGATCGCGTTCCGCGAGACGGCCTCGCTCTTCGACAACCTGCCGGCCGCGGTCCGCAGCCCGCAGCCCCGGCCGATGGAGGCCTACGGACAGAGCCACGGCTTCATCCTCTACCGGACGAGGCTCGCCGGCGCCCGGAGCGGCAAGCTCGCGATCACCGACCTCCACGATTACGCCAACGTCTACGTGGACGGCGCCTACCTCGGGTCGCTCGACCGGGGCCGGAAGGAGACGACGCTCGACATCCCGAAGGCCGACCCGCCCCACCGCTCGCTCGACATCCTCGTCGAGGCCATGGGCCGGATCAACTACGGTCCGCTCCTCCTCGACCGGAAGGGGATCACGGACCGTGTCACGTTGAATGACATGACGCTCATGGACTGGGAGGTCTATCCGCTGCCAATGGCCGAAGACGACCTCGCCGGCCTGAAGTTCGGGACAGTGCCGGCGTCTTCGCCGGCGAACTTCTTCCGCGGCGGCTTTCGATCTGCGGGAGACCGGCGACACCTGCCTGGACATGTCCGGCTGGACGAAGGGCGTCGTCTGGGTCAACGGCCGCAACCTCGGCCGCTACTGGGAGGTCGGGCCGCAGAAGCGGCTCTATTGCCCGGCGCCGTTCCTCAAGGTCGGGACGAACGAGATCGTCGTCTTCGACCTCCACGCCCTCAAGCCGGCGACGGTCCGCGGCTTCCGCTCGCCGGAGTAGGGCTAGATCTCCTTGGAGACCTCGACGAGGCTGCTCTCGAGGTCGCGGACGATGCGGAAGCCGCGCTTCTCGAAAACGGCGATCATCCGCGGATTGTCGGTCGTGGTGATGGCCATGAGCTTCCGCAACCCCCACACGCGGGCGATCTCCGTGCAATAATCGGTCAGGAGCCCGCCCAGCCCCTTGTTCTGCCAGGCGTCCTGGACGAGGACGGCGTACTCCGCCGCGGGACGGCCCGGCTCGCCGGCCAGGCGCCCGACGCCGACGAGACGGCGGCTTTCCCCGGCGCCCGTTTCGGCGACGATGGCCATCTCCCGGTCGTAGTCGATGTAGCAGTAGCGGCTGGCGACCTCGTGGGACTGCCAGAAGAAGAAATAGCGGAAGCGGGAGTAGATGGACTCCTTCGAGCAGCTGCCGAGCAGGGCCATCCACAGCGGCTCGTCCTCGGGCTTGATCGGCCGGAGCGTGACCTCCGTCCCGTCCCGCATGCGGACCTTGCGCACGAATTCCTCGGGGTAGGGGCGGAGGGCGAGGTGGGCGTAGGGCCGGCCGCCCGCGACGGCCGGGCCGGGCTCGGCGATGACCCGGGCGTCGAGGGCGACGACGCCGGCCGGAGTGACGAGGAGCGGGTTGATGTCGAGCTCGCGGACCTCCGGGAAGTCCGCGGCGAGGTAGGACAGCCGGATGAGGGCCTCGACGAGCTTCGGGACGTCGGCCGCCGGCCGGCCCCGGTAGCCCTGGAGGAGCGGCCAGCTCCTGAGCTCCTCGAGCATGCGGCGGGCCAGCCGCTCGTTGAGCGGCGGGAAGCCGAGCGTGCGGTCGCCGAGGAGCTCGGCCGCGGTGCCGCCCGTCCCGGCCATGATGACCGTGCCGAAGGTCGGGTCCTTCTTGATGCCCAGGATCATCTCGACACCGTCGCGGGTTTCGACCATCTTCTGTACGGACGCCCCCTCGAACCGCGCCCGCGGGGCCCGCTCGCGGACGGCGCGCCTCATCGTCTCGAAGGCGGCGCGGACACGGTCCGCGTCGCCGAGGTCGAGAGCGACGCCGCCGACGTCGCTCTTGTGGGTGATGTCCGGCGAGAGGACCTTGAGGACGACGGGGTAGCCGAGCCGGTCCGCGGCGGCCGCCGCCTCGTCCGCCGTGGCCGCGGGCTCGGGCCGGACGACGGGGATGCCGTAGGCGGCAAGGAGGTCCTTGGAGAGGGCCTCGGGCAGGACCGCGCCGGCCTGGCCGAACAGCCGGGTGAACCGGCCGCGGACCTCGGCCCGGCCAGCGGCGAGGTCGACGTCGACGTCCTTTGGTGTCTCGTAGAGGATCTCCAGGTTCCGGGCGTAGGAGACGAGCGTCATGAAGGCCTTGACCGCCCGCTCGGGCGTCGCGTAGGTCGGCACCCCCGCGTCGTTGAGGAGGCGGACGCCCTCGTGCATGCTGGCCCCGCCCAGCCAGGCGGCGAGGACGGGTTTCTCCGTCGCCGCGGCCAGGACGGCCGTCTCCCTGGCGATGGCTGTCGGGTTGGTCATGGCCTGGGGCGTGACGATGATGAGCAGGGCGTCGACGCCCGGGTCCCGGAGGACGGTCTGGGCGGCCTTGGCGACGAGCTTGGACTTGGCGTCGCCGAGGACATCGACCGGGTTCCGCCGGGACCATTGCGGCGGCAGCTCCTCGTTGAGCCGAGCCAGTGTTTCGTCGGACAGCCGGGCCAGTGTCCCGCGCGCGGCGATGAGGGCGTCCGAGGCCATGACGCCGGGGCCGCCGGCGTTCGTCAGGACGGCCAGGCGCGGGCCGGCCGGCACCTTGTGGCGGCCGACGAGCTCGGCGCAGTCGAAGATCTCGCCGATGTCGAAGACCCGGGCCAGGCCCATCCTCTGGAAGGCGGCGTCGTAGACGGCGTCCTCGGAGGCCAGGGCGCCCGTGTGGGAGGCGGCCACGGCCGCCGACTCAGGGAACCGGCCGGCCTTGTAGGCGACGATCGGCTTCGTCCGGGCGAAGGCCCGGGCCGCGGTCATGAAGCGCCGGGCGTCGCGGATGGACTCGATGTAGAGGATGATCGATTTCGTCGCCTCGTCCTCGCCGAGGTAGTCGATGAGGTCGCCGAAATCGACGTCCATGGCGTTGCCGACGGAGACGAAGTGGGAGAAACCGATCTTCTCCTCGATGGCCCAGTCGAGGACGGCCGTGCAGAGGGCGCCCGACTGGGAGATGAAGGCGACGTTCCCGGCCCGGGGCATCGCCGCGGCGAAGCTGGCGTTGAGCGGCAGGCCGGGCGAGATGAGGCCGAGGCAGTTCGGGCCGATGGCCCGCATCCCCTCGAACGCGGCGGACCTCGGCGAGGACGCGGTCCTCGAGGGCGCGGCCCTCGGGGCCGGTCTCCTTGAAGCCGGCGGAGAGGATGACGAGGCCCAGGACGCCCGCCTCGCCGCACTCCCGGACGGCGTCCGGGACCTGGGCGGCCGGGGCGCAGAGGATGGCCAGGTCGGGCGTCTTGGGCAGGCCCTTCACGTCCGGGAAGCAGGGGATGCCCATGACGGCCTCGCTCGTCGGGTTGACCGGGTAGACGACGCCGCGGAAGCCGCCCCCGACCAGGTTGGCCAGGACCCGGCCGCCGACGCTCTTCGGGTTGGGCGTGACGCCGACGAGCGCGATGCGCTGGGGCTTGAAGATGCGGTCGAGGCCCTGGATCTCCATCCGTCGTTTCTCCTTGGCCCTTCCGGGGCCTCCTCATTTTCCGCCAAGCCCGGCGGCTTTTCAATAGGACCGGGCCCCGGCCGGGGTCAAAGGGCCAGGCGGAAACCGATGTTGATGGTGAAGCCCAGCGTTCCGTAGCCCCAGACCATTTCGTAGCGCGCGTTGAGGATGTTGTCGAGCCGGACATAAAGATCCAGCGCCGGGTTGACCGAAGTCGAGATGACGCCGTTGAGCAGGACATAGCTCGGAAGCGTGACATTCAGGTACGGGGTGGAACTGTAATTCGTGTCCAGACGCTTCCCGACGTAGAGGAGGGACACCGTCGTGTCGAGGCGCTTGCCGAAGCGCGCGTGGGCGTCGACGGAGAATTTGTCGCGCGGCCTGCGGAGAAGTTCGGCGTCCGTTTCCTCGTTGACGGCCTTGAGCCGGGTGTAGCTTGTCCTGAGCCTGAGGACCCCCGTGGGCTGCCATTCGACGGACGTTTCCAGGCCTTTGGTTTCCGCCCGGCCGACATTGATGTATCCGAGACTGTAGTCGTAGTCGATTAGGTTGCGGAAGGAGGTGTGAAAATAGGTCAGGCCCAGGCGCACCCTGCGGCTGAAGATGTCCTGTTCGACGCCCGGCATCCCACCCGGTGGCGCGCTCCGGCTTGAGATCGACGTTGCCGATCGGGCCCAAGTCCGTGGCCGGGGCGAAGAGCTGATAGAGGGACGGAGACTTGAACCCGGTGCCGAGCGTCGCCTTGATCTTCGTCCCCGTGCTTTCGATGACATAGGCGGGCGCGATCCGGTAGGTCAGCGCCGAACCCGAGCGGCTGTGGGAATCGAAGCGGGTTCCGGCGGTGATATACAGGCGCTTCAGGACCTTCCATTGGTCCTGGACGTAGAGGCTCGCGGTCCAGGCGTTTTCGGAAGGGAAGGAACTGACATAGGGTCCGTATTGGCTGTCGGAGACGTAATAGGAATGGCCTCTTTCGTCTTCCAGCGCCGCGCCGGCCGTCAGGGTATTCGCCGCGTTGATGAAAAAGTTGTTCTGCCAGTCCCACTTGAGGGAGTCGCTGCTGTATTTCCCGGAGTCGCTGTCGTAGGGATGGAGGCCGTCGGTGGGATTCAGGTACTTCCGCTCGGCCGCGATCCAGGACAGAGTCATCTTCTGTTCCCAGCGGCCGCCCAGGGCGAGATGCCTGAGCCGGGCCGAAACGAAGGCGGAGGCATAGTCCTGCATGTTGTTGGGATCGTCACCGTAGGGTCCGCCGAAGTCGTCGATGGCCGTGCGGTCCCAGACCGTCCGGACGGTGATGTCGAAGTCCAATTCTGCCGGACGGCGTAGCCGAACTTCCCGGAGAGAGAGAGGTTCCGGTAGCCGTCGGCCTCGGTGTTTCCCGCATAGCGGGTCGAGGCGGCGGAGACGCCGGAGGTCCTGGCGTAGAAGACGCCCAGGGAATAGTCCGCGCGGCCGGACGAGCCGGAGAGGCCGAAGTCGCCGGCGTAGGACCCGTAGTTCCCGCCCGAGCCCGAGACGGTCAGCTTGGGAGCGCCTTGTCCTTTGCGCGTGATGATGTTGATGACCCCGCCGAGGGCGTCGGAACCGTAGAGGGGGCTCTGCGGGCCGCGCAGGACTTCGATGCGTTCGATCTGGCTCAGGACGAGATGGGCCAAGTCGTAGGAGCGGGTAGGGGTTTATCGGGTCGTTGAGCTCGACGCCGTCGAGGAGGACGAGCGTATGCTCGCTGTTGGCGCCGCGGATGAGGACCGAGGCCGCCGCCCCCGTGCCCCCGCTTTGGACCGATGGAGAGGCCGACGAGATCCTGGAGGACTTCAAGAACCGTGGTCTTTTTCGACCGGGCGATCTCCTCCGCGGTAACGACGCTGATCGAGCTGGCCACTTCCTTGACGGGCGTTTCGACACGGGTGGCCGTGACGACGACATCATATTGAAGGGAGGAAGCGGATTTGCCCCGGTCCTGCTCATCCCGGGTTTGGGCCGGGTCCTCGCGACCCGATCCGAAACTGGTCCCCGAAGCCAATCCGAGGGATACCAGCATGGCAGCGACGGCGGGCAGGCGTTTTTTCATGGGCCGAACTCCTCTCGAGCCCCCGCCGCTTTTTGCGGATGTCATGAACGGCAAAAAAAATAGCTCCTGTCTTCCTCCCGAAGACCGGTCGCCATGGGCTCAAGGAAGGTTTCCTGACTCCCGGATCGTCCTCCTCCCAGGCCTTCCGGCGCGGCCGCCGTGGCGTCGTCTGGGATTCGTCCCCGGTTACAGTAGCGGGGGCTGTGTCCGCATCGAACGGACTTCCCTTCGATTAAACCCGGGACCATTCTAACAAAAAAAAGTCCCGCCGGACAAGATGAATGATGAAGAGGGACATCTCCCCTCGGGGGAGCAGTCTCTCTTTTGTTTTGAGGAGGGGGAGAGGCTGCCCTGGCCTCGGTCTCAGGTCAGGGCAGCCTCTCGAGGGGTTAAAATGAGGCGGAGTGTATCAAACAACTCTCGTGGATAGGAGGACTCTGAGGATCGCCGTCCGTCGACGTTCTCGGCTGTTTCCTTCCGTCATCTTGCCACTCTGAACGATAAAACGATGGCCGGACAAGGCGCGTTGCGCGGAATGGCGGAATATTTTAGGAGGGAGAAAAAACCAGGGGCGGAGCTATTTTTTCAAGCTTTCCGAATCCCCTTTAACGACTACTATATATTATACCACAGGTCGCCCCGGTCAAGCAAGAGATTTTCGGCAATTTCGAAAAAATCGTCGTTCGGCCCGGCCGGCGACGCCGGACAGGGGGAAAGGTCCCTTTTTCGGCGGATTTTTGCCACGAGCGTTCCGGAGAGGTCCTGCTTTGTGATTTCCCCCCGAAAGACGTATAGTGGGGGCACGCTTCCGAGGGGGAAAAAGCGGCCCGGAAGGGGAGGAACGGCATGGAAAACGAGGTTTTCAGGCGCTACGGGCACGAATTCATCGACTGGATCGCCGATTATTTCGAGAATGTGGAAAAATACCCCGTTCGTTCTCCCCTCCGCCCCGGGGATGTCAAGAGGAAACTGCCGCCCTCCCCGCCCCTGGCCGCCGAACCCATGGACAGGATCTTCCGGGATTTCACCGGGATCATCGTCCCCGGCCTCACCCACTGGCAGCACCCGGGCTGGTTCGCCTATTTCCCGGCCAACAACAGCCCGGCCTCCGTCCTCGGCGAGCTCCTGGCGGCCGGCCTCGGGACGCAGGGCATGGTCTGGCAGACCTCTCCCGCGGCGACCGAGCTCGAGGAGGTCGTCCTCGACTGGCTGCGCCAGATGATCGGCCTGCCCGAAGGCTTCGCGGGGGTCATCGAGGACACCGCCTCGACGGCGACCCTGTGCGCCCTGCTCTCGGCCCGCGAGCGAGCCACCGGCTTCGAAGCCAACGAGGCCGGCCCCTGCCGCAGCCTGACCGTCTACGCCTCGGAAGAGGCCCATTCGAGCGTCGAGAAGGGCGCCAAGATCGCCGGCTACGGACGCCGCAACCTCCGCCTCATCCCGACCGACGCCCGCTTCGCCATGGTCCCGGAAGCCCTCGAGGAGGCCGTCCGTCTCGACGAGGCGGCCGGGCTACGGCCGGCCTGCGCCGTGGCCGCCGTGGGCACGACCTCGTCGGGGGCCATCGACCCCGTCGCCCGGATCGCCCGGGTCTGCCGGGCCCACGGCCTCTGGCTCCATGTTGACGCCGCCTACGCCGGGACGGCCGCCCTGCTCGCGGAGAAGCGCTGGATCCTGGACGGGGTCGGGGAGGCCGATTCGTTTGTCTTCAACCCGCACAAGTGGATGCTCACGAACTTCGACTGCTCGGCCTATTTCGTGCGCGACCCGGCCGCGCTCATCCGGACCTTCGAGGTCCACCCGGAGTACCTCAAGGACGGCTCGGGCGCCGAGGTCAGGAATTTCCGCGACTGGGGCATCCAGCTCGGCCGCCGCTTCCGGGCCCTCAAGCTCTGGTTCGTCGTCCGCTCCTACGGCGTCGAGGGGTTGCAGGCCATGGTCCGCGAGCACCTCCGGCTGGCCGGCCTGTTCACGAAGCTGGGTCGAGGCCGACCGGCGCTTCGAGCTCCTCGCCCCCGTCGACCTGGGCCTCGTCTGCTTCCGCCTGAACGACGGCCGGGACGAGGCCGGGCTCGACGCCCTGAACCGCGAGCTTCTCGAGAGGACGAACGCGGCCGGCCCGGTCTTCCTGACGCACACCTCGCTCAAGGGGAAGTTCACCATCCGGCTGGTCGTCGGGCAGCGGACGACGGAGGAACGGCACGTCCGGCAGGCCTGGGACGTCATCCGTGCGGCTGCCGACGGCCTTCTCAGTTAAGAAAATCCCGGACGTCGTCCGGCTTCTTGGCCTCCTCCGGCTTCAAGTTCCAGCGCAGCTCGCCCTTGGGGTCCGAGAAGCGGAAATAGAACCCCCAGCCTCCGCCGCCCTGGAGGACCTTGAGCAGGACCTTGTTCCAGCCCTTCTTGAGGCCGATGGGGAAGCGGTCCTGGTCGGGGGCCGCGCCGCGATAGATGGGGTTCGTATGGACGAGGGCGTCGTTGACCCAGACGCGAACGCCGTCGTCGCTGCCGAGGAGCACGGTCGCCGTCCGGTCGTCGGGCGAGAGGACGTAGACAAGTGCGTAGGCGACCGCCTGCTCGTTCGGCTGGACAGCCGCGTCGAGCCGGATATAGCCGCCCGCCTCGGCCTGAACCGTCCGCCAGCCGACTTCGACGTCGTTCTTGCCCTTGTACCTCTTCGCCGGGTCGGCCTCCGTCTCCGGCGGGTAGACGGTCGCGAGGTCGTTCATGTCGGCGGCCGGGAAGGGCCCGATGAGGTTCCACTCCGGGATGAAGCGGCGGGCCGAGGGGCTGAGGCTCAGCCCGACGAAGGCGACCTCCATGCCCGCGGCCTTCTCGTCCTTAGCGGCGGCCTCGAAGACGAGGGCGTTCGGCCCGGCTTCGAGGACGATGTCCTTGAGCGTCATGGCCACGAGCTGTCCCTCCCGCGCATAGCCCTCGAACGTGCCCAGGGCCTCGAAGGTCCCCTCGGGATTCTCGGGCGTGGCCCGCTTCCTCAGGATATGGAAGTTGCCCGACGACGGCGCCTTGAGGAAATAGAGGTTGACCGAGTAGAGGTCGGGCGTTTCGACCGGGAAGCGGAGTTCGGCCTGGGTGCCCGCGGCCGCGCCGTCCGTCCGGACGAGCGGGTAACGCGCGCCCGTCGCGTCATAATAGGAGGTCAGGGACGTCGTCAGCCGGGGCGCCGTGAAGCGGAGCCCGGCCGCGCGGTCCTCGACGGCCGCCGCGCCTTCGGACTTGACCGCCTCCCATCTCGGGAAGATGAAATTCTCCGGCGACTCGAGCGCGTAGGGCAGCCGTTTTTCCGGCGCCGGCAGGGCCGGGAAGGGGACGTGGGGTTCCGTCTGGTACCAATAGGCGACCGAGGAGTCGTAGTCGGAGCGGTCGTTGGCGTGGCCATGCTCGATCGTCACCCGGATGGACTTCTTGAAGGGGATGGGGTCGGGGATATGGAAGCGGTAGACGGTGGCCTTCGAACCCGGCTGGAAATCCTCCTCCTGGAGCGGGCAGCCGTAGAAGGGATGCTGGTCGGCGCGCATGCCCCAGGCGTCGGAGAAGTAGTCCTCGGACCCCGTCCCGTGGAGCGACGGGGCCGTCTCGCCGTCGACGTAGATCATGTCGTCGCCCTCGCCCCACCAGCCCATCGTCCGCTGGAGGACGCTGAGGGCGCAGCCGACGTAGTGGCCGGCGCCGGCGGCGTCGAGGATGACGTAGTTCTTGTCCCCGGCCGCCGGGGAACTCCTGGCGGTACTGGGCGTGGAAGTAGGGCGCGTCGGGCCGCAGGCCGTCGAGCTCGCGGTAATCGATGTAGTAGTAGAACGCGTCGACGGGCTTCGTCCCCTCGTTCGTCACGGTGACCCGGCAGGACCAGCGGAATGGCATGTACCAGTAGCAGTTGCGGGCCCGGCCCTCCGACGAACAGGCGACCGGCAGGGAGGTGAAGTTCCGGTCGAGCCCGTGCCCGACGCCGAAGAAGTCGCCGACCGGGGCCTCGACCGACGGGGCGTCCTCGCCGTCCCAGTAGACGCGGAGGACGATCTTGCGGCCGTAAAAGGCCTCGCCGGCGATCGTCACCCAGATGTGGTGGATGGCCGCCGGGCCCTTGATCTCGGCCAGGACCGCGGTCTTCCCGGGCTCGATCGCGATCGAGTCGCGGTTCCCGCCCGTGCGGTCGTAGGAGGAGATCCTCTTGCTCCGGTAGTTCTGCTTCTCGCCGAGCTTGCCCAGCATGTCCTGGCCGGAGAGACCGGGCCCGGCCGCGAGGGCCAGGGCAAAGAGGGCGAGGGCAAGACGGACGGGGCGCCGCGGCGCGAAGGCGCAGAGGGGTGGCTCATATCGCATGGTCGTTTCCTCCGGCCGAACTATAGCAGAAACGGCGCGAGGGAGTCCATCGGGAGAGGCGCCGGCGGTCGGTCGGGGCCGCCGGCGGAGGGTCCGGGGCCCGGTCCCGGCTCAGTCGTTAACGAAGGTCAGCCACTTCGCGTAGCGGGGCGTCTTGCCGGCCACGGCATCATGGAAGGCCTTGGTCAGCTCCCGCGTCACAGGCCCCATCTTGCCGCTCCCGATGACGTGCTCGGTGCGCGGTGCGCTGGGCGTCGAGGCGTCGACGGCCTTGACGATGGGGATGAGTTCGACCGCGGTGCCGCTGAAGAAGGCCTCGTCGGCGCCGAAGAAGTCGGTCTTGGTGATCGGCCCGATGACCGTCTTGTACCCGGCGTCGCGCCCGATCTCGAGGAGGCTCGTGCGGGTGATCCCCTCGAGCACCGATTCCTGCCGGTCGTTTGTGACGAGGGTCCGGTCCTTGACGATGAAAACGTTCTCGCCGGGGCCCTCGGCGACGCGGCCTTCCATGTTCAGGAAGACCGCCTCGTCGCAACCCTGGTCCCGGGCCTCGAGCCCGTTGATCGTCGACTGGACGTAGATGCCGCCGAGCTTGGCGGCCATGTTGATCTGGGTGTGGTGGATCCGGCGCCAGGGCCCGAGGTAGACGCTCGTGCCGAGGTCGGCCTTTTCGCCGAGGTAGGCGGCCCATTCCCAGGCCCCGATGACGAGCTCGACCGGGCAGGCCTTGGGCACCAGGCCCAGGTTCCCGTAGGAGTAGAAGAGCAGGGGGCGGATATAGCAGCTGTCGAGGCGGTTCTCCCGGACCGTGGCCTTGATGTGGCGGATGATCTCGTCCTTCGTGTAGGGGGAGGCCATCTTGGCGGCCGAGGCCGAAACGAGGAACCGGTCGATGTGCTCGGGGAGGCGGAAGACGGCCGGGCCCTTGTCCGTGGCATAGGCGCGGATGCCCTCGAAGACCGACGTCCCGTAGTGGAGGGCGTGCATCATCGGGTGGCAGGAGCCCTCGGACCAGTCGTGGAATTTCCCGTTGTACCAGTACTTGCCGGCCTTGGGGAAGTGGGTGTTAGCAAACATGGGCGTCTCCTTGGCAAAGATGGGGAACGGAGAAAGCTTGGGCGCGGGGTTGTCGCCCGGCCCCGCCGGGGATCATGTCGCGGCTGAAGAAGGCACGACCTCTTCGACGCTTTGGGAATTTGGTCTGTGACCCGTTCAAAATCGAATGCTATCACACGCCCTGACGGAAGTAAAGTCCGCCGGCGCGGGGGCCGGACCTCTCTCAGGCCGGCTCGTAGAAGGTCTCCCGGCCGTGGCGGACGCCCCGGATCCTCCCCGCAGCCAGGAGATGGGCGACGGCCTTGATGACCTCGTCGTGGTGGGCGCCAAGCGACGCGGCGATGTCCCCGGCCGTCACCGGCCTGCGCCTGACCATGGCCAGGATGGCCTCCTGCGGATCGGCCTTTCCCGCGGCGCCGCGCCGCGGCCCGAAGTCGGCCACGACCTCGGCCCCGCCGCCGAGGGCCCGGGCGATCCGCCCGAGCTCCCGCGGGGATAGCGGCCTGGCCGATGCTCTGGCCGGCGGGCGGACGACGGTGTTGAGCTGGACGCGGTCCGGGCGGATGGCGGCGGTCGCGTCCCTCAGGGCGCGGACGTGGGCCGGCGTGTCGTTGACGCCCCTGACGAGCATGACCTCGAGCCAGATTTGGCCCGGGAATTCTTTGCGGAAACGGACCAGCCCGTCGATCATGCGGGCGGCGTCGAGCGAGGCGTGGGGGTGGTTGACGGCGCGGAAGAGCCGCGCCGTGGCCGCGTCGAGGGAGGGCACGACGATATCGGCGGCCCTGAGGTCGGCCCGGACGTCCGCGCGGCCGAGGAGCGTTCCATTGGTCAGGACGGCGACGGGGATATCGGTCATCCTCTTGATGCCGCGAATGAGCCGGCCCAGGTTCCGGTTGAGCGTCGGCTCCCCGGAACCCGAGAAGGTGATGTGGTCGATCCTGCGGCCGGAGCGGAGGGCCTCGCGGACCTGGGCGAGCACCTTCCGGACGCTGAAATACGCCCGGCGGCGGACCGTCGTGCGGCCGGTCGGCCCGAGCTGGCAGTAGACGCAGTCGAGACTGCAGGTCTTGAAGGGGAGGATATCGACGCCCAGAGAGAAGCCGAGGCGGCGCGAGGGGACCGGCCCGTAGACGAAGCGGCGCGGGGCGGCCTCCCGCCGGCGGGCCTTGGGCGGGCCGCCCATCAGGCCTTGTCCCTGTAGGTCTGGAGGAACATCCGCAGGGAGCGGTCGTAGGTCTTCTCGACCGAGTCCGGGAACAGGCAGGCCGGCAGCTCCTTGTGGCTCCAATGGTAGGCCAGGCACTCGCAACAGAGCCCCTTGCGGCTGCAGGGCTCCCAGCTGCAGTTGCAGCGCTCCAGGTTCTTCTTGCTGCGGCATTCGCTCATGCGGCCCTCTCCCTAATAAGGAAATTATCCTTATTATAAGGGAGTCCGCCGGCCTCGGGAAAGAGGGACTGCCCCGCAGGGACGGATGTTCCCTTGAAGGCGGCTCGGCGGGGAGCGGATGGCCGTTAGCGAGCCATCTCGTGTATCATGTGGGAATTCAGCGAGTTACAAGCCGGGCAGAACACGTTGTCTTCGGACCTCTCAGTGCCCGGCGTAGTACTCGCGTGAGCAGTAAGGTTTCGTGTATCATACGGGAATTCACCGAGTTAATGAGGCACGCCATGGCACGCATGACGGACAGAGAGGCGAAGGCCGGCCTGGGGGCCAAGCTCCCCGGCCTGGAGACGTTCCAAAACCAGTTCCCTGACTACGAGATCATGATCGAGATCCCGGAGTTCACCTCGGTCTGCCCCAAGACGGGCCTGCCGGACTTCGGGACGATCGTCATCCGGTACGTTCCCGGGGCGAAGGTCCTCGAGCTCAAGTCCCTGAAGGAGTACGTCCTGGCCTACAGGAACCTGGGCATCTTTTACGAGAACGTCGTCAACCGGTTCCTCGAGGACATCGTCCGCGCCTGCCGGCCGAAGAGGGCCGTCGTCACCGGCGAATTCAACGCCCGGGGCGGCATGAGGTCCGTCATCGAGGCCCGCTACCCGCGCCGGCCCGGGGCCGGCGGCCGTTTCGCGCTGGGACATGTCCCCATTGGAAGGACAAGTCCATGCCGAACGGAGAACGGCCCGCATCGGGGGGACGGACCTCCTCATGCTCATGACCGTCTTCTTCTGGGGCGTCAACGTGTCCGTGATCAAGATCGGCCTGCGGGAGCTCGCGCCGCACGCCTTCAACGCCGTCCGGCTGACCCTCGCCTCGGTCGCCTACCTCGCCGTCTTCGCCTTCGGCCGCCGCCGGTTCGCCCTGGCCAAGGGCGACGGCTGGAAGGCCGTCGGGCTGGGCGTCCTGGGCATCACCGCCTACCAGCTCTTCTTCATCGAGGCCATCAGCGTCAGCAGCGCTTCGACCGCGGCCATCATCATGGCCACGAGCCCGATCTTCATCGCCCTCCTCAGCACCGCCTTGGGCCAGGAGCGAATCACCTGGGCCGGATGGCTCGGGATCTTCATCTCCTTCGCCGGCTTCTTCCTCGTCGCGGCCGGCGCCCACGGCGGGCAGGCCCTGACCTGGAGCGGGATGCGCGGCGCGATCTTCATCCTCCTGGCGAACGTCTGCTGGGCCGCCTACACCGTCTTCTCCAAGCCCGTCCTCGAGCGGAACTCGCCGTTCGGGCTGGCGGCCCTGAGCACGGCCGCCGGGACCGCCCTCTACCTCCCCTTCGCCGCCCGGGATATCGCCTCCGCCGCCTGGCAGCGCCTCTCCTGGGCGGAGTGGGGGGCGGTCCTCTATTGCGGCCTCATCTCCATCACCTTCTGTTTCTTCATCTGGTACGACTCGGTCGCGGAAGGTCGGCAGCTCCAAGACGGGCGTCTACAGCAACCTGACGCCCATTTTCGCCGTCGTCTTCGCCGGGTTCTTCCTCGGCGAGCGCCTGACGGCGTTTCGAAGCGGCCGGCGGCGGCCGTCGTCCTCGCCGGCGTCTACCTGACGCGGTCCGGCTACCGGTTCTTCGAGCGGCGGCCGGCGGCCGAGAATCCGGTTGATATTTCCGGGCCGAATTCCTAGAATGGGGGGAGACGGATGACGACGATCGAGATCTTCAAGTCCCTGCGCCCTCAGCAGTGGATCAAGAACCTCTTCATCTTCGCCCCCCTCGTCTTCTCCCGGAACCTCCTGAACGGCCCGCTCCTCGTCAAGACGGTCGAGGCCTTCGTCGCCTTCTGCCTCGTCTCGAGCGCCCATTACATCTTCAACGACCTCCGCGACATCGAGGAGGACCGCCGCCATCCCGTCAAGTCCCAGCGGCCGCTGGCCTCGGGCCGGCTCAAGAAGGGCCCGGCCGTCGCCGCCCTTCTCGTCATCGCCGCCGCCGGGCTCGGGCTGGCCGCGTCGCTCGGCCTGCCGTTCTTCCTGGCCGCCCTCGGCTACCTCGTCCTCCAGACCGTCTATTCGATGTGGCTGAAGCACGTCGTCATCCTGGATATCTTCGTCATCGCCGCCGGCTTCCTCATCCGGGTCGTCGCGGGCGGCCTGGCCATCCGGGTCGAGATCTCCTCCTGGCTCCTCCTCTGCACGACCCTCCTCGCCCTCTTCCTGGCCATGGGCAAGCGGCGCTACGAGCTCGTCCTCCTCGACAAGGACGCCGCCAGCCACCGGCCGATCCTCCGGGAATACAGCACGGAGCTCCTCGACCAGATGATCTCGGTCGTCACCTCCTCGACGCTCGTGGCCTACTGCCTGTACACGATCTCGGCCGAGACGGTGGCCAAGTTCGGGACGCGCGACCTCGTCTTCACCGTGCCCTTCGTCCTCTACGGGATCTTCCGCTACCTCTACCTCATCCACCGGAAGGGGGGCGGCGGGACGCCCGAGGCCCTCATCATCCGGGACAAGCCGCTCCTCGCCGCGATCTTCCTCTGGGTCGCGGCCGCGGCCCTGATCCTCCGTTTCCGATGAGGCGCCCATGACCCGAGCCAAGGTCGCCGTCCTCCGCACCGCCCCGGCCACGGTCCTCGACGACTACGCGGCGGCTGATGGCGCCTGGCCGACTACGGACGGTTCCTGCCGAAGGACCGCGACACCCTCATCAAGCTCAACCTGTCCTGGACGAAGTACTTCCCGGCCTGCTCGAGCGAGCCCTGGCAGGTCGAGGGCGTCGTCCGGACGCTCGTCGGGGACGGCTTCCCGAGGGAGCGGCTCTTCCCGATCGAGAACAAGACGGTCGTGACCAACCCGCGCAAGGGGGCCCGGAACAACAAGTGGCTGCCGGTCCTCGAGCGCTACGGCCTCGGCTTCACGCCCCTGCCCGAGGTCGAGTGGACGGTCTATCCCTTCCGCAGCCCGCTCCTCAAGCTGAACGAGATCTTCCCCGAGGGCATCGAGATCCCGAAGATGTTCATCGGAAAGAACGTCCTCCACCTGCCGACGGTCAAGACGCACGGCCACTCGACGACGACGGGCGCGGTCAAGAACGCCTTCGGCGGCCTCCTCAAGGAGGTCCGCCACTACGCCCATAAATACATCCACGAGGTTCTCGTCGACCTCCTCTACATGCAGCGGGAGCTCCACCCGAGCCTGTTCTGCGTCATGGACGGGACGGTCTGCGGCGACGGCGCCGGCCCCCGGACGATGGTCCCGTGCGTCAAGAACATCATCCTGGCGAGCGGCGACTCGGTGGCCATCGACGCCGTCGCGGCGAAGATCATGGGCTTCGACCCGATGTCCATCCCCTACATCCGGATGGCCCACGAGCGCGGCCTCGGCGTCGGCGACCCGGCCGAGATCGAGGTCGCCGGCGAGGACATCTCCGGCCTCGATTTCGGGTTCTGCTCGAAGCGGAGCTTCGTCATCTGGGGGGATCAGACGATCCGCAAGGGCTGCCTGCGGCCTTTCGAGGGACTCCTCCTCCACTCGCCGCTCGTCGTCTGGGCGCCCTTCGCGAGTAACGTCTACCACGACCTGCTGTGGTACCCGACGGTCGGCCGCCGCCGCATCCGCCGGTTCATGAAGACGGAGTGGGGCGCCCTCTGGAAACGCTATTAGATGCTTTCGCCGAGGGACGTCCCTCTTCTGCTGAAGTCGAGCGGCTCCCGTGACACCCTTGGAAAGGGCCGAAGGGGAATGGCTGAGCTTCATGTGCGGCTTGCGCAAGCCGCACTCTGAGCGGAAGCCATCCCCGAGGCCTTTCCGAACGACTGATCTGATCCAGGCCGCGCTATTTCAGATGATAGACTTTGTGGAGCTGGAGGCCGACGCGGACGTTGACGAGCCCCTGGCGCGAGGCCTCTTCGAGGAGCCGGACCGCCCTGCGCAGGCTCCAGCCGGCGTTTCCCTGCGGCTGGAGGATGACCGGGGTCCCGGGCGGGAAGGCGCGGCGGACGGCGCGGACGTCGTCGGACGTCAGGCCGCGGCTCACGACGAGCTTCACTTCCTTCGCCTTTCTCCGGAACAGGGGATGGGCGGCGTAATCGGGCGGCTTCGGCGAGACGGTGTACCAGTCGGCGTGCGGCCGTCGGCGCGTACGTCCCGTTCGTTTCGACCTGGACGGCGAGTCCGTCCCTCTGCAGGGCGCGGATGAGGGGGGCGACCGGCTGCCGCAGCGGCTCCCCGCCGGTCAGGCAGGCCCAGCGGGCCGGGAAATCCCGGTGGAGGGAGCGGACCTCGGAGACGATCTCGGCCACGGTCCGCGCCCGTCCCCGTCCCCAGGCCCGCTTCGTGTCGCAGAAGGAGCACCGCAGGTTGCAGCCGGCCAGACGGACGAAGACCGCCGGCTCGCCCATGCGCAGCCCTTCGCCCTGGACGGAGGCGAAGATCTCAATCGTTCTTCAGTGTAGGTTGCCGACGCATCATCGGACTCCCAGACGGTCACGGCCCGCACCGGATAGCGCTTCTTGAGCTCGCCGAACAGGTGACGGGCCAGGTTCTCGGCCGAAGGATTGAACGGATAGGCCTCGTTGAGGAGGGTGTGGTCCGGGAGGACTTCGGCGAGCGCCTTCTTGATCTCCGCGAAATCGAAGCCGATGCCGGACGCGTCGAGCTCCGCGGCCCGGACCTCGACCTCGACCTGGAAGGTGTGGCCGTGGAGCTTCTCGCACTTTCCCTTGTAGCCCTGGAGGAAATGCGCGGCGGAGAACCTATCCCTGACCTTGAGTGTCCAACTCATCTCTGGCCTTCCTTTCGCAGCCGCGCGACGAGAGGGTCCTCGCGGCCGGCTTCGCGCCACGCCTCGCGGCGCAGGAGGCAGGACGAGCACGTCCCGCACGGGGCCTCGCCGCCGGCGTAGCAGGAGACGGAATAGGAGTAGTCGGCGCCGAGGCGGAGCCCCCGGCGGATGATCTCGGCCTTCCTCAGCCCGACGAACGGGGCGAGGATCCGCGCTCTTCGGGCCGCCGAAGGCCGCCGCGGTGCCCAGGTTGACGGCCTTCTCCATGGCCCGGACGAACTCCCGGCGCGTGTCGGGGTATTCCGGCGAGTCGAGGACGTGGAAGCCGCAGACGAGGTCGCGGACGCCGCGGGCCTCGGCCCAGGCCGCGGCCACGGCCAGGAAGATGCCGTTCCGGAAGGGGACGTAGGTCGCCGGCGGGCCGGCCGGGATCTCGGCGCGGCCGCGGACGCGGGGGAGGGGGATCCGCGGGTCGGTCAGCGCCGAGCCGCCGACCTGCCGCAGGTCGAGCCGGAGGACCGTGCGCGGCAGGCCGAGCCGGCGGAGGAGGCGGCCGGCCAGGCGGACCTCGACCCGGTGGCGCTGACCGTAGTCGAAGGTCAGCGGGAGGACCCGGTCGTAGCGGGCCAGGGCCCAGTAGAGGGCGGTCGTCGAATCGATCCCGCCCGAGAAAAGAACGACGCAGGAAGTTCTTTTTCATCGGTTCTCCGCCCCGATGATAAATGACAGTGCGCGGTATTTTCAAGCGGCAGTCCCCCCGGGACCTGTCCGGCGATTTGACAGGCCCGGCTCGCGATGGTATATCTTGGCATCCGACCCATGGACAAGCACCCCGTCGAGAAAGGCATCGAGGACGTCGTCCGGACGTACGAGCTCCTCGACCGGGTCCGCCTCGGCCGGGACATCCTCATCCGCGACGACCAGTTCGAGCGCGAGGCCCTCTTCGACGCCGCCCGCGCGGCCCGCGCGCGAGGGATCCGCATGGGCCTGCTCGACACCGGGCGCTTCGACGCGACCGAGCTCGAGGCGCTCATCGGCGAGCGGGTCAGGCTCTTCACCTCCGACGAGGCGCGCCCCGCGAGGGCGAGCTCGACCGGCTCCTCGTCGCCTGCCGCCGGGCCCGTTCCGTGCTGGCCTTCTTCCAGAACGGGCCGCTCGAGGCCGAGCCCAAGTCTCCGACGCTCTCCCTCCCCTCGCTCGTCGCCCTGGCCGCGGCCGGGATGGACCTCCACGTCTCCAACCGGACCGTGGCCCGCGAGCCCGCCGCCGTGGCGGCGCTGGCCGAGGCGTGCAGGAAGGGGCGCGCGTTCCTGGCGTATTACCATCACGGGCCGCTTCCTGAGGGCTTGACGGATGCCGCCGCCCGCGGCGCCTGGATCCACGTCTCCGACCGCGGCCTCGACACGCCCGGGGCCGTCGAGATCGGCCTCGGCATCCTGGGCGCGGCCCGCGCCGCCGGCTCGCGGCTCGTCCTCTACGTCGAGCGGGGGATGCCGCTCGACGCCCTCGAACGCTTCTTCGCCTCCGGCGCCGCCGTCGTCTTCCTCACCGCGCCGAGCGACCGTCGCTCGCTGCAGAGGCCGCTCGAAGAGAAAGCCCGGAAGCGGGGGCTCCCGCTCCGGGCTTCCTATCTCCCCCCGACCTTCCTCCCGTGAGCGTGCCGGGACGCGGCCGGGCGCCGGAGCATGACGGGATAAAGGAACGATGAGCGCGGAAACCCTGGGCCACGCGCTGCCGCTCTGGTCGGTCGTCCCGTTCGTCGGACTGCTCCTTTCGATCGCGCTCCTGCCGCTCCGGGCGCCGCGGTTCTGGGACAAGCCCCGCAGCCAGGCCCTGGTCGCGGCGCTGTGGTCCGTGCCCGTCGCGGCCTATCTCCTGTGGCGGGCGCCGCTCGAGCTCCTGCACTCGGCCAAGGACTATGCCTCGTTCATCATCCTCCTCGCGGCGCTCTTCGTCATCTCCGGCGGGGTCGTCCTCCGCGGCGACCTCCGGGCGACGCCGCTCGTCAACACGGCCTTCCTCCTCGCCGGCGCGGTCCTGGCCAACGTCATCGGCACGACCGGGGCGAGCATGCTCCTGATCCGGCCGCTCCTCCAGACCAACCGCGAGCGGCGGCGGACGCGGCACATCCCGGTCTTCTTCATTTTCGCCGTCTCCAACATCGGAGGCTGCCTGACGCCCCTCGGCGACCCGCCGCTCTTCATGGGTTTTCTCAAGGGCGTGCCGTTCTTCTGGACGCTCCGGCTCTTTCCGGTCTGGGCGTTCGTCGTGGGCGGGCTCCTCCTCGTCTTCTTCGTCCTGGACAACCTCGAATACGAGCGCGAGACGATGAAGGACCTCATCCGCGACCGGGCCCGCGTCGTCCCCCTCCACTTCAAGGGCGCGCTGAACTTCGCCTGGGTCGCGGGTGTCGTCGGCGGGATGTTCCTGCCGTTCCCCTTCCGCGAGGCGGCCCTCGTCCTCATGGCCCTCCTCTCGCTCGCCACGACGAAGAAGAGTCTGCGGGACGAGAACCGCTTCGCCTATGCCCCGATCGTCGAGGTCGCCGTCCTTTTCGCCGGCATCTTCGTGACGATGATCCCGGCCCTCCTCCTGCTCGGCGCGCGCGGCGCGGAACTCGGCGTGACCAGGCCGTGGCAGTTCTTCTGGCTCACGGGCGGGCTGTCCTCCTTCCTCGACAACACGCCGACCTACCTCACCTTCTTCTCCCTGGCCCGCGGGCTCGGCCTCGGAGGCGGCGTGGCGGGCGTCCCCGCGGCCGTGCTCTCGGCCATCAGCGCCGGCGCCGTCTTCATGGGCGCGAATTCTTACATCGGCAACGGTCCGAACTTCATGGTCAAGCGCATCGCCGAGCATTACCGTTATGCCATGCCGTCGTTCTTCGGCTACATGGCTTACGCCGCGGCCGTGCTCGTGCCGCTCTACGTCATCGCGACCATCGTCTTCTTCCGCTGAGCGGGCCGCGGTCCGCGGCGCGGCCCGGCGAGCCTCGCGCGCCGTCGTTTCCGCCACCACGAATAGCGTCGGAATTCTTGTTCCCTACAAAAAAAAGTGGCCTTCCCGCAAAAAATTCTTGACATTTGGTATAATAGGTCTATAAATGAATTGAATTTTGATACGGAGAACGAGAAGGAACGAGACTGAAGGCCACTCCATGGTCACGGCGCTCGGAACTTACGAGAATTTCAGTTGAAGGATCATGAGCGATGAAAGTAGCATTGCTTTGCAGCTCAAAAGCCGGGATGGAAGCGACGCTCTTTCGTCGCCCCGACGAACGACACGACGAGGAGGACGAGCCTCCATCGCCACCCGACCTGCTCGCGGAATGCGATTCGGACGAAACGATCGAAGCCGTCGAGCGGGTCCTCCAGGAACGTTACCAGGTCTTCCGCATCGAAGCCGATGAGAAGGCCTACGCCCGGCTGAAGCGCGTCCGTCCGCACCTCGTCTTCAACATCGCCGAGCGCCTCTACGGGCCGAACCGCGAGTCGCACATCCCGACCGTCTGCGAGATGCTCGACATCCCGTACACGGGCTCGGACCCGCTGACCCTCGGCCTCTGCCTCGACAAGTCCCGGGCCAAAGAGGTCCTGTCCTACTACAAGATCCCGAACCCGGCCTTCTGGATCGTCGAGGCGCCCGGGGTCCTGCCGAGCAACCTCAAGCTGCCGGCGGTCGTCAAGCCGCTCTTCGAGGGCTCGAGCAAGGGGATCAAGGACAACTCCCTCGTCCGCACGCCCGCCGAACTCTACGAGCGCGTCGAGGAGGTCGTCGCCGCCTACCGGGAGCCGGCCATCGTCGAGCGTTTCCTCGCCGGCCGGGAGTTCACCGTCGGCGTCCTCGGCAACTACCCGCAGCACGAGATCCTGCCCATCGTCGAGATCGACCACTCCCAGCTCCCCGCCGGCGCAGCGCCGATCTACTCGTACGAGGCCAAGTGGGTCTGGGACACCCCGGCGAAGCCGCTCGAGATCTTCCGCTGCCCGGCCGAGCTCACGCCGGAGCTGAAGCGGAAGGTCGAGACGGTCGTGACGCGGACCTGCGCCGTGCTGCGGATCCGCGACTGGTGCCGGATCGACGTCCGGCTCGACGAGAAGGGGGAGCCCAACATCCTCGAGGTCAACCCCCTGCCGGGCATCCTGCCGAACCCCGAGGACAATTCCTGCCTGCCCAAGGCGGCCCGGACGGCGGGGTATTCCTATTCGGACCTG
Source organism: Candidatus Aminicenantota bacterium (assembly GCA_963805045.1). Lineage (GTDB taxonomy): Bacteria > Acidobacteriota > Aminicenantia > Aminicenantales > Saccharicenantaceae > DATKJS01. The sequence goes on from CAWDTC010000015.1 coordinate 48,655, forward strand.
ATCCACCGGGTCGTGGACGAGGCGGTCAAGCGCTGGGGCCTCCGGACGACCCGCGTCCGGCCCGCGGCGGCCGAAAGGCCGGCGGTCCAGGCAGCCCGAGCATGACCCTGCCGTCCCACGTCGGGATCGTCTTCAACGCCTACGAGCCCCGGCCCACAGCGTCCGGCGAACGTCTGTCGGAGGAGTCCGTGGCCGAGATGGCCCAGCAGGTCGGCGAGGCCGTCAAGTCCCTGGACCTGCGGACGACCCTCATCCCGCTCCAGCGGAGCCTCCACAACTTCCTCAACCGGGTCAAGGAGGAGGCCCCCGAAGTCCTCGTCAACCTCTGCGAGGGCTACTACGGGCGGCCGCAGTGGGAATCGAACGTCGCCGGCATCTTCGAGCTCCTCGGCCTGCCCTTCACCGGCAACGACTCGAAGACCCTGGCCATCTGCCAGGACAAGCACAAGGCCAAGGCCGTCCTCCGGACCTCAGGCCTGCCGACGGCCCCGGCCCAGATCATGCTCTCTCCCGACCAGCCCGTCGACCTCAAGTTCCCGATCATCGTCAAGCCGAACAACGAGGACGCCAGCCTCGGCATCTACCCCGAATCCGTGGTCCACGACGAGGAGGGCTTCCGCCGGCAGGTCCGGCGCGTCCTCGACAACTACCGGCAGCCGGCCCTCGTCGAGCCCTACATCGACGGCCGGGAGTTCAACGTCTCGGTCATGGAGAACGAAACGGTCGTGCCCCTGCCGGTCTCGGAGATCGACTTCTCCCAGATGCCCAAGGAAGCACCGAAGATCTGCAGCTACGAGGCTAAGTGGTTCGAGGACCATCCGCTCTACCAGAAGACGCCGCCGGTCTGCCCGGCGCCGGTCAACGACGAGCTGCGCGGGAAGCTCCAGGGCATGGCCGTCGACGCCTTCCGGACGATGGGCTGTCGCGACTACGCCCGCGTCGATTTCCGCATGGACACCAAGGGCCGCCTGTTCATCCTCGAGGTCAACCCGAACCCCGACATCAGCCTCAACGCCGGGTACGCCCGGGCCCTCAACGCGGCCGGCGTCGCCTACGCGGAGTTCTGGAAGACGATGCTCCGGAACGCCGCCCGGAGGAAGGAAGCGAATGATCCGCCCAATGCAGCCGGCCGATAAGCAGCCCGTGCTGGCCCTCGTCCGCGCCACGGGGATGTTCACGCCCGCCGAGGTCGACGTGGCCGAGGAGCTCATCGACGTCTATCTCGGTGTTCCGGAGCAGCCGGACTACCGGGTCGTCGTCGTCGAGAACGAGCGCCGGGACGTCGTCGGCTACCTGACGTGGGGGCCGACGGCGATGGCCGAGGACGTCTACGACCTCTACTGGATGGCCGTCTCGCCGTCGGAGCAGGGGAAGGGTCGCGGGAAAGAGCTCGTGCGGTGGCTGGAGGCCGAGGTCAAGACGCGCCGCGGACGGATGCTCATCATCGAGACCTCGTCCCAGCCCCGGTACCACCCGACACGGCAGTTCTACATCAACCTGGGTTACAAGGAAGTCGCCCGGATCCCTGATTATTACAAGCCGGGCGACGATCGCGTCATCTATGCGAAGTCCTTTCGCTGACAAGGAGTCTTGAGGAGATGGACGACTGGCAACGTTTGCTTCGGGGCAGTCTCAGGAAACCTGAGGAGATCGCCCGCACGTTCGGACTCGACCTGGAGGAGGTCAAGCGGATCGCCCGCGCCTTCAAGATCCAGATCACTCCGTACTACGCCAGTTTGATCAAGGAGAAGGGCGACCCGATGTGGCGCCAGATGGTCCCCGACCCGGCCGAGCTCAAGGAGAACACCGGCGAGGCGGACCCGCTCCTCGAGGACGAGGATTCCCCGGTGCCGGGCATCGTCCACCGCTATCCCGACCGGGCCCTGTTCCTCGTCTCGCACAGTTGCGCCTCGTACTGCCGGTTCTGCACCCGGAAGCGGGAGGTCGGCGACCCGTCGAAGATCAACCCCCGCTTCATCGAGGCCGGCGTCGAGTACATCCGGAACCACCCGGAGATCCGGGACGTCATCATCTCGGGCGGCGACCCGCTCATGCTGAGCGACCGCCGGCTCGAGGACATCCTGAAGGCCGTGCGGGCCATCCCGCATGTCGAGATCATCCGGATCGGGACGCGCATGCCCTGCGTCCTGCCGCAGCGGGTCACGGAGAAGCTCGTGGCCATGTTCCGCAAGTACCACCCGCTCTACGTCAACGTCCACTTCAACCACCCGGACGAGATCACCGAGGAGGCGGCCCGGGCCCTCGGGCTGATGGCCGACGCCGGCATCCCGCTCGGCAACCAGACGGTCCTGCTCAAAGGCGTCAATGACGACCCGGCGACGATGAAGCGGCTGATGCAGAAGCTCCTCGCCGTCCGCGTCCGGCCCTACTACATCTACCAGGCGGACTACGTCAGCGGCACGGAGCATCTGCGGACGACGGTCGAGAAGGGGATCGAGATCATGGACGCGCTGCGGGGCTGGACGTCCGGCCTGGCCGTGCCGTACTACTGCATCGACGCTCCCGGAGGGGGCGGCAAGATCCCGGTCCTGCCGAAGTACGTCCAGTCCATCAACGACGAGCAGGTCGTCATGCGGAACTACGCCGGCGAGATCTACGTCTACCCCCAGGCCAAGGCCAAGCCGAAGCGCCGGCCGAGGCCCGCCCCGGCGCCCTGCTACACCCTCGACCACTCCTCCTTGCCCTGATTAAGAAGGTAATCAAGAAGGGGTCAAATCTTCATTCTGCCACTTTTTCTCAGCTGGCGGATCGGCCTTTCGACGGGGCGTGCCGGAAAAGGCGTTTCTCGATTTCCGAAATTGAAAGGACAAGCGATTCGTTGGCCCGCAGGCGGCTCCTCATCTTGCGACAGGCTGAGGATATCCCGGACGGTCCGATCTCGAAGAACTCCCCGATCTGACCGAGGGTATAGTCCGTGTTCCTGTGGGCGATGAAGATCGCGGCGTGCCTCGCGTACTTATTTTTAGCCCCGAGATAGCCTCCGACCTCATCCCGGATCCTGGCCAAACCCGGTCTGGATGCCAGTTTCCCAAGATCGGGGACCTCAGGGTCGGGTTTATCAAGGGCGTTCATGATATGGTCCTTCTTGATTTCCTCAATGAACGCGTGGCTGCCCAATATCGCGGATGAAGCGGCCTCGGACAGGGGATTCTTGAGGTCTAGGCCGACGGCGGAGATGACGAAGTCTCGGCATAGGTCACGCGCCGCGTCCGGCGGACTACCGAAGAGCGAAAGAATGAAGGCCGTCTCCATCCATCGCGGCGCTTTCCGCGACCCGAGGTATTCGGGAAAGCTGGACCACTCATAGTTTTGCGGCAAGCTCACCATCCCGGCGCGCACGGGGTTGAGATGGATGTATCGGAAGAGTTCTCGAGCGTACCTTTCCGCTTCGACCAGCGTCGCCTTGAAGCGTCCCTGGAATGGATGGCCGCATCTTTCGTATTTTGTGTTGAGATAAATGGAATACCGGGTGTTGATGAGATGCATGATCCTTGATAGCCTTCCCCGGGGTGTCTCGAGCAAAAGATGGTAATGATTGGTCATGAGGCAATAGACGTGAATGACGGCTCCGAACTTTGTATGGGCATCCTCGAGACAGGCCAAAAAGAAGTACCGGTCATCGTCCGAAAAGAAGAGGGGTTGCTTCTGATTACCCCTAGACTTGACATGGTAATAGGCGCCGCGATATTCGATCCTGAGCTGGCGTGCCATGGCGTTTCCGCGCTTGATCGCCTTCGACCCCCTCATATCAAAGACGTGGATCGTGCCGCTGTTTTCTCTATTGCAACGGAGAATGGAGAGGGCCTTGGGGGTGGAAAAGTGGCAGAATGAAGATTTGACCCCGTCTTATCGGATGGCGGAGAGGTAGGCGCTGAGGCCCGTGTCCCTCAGGATGGCCAGCGTCTCGGCCTGAGTGACGTTCCGCCCTCGCTTCAAGGACTCCAGGATGCGGATGATCGAGAAGGCGACCTCGGCCGTCTGCCCGGCCTCCTTCGGCTTGTCCTTGAGATAGGCGATGGAATCGAACAGGACGGCGTTGGCCTCGGCGTACGTGATCGGGTCCCGCCGGCCGCGCGCTTCGATCCAGGACGGCCGGCCGATGACGTCGTTCACGTGGGACTGGATGAGGAAGGTCGCGCGCCCGATGAGCTTGAGGTTCGACGGGCTGACGTTGGTCATCGTGTTCCCGATGACCTTGCCGAGCCTGGCCATGACCGCCGTCGAGTGGGCGTTGAGGATCATCTTGGCCGCGACCTGCTCGTTCAACCCGAAGGGGTCGCCGGCCGCTCCCGCCCGCACAGCGACCACGGCGAGCGAATCCCTCGGGCCGCGCCAAGCCCGTCGGACCTCGCCCGCGGCCCTATCCGTCGCCGCGGGTCCCGCGTCCGTGAAGAGAAGCACGGCCAGGCTCGCCCGCCCGCCCGCGAAGAGGTCCATGAACCTCCGAAAGGCGGAGCCCGCCTTTCCGAACTCCGCCTCTTCCGGCGCGAAGGCGACCATGACGCCCAGGTCGCCCGGCTTCGGGCCCGCGCCCGTCGACGTTCGCCGCCGAAATCGAGAAATCGTAGAGGTCCTGCTGGTCGTCTCCGGCCTTCTTCAGGCTCTCCAGGGCCGCCCGCCGCAGGTAAGGGTCTTCGATCCCCGTTTCGAACGCCCCCCGGTAGAATCCCGCCTCGAGCCCGCGGAACGGCCTTCCCAGGAACGCCCGCCACGCATCGCCGGGCGTTCCCGCCGCCGTCCAGACCTGGATCCAGCATTTCCGCTGCGGCTCCTTGACCGTGTCGAGCGGGAAGAGCCGGAAGGTCGGGCTCCGCTCGGTGCTGTCAATGAAGACGGTGATCAGCCCCTTGACGGCAAAATAGGTGGAGAAATGCCCCTCTTCATAGGTCTTGGCCTCGACCTCCGTCAGACGGGCGACACCGGGCAGCGCCGCGCGCGCGGCCTCCAGGACCGCGCCGAACTCCCGAAGCCTGGCGCCCGTGTCGAACGTCTGCCCGAACCCGAGCCGGGCCATCTCCCGCGGCGTCAGGAACCGGCTGAGCGTCCTCTGCAGGGCGGCCTCGAGGACCATGCCGACGACGTACGTCTCGATCGTCGTCGCCTGCATCCGCGTCGACCCGGCGATGGCCTGCGGCCCGGTCGTCAGGTTGATCTTGGTGATCCCCGGCTCCTCCAGGACCTTGCGGCTCCGTTCGAACGGCCTCAGCCGCTCGTCCGGGTTGTTGTAGACGAAGTAGAGGTTCTTCCGGCTGACCGCCGGGTCGTAGCCCGGCTCCGCCGCCCACTGGTCATGCGCCGCCAGGATCGTGCCGATGACCGACGATGTCTCGCCCCCCTCGGTGACACAGAGGACGACATCGCCCTTCGTGATGCCCCTGTCCCGAAGCTGGAGCCGGCCGATGAGCTGCAGGTCCTCGAAGCCCTCGAGGGAGCTGATGAGGGCCCGGTCGGCGCCCGTCATCTCGCCGATGAGCTCGTCCTCGACGGCCGCGGACAGGCTTCCCCGCGAGCTTCGGCCGGAGCTCCGCGTCGCTCGCGACCCGGCGCCAGAAAGGCCGCCAGAACGCGCTCTCCATCTGCTTGGCCAGCCGCCCCGTCGCGCCGCAGCCGTAGATGTAGATCTTCTTCTTGCCCAGGAGCGCCGTCTCGACCGCGGCGGCCGCCTCGTCGAGCGCCTCGAGCGCGCCCGCGTCGGCGGCCATGGCCTCGAGCTTCACCCGGATGTCGTCGTCCACGGCCGAGAGCATCCGCAGCCCGGCCAGGACGTCCGCTTGGGTCCGCCGGCTGAGGTCCCAGGTCTTCGGATGGCGCTGCTCGGTGAGCAGGGTATGGAGCTGGAACTGCGTCTTGTTCCTGACGTAGTCGACGGATTCGGCCGACGGCTCGATACCGAGGAGCTTGAGCATCCCCGGTCCGGCCGCGGGCTTCGAACAGGAAGCCGGGAGAAGGAGGAACGCCGAGAGCATGACGAGGAGGACGCTCCCCGCCGTGCCCCGCGCCGTCATGCCTTCTTCCCGTACTGGTGCTCGTCGTCGAGGATGTCGCGCTCCTGCCAGTCGCGGATCCAGTCGTCGATGCGGAAGACGCGCGTCGCGCCGTCCTCGGTCGAGCAGACGATCCGGCCGAGGCCGGCGTTGATGATCATCTTCTTGCAGATGAAGCAGGGGAAGGCGTCGATGGCCTTGTCCGCCCCGCCGGGCGCGCTGCCGTAGATGTACATGTCCCCGCCGAGGAGGCTGACGCCGGCCCGGGCGGCGTTGATGATGGCGTTCTGCTCGGCGTGGACGCTCCGGCAGAGCTCGTAGCGCTGGCCGTGGGGGATGCCGAGCTTGTCGCGGAGGCAGAAGCCGTGCTCGAGGCTGTCCTTGGTCTTGCGGGGCGCCCCGACGTATCCCGTCGAGATGATCTGGTCGTCCCGAACGATGATGGCCCCGATCGCCCGGCGGAAGCAGGTGCTCCGGGTGGCGACCTCGCGGGCGATGCCCAGGTAATAAAGGTCCTTGGACGTCCGTTTCTGCTTCTGGGTCATAGGAGTTTCTCCAATTCCCGGTCGAGGTCTTCGATCGTCCCGGCGTTCCAGATGAGGACGTCGGCCTCGGCCATGCAGGCCTCGAGCTGCTGGGCGCTCTCGCCGCCGGCCCGCTCCTCCGCCTCCTTGGCCAGGAACGCGTCGAGCGTCGCCGCCGACTCGTCGCGGCCTCGCGCCCGGACGCGGGCGAAGCGGACCTCAGGCGGAGCGTCGAAGGCGAGGAGGAGGAACCCCTCCTGGGCCCTCAGGAAGGCGACCTCGCGGAGGTTGCGGATGCTGTCGATGACGGACGGGCCGGCGACCCCGGCCATCGTCCGCCGGGCGAGGACGTCCGGTCCGAACGCCCGCCGGAGCTCGTTGCCGATGCGGATCAGGTTGTCGCGCGTGGCCTCGAGGCCCCGCCCCCGGAGCTCCTCCCGGAGGATATCCGAGAGCGAGGCGTAGGCGTAGCCCCTGGCCCGGAAGAAGGCGGCCGCCTCCCCCTTGCCGGCGCCGTTCGTGCCGGTCAGCCCGATGAGCCGCGGCTTGCCGGTCATGGTTTGAAAATCCTCGGCAGGCTCCTGACGTAGTTCCAGAGCGGAGCTCGTCCGCAGGACGCGCCCGAGCTCGGACCGGAGCGACACGGCGGCTCCGAGCCTCCGGCCGAGGCCCCGGCCGTGGTAGACGGTGACCGTCTTCTCGAGAATGCGCTCCAGGCTCGGCGTCATAGGGGAACCACCAGGTCTGGGCCGGCCGGCGGAGGAAGTCCATGCTGACGTACTTGATGTCGACGAGCTCGTGGAGCCCGTACGGCCCGTGGGAGCGGCCCATGCCCGTCTGCTTGATACCGCCCCAGATGGCGTTGCGGCTCGACGAACGAGTACATGTGGTCGTTGACCGTGACCGACCCCGCCTCGAGCCGTTCGGCGAACCAGGCGGCCCGCTTCCGGCTCCGCGTCCAGACCGAGGCCGTCAGCCCGTACCGGCTGTCGTTGGCCAGGGCCACGGCCTCTTCGGGCGGGTCGAAGGCCATGACCGGCAGGGTCGGCCCGAACGTCTCCTCGGTCATGATCTTCATGGTGTGGTCGACACCGTCGAGGACCGCCGGCTCGAGGAAATAGCCGGGAAGCGAGGCGATCCTGTTCCCCCCGACAAGGACCGCGGGCGCCCTTGGCCCGGGCGTCGGCGATGTGCGTCCTCGACGATGTCGAGCTGGGCGGCGGTGGCCATGGGGCCCATGTCGACGCCCGCCTCCAGCGGGTCGCCGACCCTGACTTCCGCCTCCGAGCTCGACGACCCTGGCCGTGAACGGCCCGACGATCTTGCGGTCGACATAGGCGCGCTCGATCGAGCCGCAGCTCTGGCCGCAGTTCATGAAGGCCGTCCAGACGGCGCCGCGGGCGGCCCGCTCGAGGTCGGCGTCCTCGAGCACGATCATGGGGTCCTTGCCGCCGAGCTCGAGGGTCACGTTGGTCAGGTTCCGGCTGCAGAGCTCCATGATCCTCCGGCCGACCCCGACGCTGCCCGTGAACATGACGGTCTGGATGTCCGGGTCGGACGATCATCGCCTCGGCCTGGGGGATGCGGCAGACGACGACGTTGAGCACGCCCGGCGGCAGGCCGGCCTCGATGAAGACCTCGCCGAGGAGGAGGGCCGTGAGCGGCGTCGTCGTCGACGGGCCGGAGGACGACGGTGTTCCCGGCGGTCAGGGCGCTGAGGACGTCGCAGAAGGGGATGAGGAAAGGGAAATTCCAGGGCGAGATGACGAGCGTCGGGCCGAGGGATGGAAGTGGAAGGAGCTCTTCTTGTTGATAGAACAGCGGCACGTGGTGTGTCGCGGCCGGCGGGCGGAGGAGCCGCTCCTGGTTCCCGGCGTAGTAGTTCAGGGCCTCGAGGGAGCCGAAGACCTCGACGGCCAGCGACTCTGGCGTAGGGCGAGCCCTTCTCCATGGCGATGAGCCGCCCCGCCTCCTCGGCGCGGCGGGCCAGGACCCGCTCGGCCCGCTTGAAGATGGCTGCCCTCTTCTTCGCCGGGAGGTCCCGCCATAGCGGGAAGGCCTCCTTGGCGGCCCGGATGGCCCGGACACACAGGCTCCGGCACGGCCAGGCAGACCTCGCCGACGGGCTCGAGTGTCGCCGGGTTCTCGGAGACGAGCTTCTCGGCCGTCTCGATGCGTTCGTTCCGGATGATCAGGCGTCCGTCCATGCCGTCAGAACCGTCCTTTCACGGGCCGGTCGTCCCCCACCGCGCCCCGGCCACGTTCCGTTGCGAGCGGCCTTCGCTCGGGGCCGCCCATCTATCCGGCCGGCGTCTCCTCGGCGGCCTTGGCCTTCGCCTTGCCGCGGCCCACGACGAGGGCGATGAGGATGCTGAGGCCGTAGAGGGCCAGCATGGGGATGGCCACGATGCTCTGGTTGATCCAGTCGGGCGTCGGGGTGATGACGGCGGCGATGACGAAGACGACGAGCACGGCGTACTTGAAGTTCTTGATCATCCACTGGGCCGTGACGATGCCCATCTTGGACAGAAAATAGACGAGCGTCGGCGTCTCGAACGTCAAGGCGATGCTGAGAAGCATCTTCAGGGCGAAGCCGAAGTACTCGTCGATCATTATGACGGGCTTGAAGCCGGTGCCGAGCTGCAGGAAGAAACGGCAGGCGAAGGGGAAGACAATGAAATAAGCGAAGGCCGCGCCGGCCGAGAAGAACACGGTCGTCATGACGACGAAGGGGACGACGTATTTCCTCTCCTTTTGATAGAGGCCGGGGGCGATGAAATACCAAAGCTGGAGGAAGATGAAGGGGGAGGCGACGAAAGCGGCCGCCAAGAAGCCGGTCTTCAGGTAGACCATGAAGGGATCGATGAGGTGCTTGTAGGCAAGGCTCTCTCCCACGGGGAGGAATTTCGTGACGGGCCGGGCCAGGATGCTGAAGATCTGCTTGGCGAAGATCCAGCCCGGGACGAAGGCCACGAGGAGGGCCAGCGCGGAATAGAACAGCCGCTTCCGGAGGTCCTCCAGATGCTCGAGGAAGGTCATCTCATCCGGAGATTTTCGGCCCTTCCCCATTCTCATGTTGCGTGTCGTCCTTGGCGGTGTCTTCGGTCTTGGGCGGGGCCGCCGGACCGGCGTCGGGGCCGGCGCGGCGATGCCCTTGAGCTCGTTCTTGAGGTCGGTCACCCCGGTGGCGTCCGCGAGCCCGTGGATCCCGTCGCGCAGGCTGTTCATGCCGTCCCGGAGGTCCTTCTGGACGTCCTTGATCTCCGAGGCGTTGATCTCGTCCTCGATCCGTCCCTTGATCTCCTCGGAGGCCTTCTTGAACTCCCGGAGGGCCTTGCCGACGGACTTGCCGATCTCGGGCAGCTTCTTCGGGCCGAAAACGAGCAGGGCGATGATGAAGATGAGGATGAGCTCCGTGGGTCCGACGCTGCCGAACATCAAGGTCTCGCAGCCGCCATTATACCACGGGGAGTCGCTGGCAGATAGGCCCCCTGCAGGCGCCGTCTTTACTTTAAGGAGGGCCTCTGATAAGATAAATTTTCTCTGGCGACCATGAAAAAGCGGGTCTTCCTCCTCTCCCTGACGGCCGTCCTCGTCCTCGGGCTTCCGTCCCGCGACCAGGACCAGTGGACGGCGGCCATGGAGAAGGTCCGCTCGGTCGCCGCCCTCCTCGAGGAGAACTACTACAAGCCGCTCGACGAGCAGCAGCTGGCCTACGCCTCGATCCGCGGCACCCTGGACACCCTCGACCCCCACTCCTATTTCCTGGACCCCGAGAGCTTCTCCCGCCAGAGGGAGGAGTACACGGGCAAGTACTACGGCCTGGGCATCCAGATCCAGAAGCAGGGCGAGAGTATCATCGTCATCTCGCCGATCGAGGGCACGCCGGCCTGGCGGCTCGGCATCCAGCCCGGCGACATCATCTCCCGCATCAACGGCGAGTCGACGGTCCCCATCTCGAGCTACGACGCCATGCAGAAGCTCCGCGGGGAGAAGGGGACGAAGGTCACGATCACCATCGTCCGCGACGGCATGGACAAGCCGTTCGACCTGACCATCACCCGGGAGGAGATCCCGCTCCTGAGCGTGCCCTACGCCTTCATGCTCGACGACGGCATCGGCTACGTCTACATCCGCAACTTCGCCCACGAGACGCCTCGCGAGCTCGAGGACGCCCTGGCCAAGCTCTCCGGCCAGGGGATGAAGAGCCTCATCATGGACCTGCGCCTCGACACCGGCGGGCCGCTCGTCCAGTGCATCGAGGTGGCGGAGCTGTTCTTCCCCAAGGGGACGCTCATCGTCTCCATGAAGGGCCGCAACGAGGCCTATGACCGCGAGTTCCGCTCCGAGCGTGACGGCCCGTACGGGAAACTGCCGCTCGTCATCCTCATCGACCAGGGCACGGCCAGCGCTTCCGAGATCGTCAGCGGCGCCGTCATGGACCACGACCGGGGCCTGACCGTCGGCGAGGACTCCTGGGGCAAGGGGCTCGTCCAGACCGTCTTCCCGCTGGCCCCCGACGCGGCCGTGGCCCTGACCGTGGCCAAGTACCTGACGCCGAGCGGGCGCTCCATCCAGAGGGACTACAGCCAGATCGACGATTATCTCCTGCTCGCGAAGCGGGCGCCCGACGCGGACCGGGAGGTCAAGTACACGGACCACGGCCGCAAGGTCCTCGGCCAGGGCGGCATCACGCCCGACTACAAGGTCGATTCCCTCCTCAAGCCGTTCACCGGGCGGCTCCGCCTGAGCGGGGCCTTCTTCGCCTACTCCCGCAAGCTCGTCCAGCACCAGACCGACCTCGGGAAAACGCTCGTCTTCCCCCAGGACCCGAAGCCGGCCGGCACGGCCGCCGCAGGGCAGGTCCTCGTCGCCAAGCCCTTCCCCATAGGCCCGGCCGTGATCGAGGATTTCCGGAAGTACCTCAAGTCGCGCGACGTGACTTATGAGGAGAAAGCCTTCAAGGACGCCGAAGAGGAGATCCGCAGGGAGCTCGAACGGGAGGTCGCCGGGGCCATCTGGGGCCTCGAGGAGGGCGTCCGCGTCTCGCGGCGGGCCGACCCGGCCGTGCTCAAGGCCATCGCGGTCATGCCCGAGGCGGCCCGGATGGCCGAAGGCCGGGTCGAGGCGCCCGGCAAGGGAGCGCCGCGCCGGCCCTGAGGGGGTCCTCCGGCGGAGGGCCGCGAGGGGCGGGGTCGAGGGAAAGGAGTCCGGGATGAGAATCGCGCTCGCGTCCGACCACGCCGGTTACGACCTGAAGGCCGGCCTCGCGGACTACCTCCGGGGCCGGGGCATCCCCTTCGAGGACTTCGGCTGCGGGCCCGGCGAGACCGTCGATTACGTGGACTTCGGGGCCAAGGCGGCCCGGGCCGTCCTCGCCGGCGCCTGCGACCGGGCCATCCTCGTCTGCGGCACGGGCCTCGGCATGGGCATCGTCGCCAACAAGTTCAAGGGCCTCCGGGCGACCCCGGGCGCGAGCGACTACGCGGTCGAAATGGCCCGGAAGCACAACGACTCGAACTGCCTGACCCTCGGCGGCCGGACGCACACCCTCGAGATCGCCGTCCGGCTCGTCCGGATCTGGCTCGAGACCGGGTTCGAGGGCGGGCGGCACGCCGCGCCGGGTCGCCGAAGATCGCGGCGATCGAGGACGCGAACTTCAAGTAGGCGGTCGGGGATCGCCGGAGGAGTCATCGGATGGCATCATTCATCGAAAAGTCGCGGGCCCTGGCCGCCAGGGTCGAGCGGAACAGCGCCTGGCGGCAGAGGGAATGCTTCAACCTCATCCCCTCGGAGTCGACGCCGTCGTTCCTGGTCAAGGCCTGCGAGATCGCCGACCCGTCGGGCCGCTACGCCGAGCACCGGACGATGAAGGGGGAGGAGGTCTACTTCTACCAGGGGACGGATTTCATCCGGGACGTCGAGGTCGAGGCCCAGCGCGAGCTCGAGCGCTATTTCGGCTGCACCGACGTCGAGCTGCGGCCGGTCAGCGGCCAGATGGCCAACGAGGTCGTCTTCAAGGGCGTGGTCAAGTTCGTCAACCGGGGCCGGAAGGCGCCGCAGCTCTCGCGGCGCCTGCGGCTCGTCATGAACAACGAGCTCATCTACGGCGGGCACCTGAGCTCCCAGCCCATGGGCGCCCTCTTCAACTACGTCGAGGAGGACCCCGAGACCGGCAAGGAGCGGGTCCTCAACTTCCCCGTCCTCGCCGGCAACCCCTACAAGGCCGACCTGGCCAAGCTCGGCGAGCTCCTCGAGGGCCACCGGCCCGAGCTCATCGTCTTCGGCAAGAGCATGTTCCTCTACCGCGAGCCGGTCAAGTTCGTGGCCGACATCGTCCGGGGCTGGCCGGAACGCCCGGTCATCATGTACGACATGGCCCACGTCCTCGGCCTCTACGGCGCCTTCCAGGCGCCGCTCGCCGAGGGCGCGGACGTCGTCACGGGCAGCACCCACAAGACCTTCTTCGGCACCCAGCGCGGCCTCGTCGCCGGCAACATCCCGAAGGAATCCCCCTTCCGGCCGCTCTGGCAGGACATCCGGGGCCGGGCCTTCCCGGGCTCGACCAGCAACCACCACCTCGGCACCCTCCTCGGGCTCCTCATGGCCGCCTACGAGATGAACGAGTTCAAGGATGCCTTACCAGGCGCAGGTCATCCGCAACGCCAAGGCCTTCGCCCGGGCCCTCAAGTCCCACGGCATCCCGGTCGAGGGGGACGAGGCGGACGGCTTCACCGAGACCCACCAGGTCATCATCCGCGTCAAGGCCTTCGGGCCCGGCATGGCCATCGCCCGGCGCCTGGAGACGAACAACATCCTGGCGAACTACCAGGCCCTGCCGGACGACGCCACGTTCCTCGAATCGAGCGGCATCCGCCTCGGCGTCCAGGAGATGACCCGCTTCGGCATGGTGGAGAAGGACTTCGACACGCTGGCCGGCCTCATGGCCGACGTCATCGTCCGGGACAAGAACGCGGCCGAGGCGGTCTCCCGCTACCGGCAGGGCTTCCGGACGATGGGCTTCTGCCTGCCGCCGGAGGAGGCCCTGCCCCTGGCCGCCCGGATCGTCGCCGCGGCCGTGCCCGAGCCCGGGTACGCGACGCTCTTCGCCGAGAACCTGCGCCGGGCCGCCGGGGGCTGAGAGAGGGCCGGAGCGACACGGACGGGAGGGTGAGACCATGAAGATCCTGATCGTCGGTTCGGGCGGCCGCGAGCACGCCCTGGCCTGGAAGATCGCCCGGAGCCCGCAGGCCGAGAAGGTCTATTGCGCGCCGGGCAACGGCGGCACGCGCCTCGTCGCGGAGAACGTGCCCATCGAGGAGACGGACACGGCCGGGCTCGTCGGCTTCGCCGAGCGGGAGAAGATCGGCCTGACCGTCGTCGGGCCCGAGGTCCCCCTCATGATGGGCCTGGCCGACGAGTTCGAGAAGCGGGGGCTGCGGGTCTTCGGCCCGTCCAAGAAGGCGGCCGAGATCGAGAGCAGCAAGGTCTTCGCCAAGCAGTTCATGGAACGCCACAAGATCCCGACGGCCCGCTTCAAGGTCACCGACGCCTTCGACGAGGCCCGGAAGATCATCGGCTCAGGGCGAATTCGGCTTCCCCCTCGTCATCAAGGCCGACGGCCTGGCCGCCGGCAAGGGCGCCGTCGTCTGCCCCAGCCGCAAGAAGGCCGAGGAGGCGGCGGCGGACATGCTCGTGGGGAAGAAGTTCGGCCCGGCGGGCCAGCGGATCATCATCGAGGAGTTCCTGACCGGGCGCGAGGTCTCGTTCATCGTCATCAGCGACGGGACACGGGTCCAGCCCCTGGTCTCGGCCATGGACCACAAGGCCGCCTACGACGGCGACCGCGGTCCGAACACGGGCGGCATGGGCGCCATCTCGCCCTCGCCGTTCATGACCGAGGCCCTCTTCCACGAGGTCATGGACACCGTCATCTACCCGGCCGTGACCCGCATGCTCGAGGAGGGCCGGAAGTTCAAGGGGGTCCTCTACGCGGGGCTGATGGTCACCGAGCAGGGGCCGCGCGTCCTCGAGTTCAACGGCCGCTTCGGCGACCCCGAGACCCAGCCCCAGCTCCTGCGCCTCGAGACCGACCTCGTCGAGCTCCTCTCGGCCGCGGTCGACGAGAACGTCCTGGCGACCGAGGCCCGCTGGTCGGAGAACCCCTCCGGCTGCGTCGTCGTGGCCTCGGGCGGCTACCCCGTCCGCTACGAGAAGGGGAAACCCATCACGGGCCTGGACGAGGCCGCGGCCGTGCCCGGGGTCACCGTCTTCCACGCCGGGACGAGGTTCGAGAACGGCGCCTACGTCACGAGCGGCGGCCGGGTCCTCGACGTCTGCGCCTCGGAGCCGACGCTCGAGGCGACCATGACGAAGATCTACGACGCCATCGGCCGGATCCGTTTCCCGGCCATGCAATACCGCCGGGACATCGGCGCGATGAAGGAGGAGCGGGCATGAAGGTCATGATCTTCCTCGGCAGCGAATCCGATTTCGAGGTCATCGAGGACGCCCTCCGGACGCTCAAGGAATTCGGCGTCCCCTTCGCCCTCGAGGTGACTTCGGCCCACCGCTCGCCCGAGCGGACCGTCAAGCTCGTCCGGGAAGCCGAGGCGCAGGGCGCCGAGGTTTTCATCGCCGTGGCCGGAAAGGCCGCCCACCTGGCCGGGGTCGTGGCCGCCCACACCGTCCGGCCCGTCATCGGCGTCCCCGTCGAAAGCGCCGCCCTGGCCGGGATGGACGCCCTCCTCTCGACGGTCCAGATGCCCAAGGGTGTCCCCGTGGCGACCATGGGCCTGGGCAAGCACGGCGGCGCGAACGCGGCCCTGCTCGCGGTCGAGATCCTGGCCCTGGGCGACGAGGGGCTCCGCAAGAAGCTCGCCGACCACCGGGCCCGGATGGCGGCCTCGGTCGAGGCGGCCTCGAAGAAGATCCAAGAGAAGCTGTGACCCTCCGGGATGCGCTCCTTCTCCATCCAGAACTTCGGCTGCCGCGCCAACCAGGCGGAGGCCTTCGCCTGGGCCGAGGCCCTCGAAGCGCGCGGGCTGCGCTTCGAGGATGACTGGTCACGGAGCGACCTCGTCCTCGTCAACTCCTGCACGCTGACGGCCCGGGCCGACCGGGACGTCCGCAGGTTCGTGCGGAAATTCTGCCGGGAGCGGCCCGCGGCGCACCTCGTCCTCACGGGCTGCTGGGCCGAGGCCGGGAGGCCGGGGCTCGCGGACCTGCCCCAGGTCCTCGCCGTCGTCCCCAATGCGCAAAAGGACCGCCTGCCGGAGACCGTCCTCTCCCTGATGGGAGGGGCGGGCACCGGACGGGGTGAAACCAGCACGGACGGGCCCGGCGCGGCGGCCATTCCGGGCCCGGGCCCCGCTCAAGGTCCAGGACGGCTGCGACAACCGCTGCAGCTTCTGCATCGTCCCGAGCGTCCGGGGGAGGAGCGTCAGCCTGGCGCCGGCCGACGGTCGTGGCGCGCGTCCGGGACCTCGCCGGCCGCGGCTTCCGGGAGGTCGTCCTGACCGGGGTCCACCTCTCCTCCTACGGCGACGACCTGACGCCGCCGGGCTCGCTCGGCGGGCTCCTGCAGGAGGTCGAACGGGTCGAGGGGCTGGGCCGGGTCCGGCTGAGCTCGCTCGACCCGCGGCGGATGGACGCGGGGCTCCGGGCCCAGGTCGCCGGCAACCCGAAAGTCTGCCAGCATTTCCACCTCTCGCTCCAGCACGCCTCGCCGCGCGTTCTCCGCGAGATGGGCCGGACCGGGCGGGCCGGACCTCTACCGGGCCATTCTCGAGGACCTGCGGACGCGTTCCCCCGAGGCCTCGCTCGGCGCCGACGTCATCGTCGGCTTTCCCGGGGAGGCGGAGGAGGATTTCGCCCTCCTCGAGGGCTTTCTCGGGGACTCGCCGCTGACCTATTTCCACGTCTTCTCCTACTCGCCCCGGGCGGGGACACCGGCCGCGGCCCGGGCCCAGGTCCCGGAGCGCGTCAGGAGCGAACGGTCGCTCGCGCTGAGGAGGCTCTCGGCCGAGAAGAACTTCGCTTTCCGGTCCGGGTTCGCCGGCCGGACCCTCGACGCGGCCGTCATACGGAAGGGCCGGGCGGGCGGCCCGCGGACGATCGACGGGACCGAGGGCGCGGACGGGGACGGGAGGCGGCTCCGGGCCGAACGTCACGCCGGAGCCGAGCTCCTGACCGGCAATTACTTCAAGGTCCTGGCGCCCACCTGCCCGGCGCCGGAGCGGGAGATCGTCCGTGTCCGCATCGACCGCGTCCTGCCGCGCTCGACCGAAGGGACCGTCATCGGCACTGGGAAGGAGGGGGCGGAGTGAACAAGATCCACGTCCTGCCGGCCGAGGTCGCGCAGAAGATCGCCGCCGGGGAGGTCATCGAGCGGCCCGCGTCGGTCGTCAAGGAGCTCGTCGAGAATTCCCTCGACGCCGGGGCCACGGAGGTCCGCGTCGAGCTCCTCGAGGGCGGGAAGAAGCTGATCAAGGTCCAGGACAACGGCTCGGGCATGGGCCGCGAGGACGCGGCCCTCTGCTTCCGGCGCCACTCGACGAGCAAGATCGCGGGCGAGGAGGACCTCGAGCGGATCGCGACCCTCGGCTTCCGCGGCGAGGCCCTGGCCAGCATCGCCGCCGTCTCGAGGCTCACCCTGAGGACCCACGACGGCTCCGAGGACCGCGGCACGACCATCGAGCGCGAGGGGGAGAGGCTCCTCTCGGTCACCGACGTCGCCCTGCCCCGGGGGACGACGGTCGAGGTCCGCGACCTGTTCTTCAACCTGCCCGCGCGTCGGAAGTTCCTCCGCTCGAACACCTCCGAGCTCGGGCTCGTGGCCAAGTCCGTGACGCAGGCCGCCCTGGCCGGCCCGGGGACGCGCTTCGTCCTCGTCCACGGCAGCCGCGAGCTCATCAACTGCCCGCCGGTCGGGACGCTCCGGGAGCGGATCTTCCAACTCTACGGGAAGGCCGTCGTCGAGGGCCTGATGGAGGTCGCCTCGGCCGAAGGGGAGGGGCGGCTCCAGGGTTTCGCGTCGAGGCCTCTCGCCGGCCGCGCGGACCGTTCGGTCCAGGTCTTCTTCGTCAACGGCCGGCCGGTCAAGGACCGGGTCGTCCAGGCCGCGCTCAACCAGGCCTATGCCGGCCTCCTCGAGCGGGCGCGGTCGCCCGAAGCCTTCCTCTTCCTCACCCTGCCGTACGCGGATGTCGACGTCAATGTCCACCCGGCCAAGGCGGAGGTCCGCTTCCGCGACTCCCAGCTCGTCTTCCGGCTCGTGCTTCGGGCCGTCGAGGACGCGGCGCGGCGGGAGCGCGCGGTCAAGGAGGCCTACCCGGTCGGAGGGCGGGCGGGGAGTGTCCCCGGTGTCGCGGAGGAGGGGGGAGGGACGCCCGGGCTCGGCTTCGGGCCGGGGACGGTGACGGTCGCAGGTCCCTCCGGGGCGGCAGTTGCGCCCATGAGCGCGCCCTTCGACGCGACGGAGGAGAAGCCGGCCACGGGTCCCGAGGTCCTGGGCCAGTTCCAGAACCTCTACATCATCGCCGCCGCGGAGGACGGACTGCTCGTCGTCGACCAGCACAACGCCCACGAGCGCGTCCTCTACGAGAAGTACCGGGAGATCGACCGGGCGAGGGCCTGGCCGCGGAAGATGCTCCTCATCCCGGTCGTCCTGGAGCTCACGCCCTCGCAGGCGGCCGAGTTCGAGGACAACGCCGTCCTGTTCGAAGAGCTGGGCTTCCGGGCCGAGGCCATGGGCGGCCGGTCCTACGCCCTCAAGGAATATCCCGATATCTTCCGGGCCGAGGAGGCCGTGGACGTCTTCCGCGCGCTCGTCGCCGAGTCCGGCGAGGACAAGGCCCGCGACAGGCGGGAGCACTTCCTGGCGACCCTGGCCTGCAAGACGGCGATCAAGGCCGGCCAGCCCCTGACGCGGGAGAAGATGGGCTACCTCGTGAGCGAGCTCTTCAAGACCTCCCAGCCGGCCCTCTGTCCCCACGGCCGGCCCATCGTCATCAAGATCCCCCGCTTCGACCTCGACAAGGGCCTCGGCCGTTAGGAAGGGGTCAGGTCTGCTTTCTTACACTTTCTCCCGTAGTCAGAACGCAACCCCAGCAACCTCCGGACAAGAGTGCAAGAAAGTAGACCTGACCCCATCTTAAATTGACAGCCCGGGGGACGGATGTTAAGATTGCGGACCGGACGGGGAGTGGCGCAGCCTGGCTAGCGCGCCTGCCTTGGGAGCAGGAGGTCGGCGGTTCAAATCCGCTCTCCCCGATGGACTCCCTGCGGGGACCTGCCGCTGCGCCGGGCGGCGGGCAGGGCCGGCCGAGCCCGGCTGGGCCGTCGGCCGACTCCTCGACGACGCGCCTGTAGCTCAGGGGATAGAGCAGCTGCCTTCTAAGCAGCGGGTCGGGTGTTCGATTCACCCCAGGCGCGCTCTCTTATTCCTCGAGAAATTGGCCGTTTGGCCACTAATCACGGCACTCGAAAATTGTCGCAATTTTGTACAGCTTTACACGGTTTTAGGCATCCGTTGAGCACACATTTAGCGCAGCCAGGGCGGGGAGGAGGGCCCAGCAGGCTAGATACATCAAGGCCAAGCCGTCTGTGCCATGCTGACTGGCTGCTCTTGTGTGTAAAGTCTTTTTCCGGCGCATGGGGCATTGGACTCCGGATCCAAAGGTCGAGGGGTAAGATCCTTCCACGCAGGCCACACTAGCGAGTACCACACTGCTTGAAAATCTCACTTTTGAAGTGGTACATTGAGCGGGGGGGGGCAGGTCAGTCATGAGCATCGTGATCAAATCCTCGGCGTCCGAGCTCTCCCGCGAATGGGACGATCTCGCCGGATCCTATTTCCAGCGGAGGAAATTCCTCCTGTACTCCGAAGAGCGCAATCCCTGCCGGCAGCGCTATTATGAGCTCCACGACGGCGGACGACTGACGGCAGGGGCCTGCGTCTACACTCTGCGGATTGACCTGCTGACCTTCGCCCGTATCAAGAGCCCCGTCCGGTTCGCCATTGTGGGTATCCCGGCATCGATCTCCTGCCCGGGCCTGATCGGCAAGGAGGATCCGATCGTGAGGCTTCTTCCCACTATCTACGCCGAAGAACGGGGACTCGTCCTCCTCTTGAATCTGCCGCTGGGGCTGCCCGCGGCGCCTGCCATTGGGATGCGGATGATGCCGACCGTACTTCTTAAGCACGACTTTGGGTCTTGGGACGAATACCGTCATGCCCTGCGGGCAAGCTACAGACGGCGGCTGCGGCTGAACGAGAGAGCCTTCGAGGGGGTGCGCAGGGAAGTGATGCCCTGTTCAGGCTTCAGCCTGGAGATGTTCGCCCTCTACCTCCAGGTGATGGAACGGACGACGACCAAGCTCGAGGTCCTTTCGTTTGAGTACTTCCGGAACCTCCCGGACGAATTCACGCTGACGACCTATTGGCTGGGGGACCGGGTGATCGCCTGGCACATCAACCTCGAGGAAGGCCCGAAGCTGACGTTCTTCTTCGGCGGCACCGATAACGCCTTCCGGTCCGACCGGCGCGCCTACCAGAACAACATCATGGGCATTCTCAAAGAGGCCTTCGATCAGGGCTGCCGCGAGGTCGATCTCGGGCAGACGGCCGAGATCGCCAAGACCAGGCTCGGCGGGGAGCTCGTCGAGAAGGACATGGCCGTTTACAACCGGAACCCATTCGTCCGCGTCCTCCTGAAGCTCGGGCGTCCGGCCCTCCAGTATCACAGACGCATCCCGCCGGCCCACGTCTTCGTCCGGCACAAGGATTGCGTCCCATGAGCCGGCCTCTCCGGATCCTGATGGTCAGACCCCGCCCTGCACCCGAGACCATTGGCCTCCAGCACCTGATGGTGGTCGAACCGCTGGAGCTCGAGGTGCTGGCGGCCCTCGCCGGACCCGAGGACCGGGTGGAGATCGTCGATATGATCCTCGACAAGAGGGAACTCGAAGATATCCTCGCCGTGAGCCGGCCCGATGTTTTTTGCGTGACTGGCTATATCACCCACATCCCGGCGATGATCGCCGCTTGCCGCACGGCCAAGGGATATAACGCGCGCGTGAGGACCGTCGTCGGCGGCGTTCACGTTGAGAGGTTTCCCGAAGTCGTCGACGACCCGGCTGTGGATTTCCGGGTCGTCCGGAACGCGACGACGGTTTTTCCTCGACTCCTCGATCACATCCGCGTACCGGCTGGACATCCCGTCCCGCCGGGCGTCCTGGGGGCGGCCGAACCCCTCGACCGAGCGGGCCTTCCGCCCCACCGGTTCGATTTCCCCATTCCCCGCCGCGACCTCACCGCGAGATACCGGCGGTCCTATTTCTATGTCTTCCACGATCGGGTCGCGCTGATCAAGACCTCCTTCGGTTGCCCCCGCGCCTGCAGCTTCTGTTTCCCGCGGGGCATCACGGACGATAACTATGTCACCCGTCCCTTGGAGGAGGTCGTCGGTGAGCTCGAGGGGATTGCCGAACGCGAGATCTATATCGTCGACGACGATTTTCTCGTCTCCGCGGCCCGCGTCGGGGAATTCTTGGCTCTTCTGAAGGAGCGAGGCATCCGTAAGCGTTATCTCTGCTTCGGCCGGGCCGATTTCATCGCCGGCCATCGCGAGCTCATCAGGGAATTCCGGGCGCAGGGATTGCGCACCATTATTGTCGGTCTGGAATCCTTCAACGACGGCGAACTCGACGGCTACGTCAAGGATTCGCGCGCCTCCGACAATGTTCGTGCGCTCGAGGTTCTGAAGGCGAACGGCGTGGACTGCTACGCGGGGATCATCGTATCGCCGGCCTGGGGTCGCGAGGATTTCGACAGACTCCGGGAGAGGCTCGTGGCGCTGGGCCTCAAATTCATCAACCTTCAGCCCTTGACTCCGCTGCCGGGAACGGGCCTCGACGTCGGCGAGGATCGGATCATTGTCGACCGGAAGGACTATGCCCGTTGGGACCTGGCCAACGTGACCATCCGGCCGGAGAAGCTGTCGCTGGCTGAATATTACCGGGAGATCATACGGACCTACACGCGCGTCATGGTCCGTCCCGGCCACATCCTGAGCCACAGCAAGCGCCCGCCGGGCCTGCAATGGCGGGTGGCCAAGGGCGTCTGGCGCGTCCGCCGTCAGTACCTCCGGATGTATCGGGAGGCCCGATGCCCAAGCTGATGTTCATCCAGCCGTCGCAGTACAGCGCGACGGGGCGCCTCATCAAGCAGAAGAAGCTCTATATGCCGGGCCTGGTGTTCCCCCTGCTCGCGGCGATGACGCCCCCGCATTGGGAGATCGACGCCCGCATCGAGATCCTCGACGACATCGACCTCGACACCGATGCCGACCTCGTCGGGATCGGGGCCATGGGACACGCTTTTTTCAGGGCCCTCGAACTGGCGGCGGAATTCCGAAAAAGAGGGAAGATTGTCTTTATGGGAGGCTATCAGACCTCCCTCACCCCGGCCGAGGCCATGCCCTTTGCGGACGGGATCGTCATCGGGGACGCGGAGATCTCGTACCCCTTGTTGCTCAGAGATTTCGAACGGACGGGAAGGATCGAACCCGTTTACGACCATCCCGTCGGTGATCTCGCCGGCCTGCCAGTCCCGAAATACGAGATTCTGACCGCGAAGAGCATCGGCCCTATGCTCCCGGTCCAAGCCGCCCGAGGCTGCCCTCATGTCTGTTCCTTCTGCTCGATCTACTGCCTCTATCGCGGACGGTATCTCGTCAGGCCTCTCGACGAGGTGATGAGGGACATCCGGCGCGTCCGGGAGCTGGGCTATCGGGCCTTCTATCTCATCGACGACAACATCGCCGGGAACCCAAATTATCTCGAAGAGCTCTGCCGGCGGATCGAGCCGATGAAGATGTCTTGGGCCACCCAGTGCACGATGACCCTGGCCCGGAACCCGGAGCTGCTTCGATCGGTCGCACGCTCGGGATGCCGGATCTTGAGCTTGGGCGTCGAAGGAATCACCCAGGAAGGGCTGGATAGGCTCGGCAAGGGCTGGCTGAAGGTTGCCGACCACACCCGGCTTCTCCGCGACTTCCGCAGGGCCGGGATCATGGTGTCCGCTGAGATGATGGTCGGGACCGACAGCGACACGGAGGAGTCCCTGAGGGAAACCCTTCGCTTCATCACCAGGACGAAGCTCCCACTCCTGCGGATCTACATGATGACGCCCGTCCCCGGCTCTCCGCTATATGAGGAGTACCGAGCCAAGGGGAAGCTCCTTCATGAGGATCATAGGCACTATACGTCCGCGGAATGCGTCCATCGCCCCGAAAGAATCGCGCCGGAAAAGCTCACCGAGATGTACACGTGGCTCAACCGCAGGGTCTTTTCCTTGTCTCATATCATCAGGAGGACCCTCCTCAACCCCGGAATGCTGAGGCGGCCGCGCCGCCACGTCGAAGCCTTCGCGGTCAATCTCCATTACAGGCGATCCGTGAGGAGGGGGGATGCCCCGCTCATCGTCTAGACCAGGGATTTCCGGCCCGGCCGGGAAAGGAGCCGACATGTCCGCCGCTGTCCCCGGCATCGGGTCCCTTTATAGGCTTCCCTTCTCCAAGAACGATAATCCCAACGGATGGGTGGAGATCACGACCCATTGCCTCATGCGCTGCCCCGAGTGCTACAGAGGCTGCGGCCGTGACGACGTCGCCCAGACCCATGAAAGCCTGGAAGCCATCCGGGCGAACATCGACGAGATCGTCCGGCTCAGGAACTGCCAGATCATCTCCCTCAGCGGCGGCGAGCCGCTCCTTCACCCGGACCTTGACGAAGTCGTCCGCTACATCGCCGGCCTGGGGCTCAGTCCCTGGCTGCAGACGAGTGCCCTGGGCCTCGATCGGGCGCGTGTCGGAGAGCTCAAGAGGGCCGGTCTCGGCGGCTTCGTCATCCGGGTCGATTCGCTCCAGCCCGGCCGGGGCGGCCTCACTGAGGAGGATCTGAACGGTGTCCGGAGCGAGCTGGCGCGGCTTGTGGGAGGCCGCCCGGAAACCCATCTGACGTTCATCGCCGTCGTCAACTCCGGGAACCTGCAGGGCGTCCCGGATATCGTCGAATGGGCCCGGATGAACCCGGAGCTCGTGGATTTCCTGGGATTCATCCCTATGAGGCAGGTCAAGTTCCGCGAGGAGGACACGATCGACGCCTCCGGCTGGGTCTATCTCGAGGACCTCTGCAGGGTCGTCGGCGGCCGATTCCCCGAATTGACGTACGCGTCATTCCTGGGCAGCCAAAGCGAAGCGGGGTCCATCAAGTGGCTCCAGGCGGAGTGGGTGGTCAAGGACGGCCGGGTGCTCGGGTACTTCGGCCCGAAGCTCGTCGAGCTGTTCCAAATGGGTCATCATCTCCTGAAGGGACGCTATGCGTATAAATTCGGAAAGGGGAGAAGCCGGATAGCGATCGCCGGGATACTCGGGCTCGCGCCGTTCGTCCGGGAGCTGAGGCCCATCGCAAAGAAGTCCGCAAAAATGGTCCTCGGCAATCCCCTGAGACTCTTCAGCCGGGCCTCCGTTCAGGTCTTGTCTTATATCATCCCGCCCGGGTTGAGCCATCGGATGGACGACCTGTGCGATGGCTGCCCGGACGCGATCCTCTATCAAGGGCGGCTGGTCCCTTCGTGCGGACTGGAGGAGGTCAAGTGGCGGTCCGAAAAGGCACGGCGGAAGGAGTGGCGCGATGATCGAGGTGCGAGCGGTTCGGAGCGAGAAGGACCTCAAGGCGTTCATCGATACACCGAATCTTCTTTATCCTCTGCTTCTTCCCGGATGCCGAT
>CAWDTC010000016.1:0-74742 GCA_963805045.1 Candidatus Aminicenantota bacterium
CGGCGGGCTTGTGCACGAGTTGATAGACGAGGAGCAAAGAGAGGGAAAGCAACACGAGGAGCAGAATCGGCAGCCTGAGCTTCATGGGGATCCCTCCTCAATATCGAACGTCGAACATCCTCTGATAGCGGCTCTTCGTCGTGAAATACCAGTTCCGCTGGTCGAAAAGAAAGTACTGGTCGAGGCGGACATAGCCGTGCCGCGTGAAATAGTCGAGGATCTTGTCCCTGACCTGGCGATGGGCCTCCACGCAGATCAACTCCGGGCGGTATTTCTCGATATCGAAGCCGGCCAGGGCCTGCGGTTCCCACAATTCGATGTCGAGGCTGAGGAGATCGATCTTCTCGACCGCCAGCTTCGCGAGGAGGTCGTTGAGCGTGATGGTCGGCACCTTGATCTCTTCCGTTTTCCTGCCCGCGACGAAGCTCCGCACGGCCGTCGATTTCGTCAGATGACCCGGGTCCCGGACGATGTAGAAATCCGCCAGCTCATCGGACTTGTCGGAAACGAAGAAATTGAAAAACGCCGTCTTCGGGCGGTGATCCTTGTATCCGCGTGCGAATTCTCCGTTGGCGTCGATCGCGATGCCACTCCAGTCCAGTTCCTTCTCGAGATAATAGGTGTTGCTGCCGATCTTGTAGTGATAGGCGCCGACGTCCAGGAAGAAGCCGGACCTTCGGTCCTTGAAGAAGTGGCGGATGATGGTCTCTTCGTTCCGCTCCGAATAATGCTTGGGTGAATAGAGGTCGAGATCGGTCCTCAGCCCTGACGGCGGGAGATCTGCCATGGTCGTTCCCCGGCTCGCGGGAAGGACGAACCGGCCGACGGCCAAGCCGGTCACGACGGCCAAGATCATAAGAAGAACATGGATCCTTTTCATCGCGCACTATTTTGACAGAGCGGGCGCCGTCTGGCAATCGTCATTGCCGATGAATCGGGGGGGTGATAATGGCCGGCGCCTCCTCACCTTTGGCGATGAGAAGGCAGAGCCGCTCTCCCGGCCGCGCCTGCGCCGGGCTCGCCCCTATGCTATAATCTGCCCGCCATGAAGTTCCTGGCCTGGGCCCGGACGGCGAGCTTCGCCCTCTTCGTCGTCGTTATCCTCCTTCTCGTCGTCCCCGTCCTCGCCGTCTGCGCCCTGGCCGGGCGGCGGGACCCCATCATTCGCATCGGCCAGTGGGCCGTCCGCGCCGGCTGCCGCATCCTGGGCCTCCGGGTCGAGGTCTCGGGGCTCGAGCGCATCCCCGAGGGGACGCCGTTCATCTTCATGCCCAACCACCTGAGCTTCCTCGACGGGCCCCTCATGGGCACGTTCGTCCGCCGCCCGGTGCGCATCGTCCTGAAGAAGTCCATTTTCCGGATCCCCGTCCTGGGAACCGCGATGCGGTTCGTCGGGTTCGTGCCCGTCGACCGGAAGGGCGCGAAGGGCGGCCAGAAGAGCCTCCGCCGCGCGGCCCGGCTCATGCGCGAGAAGGGCTATTCGTTCCTTGTTTTTCCCGAGGGCACGCGCAGCCGCGACGGCCGCATCGGGCCCTTCCGGCGCGGCGGTTTTTTTCTTGCTCTCGAAAGCGGCGCCCCGATCGTCCCGGTGACGATCGGCGGGACCTACGACCTCATGCCGCGCGGCCAATGGTACGCCCGCAAGGGGACTGTCCGGATCGCTTTCCACGAGCCGATCCCCGTTGACGGGTACACGGTGGAGACGATGGGGGAGCTTATGGAGAAGGTGCGGCAGGCGATCGTCTGCGGATCCGGGCGGCGACGGCGGATGGCCCGCTATCGCGCGACGAGTTCCTTGATCTTGTCCGCCCCGGCGACGCCGCTGTTGAAGAGATAGCACCTGACGACGCCGAGCAGGCGGCCGAAGAAGGCCTTCTCGAGCTCGGCCCGCTCGGCGGCCGGCGCCGACCCCGCTCCCGCCGCCGCGGCCCCCTCGGCCCCGATGCCCGGGAGCCAGTGCGGGTTGTAGAACGGCTGGGTCTTCGCCGCCGTGAGCGACCTCTTCGCCCCCGCCGCCTCCCCCGCCTCCAGGATGCGCAGGGCCTCGTCCTTGCCGACCTCGACGACGGCCGGCGAGGTGGCGTCGTTCCGGAGGAGGAAGAGCCACTTGAGGTTCGTCCGCCGGACGAACGAGGCCGGCCCGCCGATCCAGGCGGGGTCGATCATGCCGTGGGATTCCTTGGACGCCTTGTAGCAGTACGGCGAGCCCCGGTCGAGCCGGCAGTCGTCGCCGCGCAGGCACGCCTCGTCCGTGCAGTCCTCCTTGCGGACGACGACGTTCTCGCACTTGCTCCGGTCGAAGAGGGGCGCCAGCCGGGCGTCGAGCTCGACCGTGTTCGTCGGCATGTAGAGCTTCCGCTCGACGCAGTCGGCCGCGGCCTGTCCGCCGGCCAGCCGGACGAAGGCGATGTCGTTCGCGTGGAGCCGGAACCGCGGGTCGGCCAAAAGCGCGAAGAAAAGCTCGGTCTTCTTCGTCCCGGGCGGGCCGACGAGGATGAGCCCGTTGCCGCCGACGTCCGCCGACATGCCGCGGACCGCGCCCGCCGCGCCGGCCCCGCCGCCCATCCTCTCGGCGATGTCCAGGACGAGGCCCAGGGCCAGGCTCCGCAGCGGGCCGTAGTTGTCCGCGTTGACCAGGACGCCGGTCTTGGTCTCCGAATTGTAGAAGGCCCGCGGCTCGCGGCCGGCGATGCCGTCCACGGCGTAGATCGTGCCGTGCGGCTCGAGGTCGGCCTCGAGCTGGGCCGGCGACCAGTTCTCGGTCCAGAACTCGTTGAGGTGCGCGACGTTCGTCCGGAGCTGGACGATGGCGCCGTTGATCGTCGCGTTCCACTCGTACCGGCCCTCGTAGCCGAGGTGGCCCTCCATCTCGGCGACGAGCGCGTCGCGCATCCGGGCGTCGATCGCCGCCTCGACCGGGACGGCCTTCCGGACGCGCGTCACGGCGTTGCTGAGGACGGCGCTCCGGGCCTTCTTCGCCGGCTTGAGCTTGGCCAGGGCCTCGATGATGCGGTCCATGCTCTTTTCCAGGTTGGCCATGGACGTCGCGTAAGAGAGGCGGATGTGGTCGTCCGCGCCGAAGGAGTCGCCGGGGACGATGGCCACCCCGGCCTCCTTGAGGAGGTAATAGGCCATGCCGTAGGAGTTGCGGATGCGGGCGCCGCCGAACTCCTTGTCGTAGAACGACTTGACGTTGGGGAAGAGGTAGAAGGCGCCCTGGGGCTTGAAGCAGGACAGGCCGGGGACGGTGGCCAGCCGCATCAGGCAGAAATTCCGGCGGCGCTGGAACTCGGCGACCATCTTCTGGACGTCGTGCTGGGGGCCGGCGTAGGCCTCGAGGCTCGCCTTCTGGGAGATGGAGCAGGCGTTCGAGGTCGTGTGGCTCTGGATCTTGGACATGCCGCCGATGATCTCGGCCGGCCCGGCCGCGAAGCCGATCCGCCAGCCGGTCATGGAATAGGTCTTGGAGACGCCGTTGATGAGGACCGTCTTTTTCTTGATGTCCTCGCCGAGCGAGGCGAAGCTCGTGAACTTGAAGTTGTCGTAGACGAGCTTGCCGTAGATCTCGTCGGCGATGACGTAGATGTCCTCGCCGCGGACGACCTCGGCCAGGGCCATGAGCTGGTCCCGCGTGTAGGCGGCGCCGGTCGGGTTCGAGGGGTTGTTGAGGATGAGGGCCTTGGTCGCCGGCGAGATGGCGGCCTTGAGCGCCTCCGGCGTCATGAGGAAGCCGTCCTCCTCGCGCGTCGGAACGATGACCGGCTTCCCCTGGGCCAGGGCGACGCACTCGGGGTAGGTGACCCAGAACGGCGACGGGATGATGACCTCCTCGCCCTCGTTGACCAGGGTCTGGACGAGGTGGAAGAGGGACGACTTGGCCCCGGCGGAGACGATGATCTCCTTGGCGCTGTACTCGAGGCCGTAATCCTCCTTGAGCCGCTGGGCGATGGCCTTGCGCAGGGACGGCACGCCGTCGTTCTCCGTGTATTTCGTGAAGTTGTCGCGGATGGCCTTGATGCCCGGCCTCCTTGACGTTCTCCGGCGTCGGGAAGTCCGGCTCGCCGACGCTCAGGTCGATGACGTCGACCCCCTCGGCCTTCATGGCCTTGGCCTTGGCCGAGATCTTGAGGGTGGGGGAGGCGCCGATCTTCTGGACCTTTTCCGAAATCATGGTTCACCTGCCTCGGCCGGCGACGCGGCGGTCACTTCTTCTCGTCTTTTTTGGCGTCCGGGGAGAGCTTCGCCTTCAGGAACTGGGTGACGTCGGCTCCGGTCAGGGACTTCACGACCTCGGGCATCTGGGCCAGGACCTGGGCGACCTGGGCCGTGATCTTGGTCGTGCCGAGCTCCTTGTCGCCGCCGACGATGACGATCTTGTCGACCTTCGAGAGGGGCTCGGCCACGGCCTTGGCCAGCTCGGGCAGGGCCTTGATGTAGGTGTCGAGGATGGC
Organism: Candidatus Aminicenantota bacterium; assembly: GCA_963805045.1. GTDB lineage: Bacteria > Acidobacteriota > Aminicenantia > Aminicenantales > Saccharicenantaceae > DATKJS01. The sequence goes on from CAWDTC010000016.1 coordinate 4,452, forward strand.
CGCCTGGGTGTACTTCTCCCAGGCCTGGGCCTTTTTCATCCATGGCTTCGGCCTCGGCGAGGCCCTTGGCCTTGATCCGGTCGGCCTCGGCCAGGCCCTCGACCTTGAGGGCCTCGGCCTTGCCCTTGGCCTCGGCCGCGATCCGGAACTCCTCGGCCTCGGCCTCCGCCTTGATCTGGTACTTGCGGGCGTCGGCCGGCTTGAGGACCGTCGCCTCGAGCTCCTTTTCCTTGCGGGCGATCTCGAGCTCCTCGATCTTGATGCCCTCTTCCTTCTCGACCTGCTTGACCTTGGCCTCTTCCCGGCGGATCTCCTGGTTCAGCCGGTGGCGCTCGAGCTCGTAGGAGAAGTCGGCCTGGGCCTTCTTGGAGTTGACGAAGACCTGGGACTCGGCCTTCTTGGCCTCGTTCTCCCACTGGGCCTTGGCGATCTGGGCCTCGGACTGCAGGCGGGCCACCTCGGCCTCCTTGCGGGCCTGGGACGACTTGATGATGGACTCCTTCTCGGTCTCGGCCTGGGCGATGGCCGCGTCGCGCTTGGCGGCGGCGATCTGCGGCTTCGACAGGGCGTCGATGTAGCCCTGGGTGTCGCTGATGTCCTTGAGGGAGAAGGACAGGATGACGAGGCCCATGCGGCCGAAGTCCTCGCGCGCGGCGGCGATGACCCGGTTCGAGAACTCCTGGCGGCCGCGGTAGATCTCCTCGACGGTCATGGTCGCCGATGACCTCGCGGACCTTGCCCTCGAGGACGTTGACGGCCACGTCGCGGATGCCGTCCCGGCCGATGCCCAGGAACTGCTCGGCGGCCCGGTGGATGGTCTCGTCGGAGGAGTCGACCTTGACCTGGGCCGAGGCCTCGGCCATGATCGGCACCCCGCCGCTGCGTCAGGACCTCGGGGGTGCGGATGGTGACCGGGATGATGTCCATGGGGAGGACGTAGACCTTCTCCATGCCCGGCCAGACGAAGACGCCGCCGCCGAGGCGGTAGCGGTAGCCGACCTTCTTCTTCGTGCCGTCGGCCAGGGTGATGGCGCGCTTGCGGCCCCCGGCGATGATGAGGGCTTCGTTGGGCCCGACCTTCCGGTAACGCAGGGCCAGGACGAGGATGACGAGGGCGACGAAGACGACGACGGCGCCCGCGAGGATGAGCCAGGATGTCAGGTTCATGACGACCTCCTTGGGGAAAAAGGACCCTTCATGAGCGGCGGTTGGCCTTTCCTTGTTGGGTTCTAAAGGCTGATAATATTCAATTTAAAGGCGGGATGTCAAGCCGCGCACGGGGCGTCAGTGGCCGTAGGCCATGAACAGGATGCTCTTCCTCTTCAGGGCCTCCTTCTGGACCTGGACGAGGCGCCTGACGCCGCGGTCGGCCAGCTTGAGGAGGTCGAGGAGCTCCTTGCGGCTGAAGGGGTTTTTCTCCGCCCCGGCCTGGACCTCGACGAGCTCGCCGCGGTCGGTCTCGATGACGTTCATGTCGAGCGAGGCCGAGGAGTCCTCTCCGTAGTCGAGGTCGAGGACGGCCTTCCCCCCGACGATGCCGACGCTCACCCCCGCGACGAGGTGGCGGAGGGGCATGTGGTCGAGGAGCCCGAGGTCGAGCATCTTCTTCAGGGCCAGGCCGAGGGCGATGCAGCCGGCCGTGACCGAGGCGGCGCGGGTCCCGCCGTCCGCCTGGATGACGTCGCAGTCGATGATGATCTGGCGCTCGCCGAGGGCCCGGAGGTCGGTCACCGCGCGCAGGGCGCGGCCGATGAGGCGCTGGATCTCCTGGGTGCGGCCGGAGATCTTGACCCCGCGCTCGCGGGGCGTCCGCTCCTCGGTCGCGCGAGGGAGCATGGCGTATTCGGCGGTGACCCAGCCCGTGCCCGAGCCCTTGAGGAACGGCGGCACGCGCTCGTCGATCGTGGCCGTGGCCAGGACGCGCGTCCGGCCCATCTCGATGAGGGCGGAGCCGTCGGCGAAATCGACGTAGTCGAGCGTGATCTTCACGGGCCGGAGCTGGTTCGGCTTGCGCCGGCCGGAACGCAGGGCGTCCGCGGCCGGGACTTCGGGCTTGGTCTTGGCTTTCATGGTTCTCGCCGCCCGCTATCTTATTGCAAAGAGGGCGGGAGGTCAAACGGGGCGGACGGGCAGGAGCGCGGGGATCACTTGATCCAGATCTGGGGAACCCCTTCGCGCTTCGCCGTGGCCAGGAAATCGTCGAGGTCGCTCTTGGCCCGGGCCGCGTCGGCCTCGGCCTTGGTCAGCTTGTCGTAGGTCTCGCTGATCTGGAACTGCGTGTATTCGCGGGACTTGACGTCGCTCAGGTTGTAGAAGTCCTGCCACAGGGAGTTCATCTTCAGGGTCAGGAGGTCGATCATGTCCTGGGCGTCCTTGGCCTTCTGGGCGAGCTCGGTCAGCCGGGCCTTGAAGTCCTTCTCGGCCATGGCGGTCTGGTCGGCCGGCTCCGGCTTCTGGGCGTCCTTGGCCGCAGCGGCTTTATCTGCGGTCCCGGCCTGCCCCGCGGGCGCCCCCGCCGTCCCCGGTTTCTCCCCGGCTTGGGCGGACTCTCCCCCGGCCTGCTCCTCGGCTGACGCCTGCCCCGGTTCCGCCACTTCGACGGCCGCCCGTTTCTTGACCTTGGCCAGGTCGGCGTTGGTGATGACGGACGCCGGCTTGTTCTTGACGGCCGCGCGGCGCTCCTTCTCCTTCTTGGCGAGGTCCGTGACGCTCTGGGCCGAGAGGACACCCGCCAGGAAAAGGGACAGGCAGGCGATGACGAGGCTCTTTTTCGTGCTCATGACGATCCCCTGGTTCTCATTATTAATAGTTTAGTCGGTCGTGTCAATGCCGGGTGGAGAGGCCCGAGGCCGTGCGGACGCGGGTTTCCCGGCCGTCGGTCGCGACCTCGACGGCGCCGTCGAGGTCCGTCCGCAGCACGGCCGCCCCGGCCCGGGCGTATCTTTCGAGGACGGGCCCGGCCGGAAATCCGTAGTGGTTGCCCGCGCCGACCGAGATGATGACCTGCCGGGCGCGGACGCGCTCCAGGAAGGGGGCCGTGCTCGACGTGCCGCTGCCGTGGTGGGGAATTTTGAGGACCGCGCTCCGGATGTCCCCGCAGGCGGCGAGGATCTCACGCTCGGCATCGGCCTCGACGTCCCCGGCGAGGAGGAATGACGCGCGGTCGAGCGAGATGCGAAGGACGAGCGAGCGGTCGTTCGCAGCCCGGTCGGCTCCCGTCTCTCCCCGTCCCGGGGCGGAGAGAGGGACTCGCGGTGGCGGGGTGGAGGGCCTCGACCGTGACTCCGCCCGTCCGCCAGCGAAAGCCGCGGGAAACGCGCCTCCGGATGGCCGAGCGCGGAAGGCGCTTCAAAAGCTCCGCGTAGGCCGCGTCGCCGGGCGCCGGGTCCGCCTCCCAGAATTCGCCGACCGGAAAATTCCCGGCCACAGACGCCAGCCCGCCCAGATGGTCCGGATGGGGATGGGTCAGAACGAGGACATCGAGGTGCCGGATGCCCTTGCGCCAGAGGACCGGCGAGACGACCTTCTCCCCGACGTCGAAGGGGCTGTCGACGAAGCCGCCGCCGTCGACGAGCATGGTCTTGCGTCCGGGGAATTCGACGAGGATCGAATCCCCCTGGCCCACGTCGATCACCGTGATCTTGAGGTCGCGCGAGGAGGCCGGAAAGGGATAGGTAATGAGCACGGCCAAGAAGGCGACGAAGACGCCGGCGGCGAGGACGCGCTGGCCCCTGAACCTCGGCCGGAGAAGGATGAGCCCCAGGCTCGCGTAGTAGCCGGCGACCGTCCAGCCCCGGGGCGTCGGGACCCTGTAGGAGAGGAGAGCGACGCCGTCGAGGAGGCGCGAAAGGGAGAAGAAGAGTCGGACGAGGAAGGCGAGCGCGACGGCCGGAAAATGGGCCAGGGCCGGCGCCGCGACGGCGAGGGGCAGGAAAGCGTAGCCCGCGCCCATGACCAGGCCGACGAGGGGGATGGCCGCGTAGTTCAGGACGAGCGAGGCGAAGGCGACCCGGTTGAAGCTCGCGGCGATGATGGGCAGCACGCCGAGCGTCGCCGCGAACGACATGGCCGTCATCTCGGAGACGCCGAAGGGCAGGCGGGGCAGGCGACGGACGAGCGGAGGGGCGAAGAGGATGATGGCCAGCGTCGCGGCGTAGGTCAGCTCGAAGCCCGCGTCGAAGAGGCTCGAAGGGTTCGCCAGGAGCAGGAGGAAGGCGCTGAGCGAGATCGTGTTCAGGACGTGGACGTCCTTCCAGAGGAGCCGTCCGGCGAGCAGGGTCATGGCCATGAACGTCGCCCGCAGGACCGACGGGCTGCCCTCGACGAGGAGGGTGTAGAAGACGAGGAAGACGAGGAGGACCGCGGACGAGGCCCGCCGGGACAGGCGCAGAGATCTGAGGAGGGCGAAGAGAAGGACCGTGATGATGGCGATGTGGCCGCCGGAGATGGCGAAGAGATGGTAGAGCCCCGTCTTCTGGAGCGAGAGGACGTCGGCCGGGTCCATCCGCCCGTCCTCGCCGAGGAGGAGCGCTTCGAGGACGGCGCCCTCGCGTGAGATGTCGGTGCCGTCGGCCGACGGGAAAGACCTCTCCAGGCCGTCCTGGAGCCGGCAGCGGATGCGCGACATGACCGGCCTCAGCCCCCACCGGCTCCCCGCCGAGGTCCTCTCGACGAGCAGGCTCGATTTGGTGAAGCCGCGACGGTCGACGCCCTTGCCCTGGAGATAGCGGTCGTAGGAGAAGCCGCCGAAGTTCTTGAAGGCGCCGCCCGCGGACAGCCGGACCGAGGCCCGGACGGCGTCCCCGGCGTGGAGCCTGAGCCGGTCCCGAGTTCCGGGGAGGAAGGGGACGGCGAGGAGGAAACGGCCCCGGAGGGGCGTCCGCTTTCCTCCATCCGTGACCGACGCCAAGCCGAGGAGGAGGGTGTCACGGCCGGGCTCGCGGCCCGGCGACGCGACGAGTTTCCCCTCGACGTCGAGGTAGGCGTCGCTCTCCAGCCGGTGAAGGGCGTTCCTCTCGTACGCCCGCTCGTTCGCCGCGAGGAGGGCGGCCCCGGCCGCCCCGACGGCCAGCACGACGCAGACCCAGGCCGCGCCGTCGCGCCGGCCTGCGCAGAACGTCCAGGCCGCCGCGAGGAGCAGGGCCATCGCGCCGAAGCCCGCCCACGGGGAAGGGGAAAGCCGCGCTCCGGCGGCGATGCCGCAGGCCAGGCCGGCGGAGAGGAAGAGGAAGGGGAGGCGGCTCGGCCTCAGAGCCGAGGCGTGCCCGCCGAGATGGCGCTCTGCTGGTCGAGGGCGTCGAGGAGAAGGTGGCAGAGGAGCTTGATCCCCAGGGGGATGGCCCGCTCGTCCGGGTTGAAGTTCGGGCTGTGGAGCGGCATCGGGGTCGTCTGGGACGGGCCCTTGACGCCCAGGAAGAAGTACAACCCCGGGACCTTCTGGGCGAAGAAGGAGAAGTCCTCGGCGATGAGCTGCGGCTTCCAATCGACGACCTTGTCCTTGCCCAGGAGCTGGACCAGCGCCGGGACCATGGTCGCGGCGAGCTCCGGATTATTATAGACGGCGGGATAGCAGGGGTTTGTACTCAAACTCGTACGTCGCGCCCGACATTTCGCAGATCCCCTTGACGATGGCCTCCATGAGCGGCGGGATCTTCTTGCGGTTGGCGTCGCTCAGGGCCCGGACCGTGCCGCCGAGGGTCACCTTGTCGGCGATGATGTTCGTCCGGGCGCCGCCCTGGATCGTGCCGATGGTGACGACGGCGGGGTCGGTCGGGTCGACGGCCCGGCTGACGACCGTCTGCAGGGCCTGGACGATCTCGGCGGCGATGACGATGGCATCGACGCCCTCCTGGGGCCGGGCGCCGTGCGCGCTCCGCCCCTTGACCGTGATCTGGAACTCGTCGGAGCTCGCGGTGATGAAGCCGGGCGCGACGAAGACCTGGCCGACCGCCTCCGGCCAGACGTGCAGGGCGAAGACGGCGCTGACCGGCGGATTGTCCAGGGCGCCCTCGCGGACCATGAGCTCGGCGCCGCCCTCCTCGCCTTCGGGCGCGCCCTCCTCGGCCGGCTGGAAGAGGAAGGTGATGTTGCCCCGCATCCGGTCCTTCAGGGAGCTGAGGACCATGGCCGTGCCGAGGGCGATCGAGGTGTGGACGTCGTGGCCGCAGGCGTGCATGACGCCGGGGTTGAGGGACTTGAACGGCAAGCCCGTCGTCTCCTGGATGGGCAGGGCGTCCATGTCGGCGCGGATCGCGACGGTGATCCCCGGCTGGGAGCCTCGGAGGAGGGCCACGACCCCCGTCTTGGCGACGCCCGTGCGGACCTCGAGGCCCAGGGTGTCGAGCTTGGCGGCGACGAGCTTGGAGGTCTCGAACTCGCGGTTGCCGAGCTCGGGGTTCATGTGGATGAAGCGGCGGATCTTGATGACCTCCGCCCGGGCCTTCTCGATCTCGTCGTCGATCCTCTTCGCCGTCTTCGGGTCGACCGCGGCGAGCGGCGGCCGGACGGCGGCGAGGAGGACGAGGACGGCGAGCGCCGCCGAGAGGACGGCGAGGATCCTACGGGCGGCGTATCTCATCAGGGACGGTCTAGCAGGGATGGAGCGAAGACATCTTATCGAGGAACGGGATCGGGAAGCGCGGCGGCAGAAAGTTCCGGCGGCCCGGCTATTTCTCCTCCTCGGCCCCTTCCGCCCCGCCCTCGGGCTTCTGGAGGAACTCGCCCTTCTTCTTCTCGATGAACTCCTTGATGGCGTCCAGGCCGTCGGACGTCTTTTCCCGGACGACCTTCATGCTCTTCTCGGCTTCTTTGGCGATCTTCTCGTAGCCTTCCTTGGCCGCTTCGCCCGTCTTGACGGCCTGGTCCTTGATCTTCTTGCGCGTCTCCTTGCCGCTGGCCGGGGCGAACAGGATGCCGACGACGAAGCCGGCGGCCGCGCCCGCCATGAACGTCAGCAGGGAATCCCAGAAATGATTGTCTTTGTTATCCCCCATCCTTCTTCTCCTTTCTTTTTTTCAGCCGGAGCCAGCCGAAGCGGACGATCGGCAGGAGCAGGGGCCAGAACTTGACGCTGGGCTGGACGACCCGGGTCGAGAGGAAGCCGGTGACCTGGTTCAGGCCGGTCGCGGCCTTCTTCGCGGTCTGGACGACCTGGCCGATGTCGTCCAGGCTCGCGTTGAGCTTGGCCTCGATCTCCTTCATCCCCTCCATGAGTTCCTGGGCCTTGGCCAGGGTCTTCTCCCCCTCGCAGGCCGTGCGGCGGATCTGGATGAGAAAACGGACGAGGAAAACGACGGCCACGACGGCCGCGACGGTCAGAATGATGAGCAAAACCTGGTTCAGGGTGAGAGGCATGACACTTATTAAATATGCCAAACAGGGGCAAATGTCAATTTTCGCCCCCTGGCGGCCGCACGCTGTCCGGGAGGATGCGAGGCCTCGGGGATGGCTTCCACTCCAGAGTGCGGCTTGCGCTAAGCCGCACATGACGTTCCAGCCATTCCCCTTCGGCCTCTTTCTCTCTGTAGAGTCGCCCTTGGACGGGTCTCGTCCGATTGCTTGGGGGAGGCCTCGGGGACGGCCCCTGGCCGCCTCACCGCTTCTGATGGAGCAGGTAGAGGAAGAACGGGGCGCCGACGGCCGCGGTGATGACGCCGATCGGGAGCTCCGACGGCGAGGACGGTCCGGGCCGACGAGGTCGGAGTAGAGGAGGAAGGCGCCCCCGGCCAGGGCGGCGTAGGGGAAAAGGCGGCGGTGGTCGGGGCCGATGAGGAGCCGGACGCCGTGCGGCACGACCAGCCCGACGAAGCCGATGATGCCGCTGACGGAGACCGACAGGGCGGCGAGCAGTGTGGCGATGACGAGGAAGGCCCGCCGCACGCTCCGGACCGGGCAGCCGAGGGCCTGGGCCGGCTCGTCGCCGAGGACGAGGAGGTTCATGTCCTTGGCCAGCCAGACCGAGGCGAGCGAGGGAGACGACGAACCAGGGCCCGACCGTCGCCGCCTCCCGCCAGCCGGCGAGCTGGAAGCTGCCGAGGAGCCAGAAAACGGCCTGGTCGAAGGAATCCGAGCGCATGAAGAGGAGGAAGGAGGTCAGGGAGGAGGCCAGGGCGCCGGCGGCGATGCCCGTCAGGAGAAGGGTTTCGATCTTGAACATCCCCCTGCGCAGGGACAGGGCGTAGACGAGCGAGACGATGCCCAGGCCGGAGGCGAAGGCGAGCAGGCCCTGGGCCGAGAAGCCGAAGAACGACGCCCGCAGGCCGAGGGCCAGGGCCAGCACGGCCCCGAGCGAGGCGCCCGACGAAACGCCGACGACGAAGGGGTCGGCCATCGGGTTCTGGAAATACCCCTGGAGGATGGCCCCCGAGAGGGCGAGCGAGGCGCCGACGAGGAAGGCCAGCACGGCCCGGGCCAGCCGCAGGTCGAGGAAGATGACGGCCTCCTCGGGATTGTGCCCCGTGAGGAAGCGCCAGAGGTCGCCGGGAGAGGTCGCGGCCGGCCCGACGAGGAGCGAGAGGAGGAAGCCCGCCGCGGCGGCGACGACGAGCAGGGCGAGGACCAGGCGCCGCCGGGCCGCGGCCGTCACGACCGGCCTCCGAAGCGATCCGGATGGAGGGCCCGGGCCACGGCCTCGAGGACGTCGACGAGCCGGGGGCCGAAGCGGCTGGCGGCGTTCTCGTCGAGCGAGAAGACCCGGCCGGAAGCGACGGCGGCGACGCCGCCCAGCCGTCCCTCTCCGGAGAGCCAGGCCCTGGCCGCGGCGAAATCCTGCGGCGACTTGGCCAGGACGAAGACGGCGTCGGGGTCGTCCCGGACGATCCGCTCGCGGCTGTAGAGGGCCCATTTCTTGGGCAGCGGCGGCGGCGATGTTGACGGCGCCGGCCCGGGCGATGAGGTCGTTGAGGTAGCTCTGGCCGCCGCAGGTCCAGAGGCCCTGGCCGTAGAGCAGGACGAAGACGCGGGGCCTCGATGCGACGGCGCCGAGGGCGGACGCGACGGCCGCCTGGCGCGCCTTGAGGGAAGCGGCGAGGGCCGAGGCCTCCTTCTCCCGGCGCGTGACGAGGCCGATCCGCGCGATGAGCGGGGCGAGGGCGTCGAGGCCGCCGCCGATGTCCAGGATGAAGACGGGCAGCCTGAGGTCGGCCAGCCGGTCGAGGACGCGCAGGGGGTTGCCGCGGAAGGCGACGACGAGGTCCGGCCGGAGCGACTGGACGATCTCGATATTGGGGTCGACGAGCCCGCCGATCTTGGGCAGGGTCCGGGCCTCCGGCGGATAATCGCAGAACCGGGTCACGCCGACGACGTTCGGGCCGAGGCCGAGGGCGAAGAGGATCTCGGTGACGTTCGGGGCCATGGAGACGATCCGGGCGGGCGTCCTTTCGGGCAGAGTGAAGGGGCGGCCGAGGTCGTCCTTGATGACCTGGGCGGGCGGGGACGGCGCACGCCCTGCGGCGGTCAAAACAGCGTCCGGGACAGGCATGCCATCGGGGACTGAGGCCGGGGAGGCTGCACCGAAGGTACGTGTCCCCAAGAGACGTAGCGGCCGCGGCGACGCAGCGCGGAGGGCGCTAACGCGGAAGGCGCTCACCGGCCGCCTCCCTCGGGGATGAGCGATACCTCCGGCAGTCCGGTCCGGGGGTTCGTCCTGACGTCGACCTCGGCGCCGAAGATGTCGCGGATGACCTCGGCCCTGACCGTCTCCGCCGGGGCGCCCTCCAGGACGACCGCGCCCTCCTTGAGGAAGACGAGCCGTTCCGCGTGGGCCGCGGCCAGGTTGATGTTGTGCTCGGCGGCGAGGACCGTCTTTCGGCCGTCTCTCTGAAGCCTCTTGAGGAGGCCGTAGACCTCGACCTGGTAGCTGATATCGAGATGGAGGCTGGGCTCGTCGAGGAGGAGGAGCGGCGTCCGCTGGGCCAGGGCCCGGGCGATGAAAACGCGCTGGCGCTCGCCGCCGCTGAGGTGGGCCATCTTCTTCTGCTCCAGGCCCGAGACCTCCGTCAAGCGCATGGCCTCCTCAAGGGCCTCCCCGTCGTCCGGGCTCAAGCCCCGCAGGCGGGTCTGGCGGGCGTAGAGTCCCATCCGGACGACCTCGCCGGCGGTGAACTCGAAGACGGGCTCGGAGAGCTGGGGGACATAGGCGATCGCCTTGGCGATCTCCCGCCGGCCCAGGCGGAAGAGGTCTCGCCCCTCGAGCGAAACGCTGCCCTCGACGTTCCGGAGGAAGCCCTGGACGGCCCGCAGGAGCGTGCTCTTGCCCGAGCCGTTCCGGCCGAGGACGGCCACGAACTCGCCCGGCTCGAGGGTCAGGCTGACGCCGCGGACGACGAAACCGTCCCCGTAGCCCGCGGAGAGGTCCCGGAGTTCGAGGAGCGACATGGCCGAGGCCAGTATATCCGTTTCTAATTTGGGGACACAATACTCATTTCCGGATTTCGCGGTCCGTCCCGCCCCATTTCTTGACTTTCCACAGGGATGAACCTAAGATGAAGTCTGCTTTTTCGACCCCCCCGAGGGCCGGAAACCCGATCTTCCGAGGACAGCTCGAACCATGAAGGATACCTACGACTTCCAAGCCATAGAGGAGAAGTGGCAGCGCCTCTGGGAGGAACGCCGCGCTTTCCACGTCGTCGAGGACCCCTCCCGGCCCAAGTTCTACTGCCTGGAGATGTACCCTTACCCGTCCGGCCGCATCCACATGGGCCACGTCCGGAACTACTCGATCGGCGACGTCATCGCCCGGACCATGACGATGAAGGGCCGCAACGTCCTCCACCCGATCGGCTGGGACGCCCTGGGCATGCCGGCCGAGAACGCCGCCATCAAGCACGGCATCCACCCCCGCGAATGGACGCTCGGCAACATCGACCACATGCGGGCCCAGCTCAAGCGGATGGGCTTCAGCTACGACTGGGACCGCGAGGTCAACTCCTGCCTGCCCGGACTACTACAAGTGGAACCAGTGGATCTTCCTCAAGATGTTCGAGAAGGGCCTGGCCTTCCGCAAGGAGAGCTGGGTCAACTGGTGCCCCCAGTGCCGGACGGTCCTGGCCAACGAGCAGGTCGTGGCCGGCGGCTGCTGGCGCTGCGACACGGCCGTGACGCAGAAGAAGATGGAGCAGTGGTTCCTGAAGATCACGGATTACGCCGACGAGCTCCTCTCGGGGCACGAGTCCCTCAAGAAGTGGCCCGAGCACGTCCTCCAGATGCAGAAGAACTGGATCGGCCGGAGCACGGGCGCCCACGTCCGTTTCCCGCTGGCCGGGTCCTCGAGGTCGATCGAGGTCTTCACGACGCGCCTGGACACGATCTTCGGCGCGACCTTCCTCGTCGTCTCGCCCGAGCACCCCGTCGTGCCCGAGCTCATCGCCGGCCCGGACGCGGCCAAGCTCGGCGACTGGGTGGCGAAGACCGTCGTCGAGATGCGCATGAAGCGGGAGATCGGCGAGACGGAGAAGGACGGCGTCGACACCGGGAAGAAGGCCGTCAACCCGTTCACCGGCGAGCTCATCCCGGTCTGGCTGGCCAACTACGTCCTCATGGATTACGGCACGGGCGCCATCATGGCCGTCCCCGCCCACGACGCCCGCGACTTCGAGTTCGCCACGGACTACGGCATTCCCGTCCGCACGGTCATCGTCGCCGGCGGGCGAGGCCGGACGGCCGCACGACGCCCCGCCGGCCGAGGTCTTCGAGGACCACGGCGTCCTGGTCAACTCCGGGCCCTTCTCCGGCCTCTCCTCGGACGAGGCCACCGAGAGGATGGGGGCTTACGCCGAGGAGAAGGGCTTCGGCCGCCGGAGCACGATCTACCGGCTCCGCGACTGGGGCATCTCCCGCCAGCGCTACTGGGGCACGCCCATCCCGATCATCTACTGCGAGAAGTGCGGCGCCGTCGGCGTCCCCTACGAGGACCTGCCCGTCGAGATCCCCTACGACGTCGAGATCACCGGGGCCGAGGGCTCGCCGCTCGAGCGGCTGGAGAGCTTCGTCCGGACGACCTGCCCGAAGTGCGGCGGCCCGGCCCGGCGCGAGACCGACACCATGGACACCTTCGTCGACTCCTCGTGGTACTTCTTCCGCTACTGCTCGCCGCACGAGGACGAGCGCTGCCCTTCACCCGCGCGGCCGCGTCCTACTGGCTGCCCGGTCGACCTCTACATCGGCGGCGTCGAGCACGCCATCCTCCACCTGATCTATTCCCGCTTCTTCACCAAGGTCCTGCGCGACCTCGGCCTGACGGCGATCGGCGAGCCGTTCCCGCACTACCTGGCCCAGGGCATGGTCACCAAGGACGGCTCGGCCATGTCCAAGTCGAAGGGCAACATCGTCGACCCCGACGACATCCTGAAGGCCTACGGCGCCGACGCCCTGCGGGTCTTCATCCTCTTCGCCTCGCCCCCCGAGAAGGAGTTCGCCTGGTCCGAGGACGGGCTCGAGGGCTGTTACCGGTTCCTCGTCCGGATCTGGGCGCTCGTCCACGAGAACCTCGACCTCTTCGAGGCCGGCCGGGGCGGCGCCGCGGGTCGACGACGGGCCCGCCGGCGACGCCGCGGCCCGCCTGACGCAGGAAAATGCACCAGACGATCCGCAAGGTCGGCGAGGACATCGAGGTCCGCTTCCACCTGAACACGGCCGTGAGCTCGATCATGGAGTTCCTGAACGCCGTCAAGAAGGAGAAGGACGCCCTGCGCGGAGACGCCCGGCGGCCGGGACGGCGCTGCGCCGGGCCCTCGAAACGCTCGTCGCCCTCCTCTCGCCGTTCGCGCCGCACATGGCCGAGGAGCTCTGGGAGAGGACGGGCCACGGCGGCCTGCTCATGCAGTCGGCCTGGCCCGCGTTCGACCCGGACCTGGCCCGGGAGGAGCTGGCGACGATCGTCGTCCAGGTCAACGGCAAGCTCCGCGACAAGTTCGAGGCCGAGCCCGGGCTTCCCGAGGCCGAGATGGAGGCGCGGGCCCTGGCCCTGGCCAAGATCCAGGCCGCCCTCGGCGGGCGGCCGCCGCGCAAGGTCATCTGCGTCAAGGACAAGCTGGTCAACATCGTCGGGTGAAGTCCGTGTGCTCGAACGGGCTTCTGCCGCGCCTCATCCGGGGCGGCGTGGTCCGTCGCGCTCGTCCTGGCCCTGGCCGCCGCCTGCGGCTACCACCTGCGCGGCACCGGCAGCTCCCTGCCGCCGAGCATCAAGACGATGAGCATCCCGGTCTTCAAGAACCGCACGACGCGCTACGAGCTCGACCTCAAGCTGACCCGGGCCGTCATCGACGAAATGGTCGCCCGCGGCAAGGTCGCCATGGCCGCCGACCCCGAGCACGCCGACGCCGTTCTCGAGGGCGAGGTCCTGTCCTTCTCGGAGACGCCCGTCGCCTTCACCGGCCAGGCCCGGGCCGACCGCTACACGATCACCGTGACGGCCCGGGTCGTCCTCAGGGAGCGGGCGTCGGAGAAGGCCATCTTCTCCAACCCGTCCTTCGTCTACGTCGAGGAGTACGAGGTCCCGCAGGGCCGGGACTTCGAGTCCGTCGAGAGCGAGGCCATCGACAGGGTCGCCGAGAAGTTCGCCCGCAGCCTGGTCGTGGCCGTCCTGGAAGGGTTCTGAGGTGTGGAGCCCTCTCCTCGGCGTCGAGCTCCGCGAGGACGCCCTCAGCCCCTGCTATTTCCTCTTCGGGCCGGAGACGTTCCTGGCCGACGAGTTCATCGGCCAGCTCCGGGAGACCCTGGCCGGGTCGCCGGGCGAGGAGTTCCGCCGTCGAGCGGTTCTACCTGGACGAGTCGCGGTGGATGGACGTCCTCGACACGGCCCGGACCGCGCCCTTCCTCTTCCAGGCCTGGCGCGTCGTCGTCGTCCGCTTCCCCGAGCGCAAGCCCGGCGCGGACAAGGCCGGCGCGAGGAAGGCCGACGCGGACGAGGACGAGGCCAAGGCGGCCCGTCACCTGGGGGAGACCGACCAGAAGATCCTCCGCGAATACTGCGCCGCGCCCGCCGGCCCGGACGGTCCTCGTCGTCGTCATGCCCGGGAAGGTCCGGAAGAACGACACCGTCGTCAGGTTCTTCTCGTCGCTGCCGAAGGCGGCGGTCACGGTGAAGGAGCTCAAGCCGCTCTATCCCAAGGCGCTCCGGGCCTGGGCGCGACCGGAAGGCCCAGGCGCTCGGCAAGTCGCTGACGGAGGCGGCCAAGGACCGCCTGCTCGAGATCGTCGGCCCGGACCTCAGGCTCCTGACGAACGAGCTCGAGAAGCTGGCCGTCTTCGTCGGGGACCGGCGGGGGATCGACGAGGACGACGTCAACGAGGCCACGGCCTGGCTGCGGAGCTCCGAGGTCTACGAGCTCGACGACGCGCTGACGAGCGGCGACTTCGGCCGGGGCGTCGCCGTCCTCGGCAACCTCTTCGCCGAGGGCGAGCGCCCGGAGATGGTCGTGGGCCGGCTGGCGGTCTTCTTCCGGAACGTCCTCACCGCCCAGGCCTGGCTCGAGGAGAAGAGCCTCGGCGCGGGACGAGATCTTCCAGCACTTCTTCCCTTACATCAAGCCCGTCCAGAGCGACCTCTACTCGAGGAAGTTCAAGGGCTTTTTCTCCGTCGTCGAGGGCCTGTCCCGGGCCGGCCTCAACACCGTCCTCAGGGAGCTGGCCAAGGCGGACGCCAAGATCAAGACCTCGGACGCCGACGAGCGGACGGTCTTCGAGGTCTTCCTGAAGGAATACACCCTGTTGCGGGAGCGGGAGAAGGCGACTACTTCGCGGGGGGTGCGGCCAGGAACGCGACCTGGCGGCTGAGCCGGGACTTGTAGCGGCTGCCCGTGTTCCTGTGGATCGTGCCCTTCTTGACCGCCTGGTCGATGGTCGAAAAGGCCCGGGGCAGGAGCTTGCGGGCGGATTCGGCGTCCTTGGCCTCGACGGCCTCCCGGACCTTGCGGACGGCTGTCCGGAGGCTGGACGTGTTCCGGATGTTGGTGGCTTTCCGGCGGAGGCTGCGCCGCTCCTGCCGTATCGCGGACTTGTGATGGGCCATTTTTTTCTCCTGTGAAGGCGTCTATGATAAAATAACGCGGTTTCAAAGTCAAACCGCCTCCCCTTGAGGGAGGCCTCCTGCCCGATGGGAAGAGAAGGCCGGCCGGAAGGAGGCACGATGAAGATCGTCCTGCAGAGGGTCAAGGAGGCCTGGGTCGAGGTCGGCGGCGAGACCGTCGGCCGCATCGGCCGCGGCGTCTGCCTTCTCGTCGGCGTCGAGAAAGGCGACCGGGAGGAGGACGCCCTCTTCCTGGCCCGGAAGGCCGTCGAGCTCCGCATCTTCCCCGACGCCGAGGACAAGATGAACCTCTCGCTCGCGGACGTCGGCGGGGAGGTCCTGGCCGTCTCGCAATTCACCCTGGCCGCGTCCGTGCGGAAGGGCCGGCGGCCGAGCTTCGACGGGGCCGAGGCGCCCGGCCGGGCCGCCGAGCTCTTCGAACGGTTCGTCGGCTCGGTCGAGGCCCTGGGGGTCACGGTCGAAACGGGCGTCTTCCAGGCCGTCATGGACGTCCACATCCTGAACGACGGCCCGGTGACCTTCGTCCTCGAGTCGCGCCCCGAGCCCGGCGGAACGGCCGGGGGGTGAGGGACGGGCCGCGGCCTCCCCGCGGGAGGGGAGAGGCGGCCGGCCAAAATCACCCCCTGAATCCCCGGCCCCGGGAATGGCCCGGCGCCGGGTCCTTTATCCATAATGGGGACGGCGCGGGTATAATACCGCCTTGCGGCGGGGTGCGCCCGCCGGACCCCCGCGCCCAGGAAGAGCATTGAACGGGAGCGACATGAGCCGTTTCGTCAGCCGCCGCCGGGTCGAGGCCTATCCGAGACTTCCCCTCAGGGGGAGCCTCGACATGACCTACCGGTGCGACAACGACTGCCGCCACTGCTGGCTCCGGCTCCCGCCCGGCGCGGAGGAGGCGCGGCGCGAGCTTTCCTTCGGGGAGATCCGGCGGATCGTGGACGAGGCGCGCGACGCGGGCTGCCGCGAGTGGACGATCTCCGGCGGCGAGCCCATGCTCCGCCCGGACTTCGCCGAGGTCTTCGCCTACGTCACCGAGCGCTCGGCCGCCTACACTCTGAACACGAACGGGACGCTCATCACGCCGGCCCTGGCCCGGCTGATGAAGCGGCCGGGGGCGAAGCTCGTCGCGCTATACGGCGCAACGGCCGACGTCCACGACCGGGTCACCAGGAACCCCGGGTCGTTCGCCGCCCTGGAGCGGGGCGTCGCCCTGCTACGCGAGGTGGGGGCGGGCTTCACGGTCCAGGTCGTGCCCATGCGGACGAACTTCCATGAATACGCGGCTATGGTCCGGCTGGCCGAGTCGTGGAGCCCGTCCTGGCGCGTCGGGGCGAGCTGGCTCTTCCTCTCGGCCGACGGGGACCGCGCCCGCAACACGGAGATCGCCGCGGAGCGGCTGGCCCCGGCCGAGGTCCTCGCGCTCGACCGCCCGGAGGGCGCGGCGGTCGGCCTCGACGAGGGGGACGGCGCCGCCTGCCCGGCCGCCCCGGCCGGGGGGCTTTACGCAAAGTGTCTGGCCGGCCGGCGCGACTTCCATGTCGACCCCTACGGAGGGTTGAGCTTCTGCGGCCTGGTCAAGGACCCCGGCCTCCGCATCGACCTCCGGGGCGCGACCTTCCGGAAGGCCTGGGAGGAGGGTCTGCCTGCGCTGGCCGATAAGATCAAGCCGGGGGAGACTTATCGGACGAACTGCGGCTCGTGCCGCCTAAAGAGGGACTGCCGCTGGTGCCCGGTCTACGCCTACCTCGAGCACCGCGACCACGAGGCCAAGGTCGAGTACCTCTGCGACCTGGCGGGCGCGGAGAAAACGGCCAAGGCGGCCTGGGCCGCGACCCACCGCCGCGACTACCGCGTCGCCGGCCTGGACGTCCGCGTCGAGGCCGACCTGCCCATCGCGGACTCGACGTTCCGGCCGAAGTTCGAGCTCTTCCGGGTCCGCGACGGCCGCGCCGCCGGCGACGGCCTCTCGATCCGCCATCATTTCACGCTCCCCCGGCTCGAAGGCGCGGACCTCGGCCGCGAGGTCTACCGCCGGCCGCCCTGGGCCGTCTACCGCCGGAAGGACGCCTGGGTCTACGTCGGGATCTACCCCGAGCCCGGGGACGCGCGCGTCCATCGGATCATCGTCTTCAACGACGACCACACCCGGGCGCGCGTCTACAACCCGTCGGCGGACCTCTTCCTGACCGGCGACCTCGACTCGCTCCTGCTCCTCTCCTCCGACCAGATCGCCCTGGCCCGCCTCCTGCCGTTCCGCGACGGGGCGTTCATCCACGCCGCAGGGGTCGAGATGAACGGCCGGGGGCTCCTCTTCGCGGGTCCCTCGGAGGCCGGGAAGTCGACGGTCGTGAAGATGCTCCGGGGGAAGGCCAAGGTCCTCTGCGACGACCGGATGGTCATCCGCAGGGACGGGCCGGGGTTCCGCATCCACGGGACGTGGAGCCACGGCGAGATCCCCGAGGTCTCGCCGGACTCGGCGCCGGCGGCGGCCCTGCTCTTCCTGCGGCAGGCCCGGGAGAACCGGCTGGAGAGGATGGCCGACCCGAAGGCCGCCCTCCATGCCCTCCTGCCGCGCCTCGTCCGGCCGCTCGTCACGGCCGACTGGTGGGAGCGCGTCCTCGTCCTGGCCGGGGACATCGCCGCCGGTGTCCCTTGCTACGAGATGTTCTTCGACAAGAGCGGCCGCATCGTCGGCGCGCTTGAGGAGCTCGCCCGATGACCTCCGGCGGCAAGACGTTCGCGAGAAAGGTCCCGTCCGGCAGGGCGGACTTCTGGAAGAGGGGCCGCCCGCGCCTTGCCCGCCTCGACCTCGAGCTCACCGAGCGCTGCAACAACGATTGTCTTCACTGCTCCGTCAACCTCCCGGCCGGGGACGCCGGCGCCAGGCGCCGGGAACTCGACACGGCCGAGGTCCGGGCCGTGCTCGAGGAGGCCGCCGCCCTCGGCTGCCTGGCCGTCCGCTTCACGGGCGGGGAGCCGCTGCTCCGGGACGATTTCGAGACGATCTACCTCGACGCCCGCCGGCTCGGGCTCAGGGTCAGGCTTTTCACGAACGCCACGCTCGTGACGCCGCGGCTGGCCGCGCTCCTCGGCGCGACGCCGCCGCTCGAGCGGGTCGAGGTCTCCGCCTACGGCATGACCCCGGCCTCGGAGGCTGCCGTGACCCGGAACGCCGGCTCGCACGAAGCCGCCCGCCGCGGCCTGCGGCTGCTCGCCGCGAGCGGCGTCCCTTTCGTGATCAAGGGCGCCGTCCTGCCGCCGACGAGGAACGAGATGGGCCGCTTCGAGGTCTGGGCGAAGAAAATGTCGGGCCTCGACGACCCGCCGTCGTACGCGATGCTCTTCGACCTCAGGTCGCGCCGCGGCGACGCGGACAGGAACGCGGTCATCCGCGGGCTCCGGCCTGCGCCGGCCGAGTACATTCGTCTCGCGGCCCGGCGGGGCGAAGGCCGGGTCGTCGAGCTGCGGAGGTTCCTCGCCCGCTTCGCCGGTCCCGCCGGCGACCGGCTCTTCACCTGTCTCGCCGACTCCGGCGCTATCGACGCCTACGGCCGGTTCCAGGTCTGTCTGTCGCTGCGGCACCCGCGGGCCGTCTACGACCTCAAGGCGGGCTCGCTCGGGGCGGCGGTCAAGGAGTTCCTGCCTGAGGTGCGGGAGATGCGGGCCGCGAACCCCGCCTATCTCGAACGCTGCGGCCGCTGCTTCCTCAAGGCGTTCTGCCTGCAGTGCCCGGCCAAGTCCTGGGCGGAGCACGGGACACTCGACACGCCCGTCGAGTATTTCTGCGCTATCGCCCATGCCGAGGCCGTCTCGGCCGGCGTCCTCAAGCCGGGCGAGACGGCCTGGACGGTCGAGGACTGGCCGGCCCGGGTCGGCCGCGCCGCGGCGACGCCGAAGACATCGGAGAAGAGCCGGGCCGCGGCCCCGGCATGCGAAGGAGAATGACCATGGCCCAGCGGATCGACCTCGATGCGGCCTACGGACCGTCGGAGGACGTCGTCGTCAGGGAGATCGAAGGCGAGCTCATCATCGTGCCGCTCGTCGCGGGCGTCGGGGACCTCGAGGACGAGCTCTACACGCTCAACGAGACGGGCCGCGCCGTCTGGCGGCGGCTCGACGGCCGCAAGACGGTCCGGGCTGTCGTCGGCGAGCTGGCCGAGGAATTCGACGCCCCGGCCGGGGCCATCGAGGAGGACGTCCTCGGGCTCCTCGAGGAGCTCGAGCGGCGCCGCATCGTCGCCCGGAAGGCAGGAGGGGCCGCGAGATGAAGACCGCCCGCGACGACCCGAACGAGGCGGCCGTGCCGCTCTCGGGAGATTCCCTGTCCGAGCTGATGCGGGAGGTCCTGGCCAAGGGGAAGCCGTTCCGCTTCCGGGCCCGCGGGCTGAGCATGTCGCCCTTCATCAAGGACGGGGACGTCCTGACCGTGACGCCGCTCGCGACGGCGCCGCGGACCGGGGACGTCGCCGCCTTCCTCCACCCCGCCACGGGTCGGCTCGTCGTCCACCGGCTCGTCCGGAAGCGGGCCGGCCGCTATCAGTTCAAGGGGGACAACGCCGACGAGGTCGAGCGGGACCTCGCGCCGGAGCGGATCCTCGGTCTCGTGACCTCGGTCGACCGGAACGGCCGCGAGTTCCGCCTGCCGCGGCGGGCCGGCGCCGCCGTGGCCGGGCTCTCGCGGGCCGGGCTGCTGCGGAAGGCCGTGGGCGCGGCCCGGCGGGCGGGCGTCCGGGGCCCGGGCCGGGGGAGGGCGTGAGCATGGCCGGGCGTCACGTCGCGCGCCGGGGGCTGCCCGAATTCGGGCTCTGGGCGAAGCTCGCGGAGAAACGCGTCCCGCTCGGGTTCGACCTCGAGACGACGGCCCGCTGCAACCTCAATTGCCGGCACTGCTACATCAACGCTCGCGGCCGGCGACGGGGAGGCGAAGCGGCGCGAGCTCGACGCCTCGGAGACGGGGCGCATCGGGGCCGAGGCCGCGTCGCTCGGGGCGGTGTGGTGCCTCGTCACGGGCGGCGAGCCGCTCCTCCGTCCGGACTTCTTCGACGTCTACCTGGCCCTGAGAAAGAGCGGGCTCCTTCTCTCCGTCTACACCAACGCGACACTCGTCAAGCCGGACCATGTTCGCTTCTTCAGGAAATACCCGCCGCGCGACATCGAGGTCACGGTCTACGGCGTGACCGAAAGGACGTACGAGACGGTGACCCGCGTCCCGGGCTCCTTCGCCGCGTTCGCCAAGGGGCTCGACCTCCTCCTCGAGGGTGGCCTCAAGGTCCGGCTGAAGGCCATGGCCCTGCGCTCGAACCTCGCCGAACTCGCGGCCATCGCCGAGTTCTGCCGGGCCAGGACCAAGGACTATTTCCGGTTCGACCCGTTCCTCCACTTCCGTTTCGACCGGGACGCGGCCCGGAACGCCGGGATCGACGCCGAGCGCCTGACGCCGGAGGAGGTCGTGGCCATCGAGGGCGCAGACCCGGAGCGGAGCCGGGCGATGGAGAAGAGCTGCGGCGAGCTCATCCTCCCGGAATTGGCCGCCTCGGAGAGCCGCCGTCTCTTCCGCTGCGACGCCGGGCTGAGGAGCTTCGTGGTCGGGCCCGACGGGCTCTTCCGCCCGTGCCCGTCTCTCCATCATCCGGACTTCCTCTATGACCTGCGGCGGGGGAGCCTGGCTGAGGCCTGGAACACGTTCACCCCCCGGGCGCTCGGCCGGACCTCCGACCGGCGGGAGTATCTCGAGACGTGCGCGCGGTGCCGGATCGTCAATCTTTGTCTCTGGTGCCCGGCCCACGCCTATCTGGAAACGGGCGCCCTCGACGCGCCGGTCGACAAGTTTTGTCAACTCGCCCATGCCCGGGCCCTGGCCCTGGGCGAAAGGACGGCCCGGAAAGATGTTGACAGGCGCTTCTAATTGCTTTATTATCAGCGATGGAAAAGGAAGCCAAGAAGAACGGCTGAGGAGACCTCCGATGAAAAAGACCTGGCACACCCCCGAACTGGTGATCCTCTTCCGCGGCCGTCCCGAGGAGGCCGTCCTCTGCAACTGCAAGCACCAGAACACGGCGGCCGTCGCGCCGCACAGTTACCGGGACAGCTGCAACATCAGCGCCGACGTGCTGCAGCGCCTGCCAGAACACGTCCGCGGCCAGCTGAGCGGCCCGCCCGCGGCCTGACCCTCAGGTGAAACGGACGTCGCTCGCCTTCTGGATGGCCTCTTCGGCCGCCTGCCTGACGTAAGGGCTCGGGTCTTTTTTCAGTTTCACCAGCACGGCGAGAGCCTCCTTCCCGCCGATCGCCCCAAGCGCCCCGGCGGCCGCGCGCCGGACCTCGACGTTCGCCGTGGCCTCGACGGCCCGCTCGATCTGGGGCATCGCCTCCTTGGCCCGGTGGATGCCGAAAAGGCTGATCACGGCGCTCCTCGCGTACCACGGCGGCCGCTCGAGCCGGTCGAAGGCCAGGGCCAGGTCGAGGGTCGGGACGCGCGGCGAGCTCCTTGAAGACAAAGCCGCGGACGGTCTCGCAGCTGTCGCCGAGCGACTCCCATAAGAGCTCCTCGACCCACGCCGCCCGGACCTTGGCGCAGGCCTTGAAAATGGCCAGGCGCCGGGCCTTGTCGGGCGTCCGGGAGAGCTTCGCGAGGAAGCTCTCGCAGATCCGGGACCGGGAGGGCGTCCCGGCCGCCCGCTCCGGCGGGTGATGCTCGTCCGCGCTCACGTCCGGCTCTTCTCCTCCGCCTCTTCCCGCGCCCCGTCGCGCCGGCCCCGGCCGGGGGCCCGCCTCAGACGAGGTCCAGGATGTGGCCCATTTTTTCCTTCTTCGTCTTCAGGTACCGGATGTTGCTGGCGTTGGGCTTGATCTCGAGCGGGACCCGCTCGACGATCTCCAGCCCGTAGCCGGCCAGGCCGACGTACTTCCGGGGGTTGTTGGTGATGAGCCGCATCTTGTGGACGCCGAGGGCGACCAGGATCTGGGCGCCGATCCCGTAGTCCCGCTGGTCGGTCTTGAAGCCGAGCTGGTGGTTGGCCTCGACCGTGTCCGCGCCCTGGTCCTGCAGGGCGTAGGCCTTGATCTTGTTGACGAGCCCGATGCCGCGCCCTTCCTGGTTCAGGATGTAGAGGACGATGCCCTTCCCCTCCTTCCCGATCATCTCCATGGACCGGCGGAGCTGCTCGCCGCAGTCGCAGCGGGCCGAGCCGAAGGTGTCGCCGGTCAGGCACTGGGAATGGGCCCGGACGAGGACCGGCTCGTCGGGACGGATCTCCCCCTTGACGAGGGCGGCGTGGTGTTCCTTGGTGATGACGTCCTCGTAGAGGGCGAGACGGAAATGGCCGTAGGCGCGTGGGCATGTCCGCCTCCTCGAGCTTGCGGACCAGCGTCTCGTGGCTCATGCGGTAGCGGATGAGGTCGGCGATGGTCAGGATCGGGCACGCCGTGCTCGCGGCTGAACTCCTTGAGCTGCGGCATGCGGGCCATCGTCCCGTCCTCGTTCATGATCTCGCAGATGACGCCGGCCGGGGCGAGCCCGGCCATGCGGGCGAGGTCGACGGCGGCCTCGGTCTGCCCGGCGCGGGCCAGCACCCCGCCCTCGCGGGCCTGGAGCGGGAAGACGTGGCCGGGCCGGGCCAGGTCCTCGGGCTTCGTCCGGTGGTCGAGGGCGGCCAGGATCGTCCGGGCCCGGTCGTGGGCCGAGATGCCCGTCGTGACGCCCTGCTTGGCGTCGACCGAGACGGTGAAGGCCGTCTGGAAGCGGGCCGTGTTGTCGGCGACCATGAGCGGCAGCTGGAGCTCGTCCAGGCGCTCCCGGGTCAGGGGCAGGCAGATCAGCCCCCGGCCGTGCTTGGCCATGAAATTGACGATCTCGGGCGTGACCTTCTCGGCGGCGACCATGAGGTCGCCCTCGTTCTCGCGGTCCTCGTCGTCGACGATGACGATCATCCGGCCGGCCTTGATCTCGGCCACGGCCTGCTCGACGGAAAGCGTCTTGTCCTGTCTGTCCATGGGGTCCGTCCGATCGGGGAAAGGCCCTCCCGCGGGGCCTCTATCGTCCCGTTTTCCTCTCGTTAACCAACCAATTATACACGTATTTTCCGACCATGTCACACTCGAGGTTGACGGCCGCGCCGGCCCGGAGCGAGCCCAGGTTGGTCCCCTCCAGGGTAAGGGGGATGAGCTCGATATCCAGGGAGGACGGGCCGAGCGAGGCGACGGTCAGGCTGACCCCGTCGACGGCCACGGACCCCTTGGGGACGAAGAACGGCCGGAGGTCGGGCGGGAACGAGACGGTCAGGCGCCGGCCGGGCCGGCGTTCGACCGCCCGCAGGACCTTGCCGACGGCGTCGACGTGGCCCGAGACCATGTGCCCGCCGAGCGGCGTCCCGAGGGTCAGCGGCAGCTCGAGGTTGAGCCGTGCACGCGGCCTGAGGCCGCCGAGCGTCGTCCGGTCGAGCGTCTCCCGCGACAGGTTGAAGCGGAGGGCGCCGCCGTCCGCGCCGAGGAGGCTCAGGCAGACGCCGTTGACCGAGACGCTGTCGCCCGGGCGGAGCCGCCCGGCGAGCTCCGGCGCTTCGACGAGGAGCTCCTCCCGGCCGCGGCGGAAGCCGCCGAAAAGACCCTGGTGTCCGATGATGCCAGTGAACATCAGAGATATCCCTCCACGATGAGGTCGTCGCCGAGCCGGAAGGCGCGCATCTCCCTGAGCGCTAGGGCCTCGCGGACCAGGGCCGCGCCCCGGCCCTCGAGGACGCCCCGGGCGTCCCGGCCGCCGATGAGCTTGGGGGAGACGGTGAGGACGATCCTGTCGGCCAGCCGCCGCTCGACGAAGCTCGCCTCGAGCCGCCCGCCGCCCTCGACGAGGAGCGAGGCGATCTCGCGGCGGCCGAGCTCGGCCAGCACGGCCTCGAGGCCGCCGTCCTCATCGATAGGCCCCTCCCGGCCGGTTGCCTGGGGGGCCTATCGATGAGGACGACCTCGACGCCCTTCTCCCGCAGGGCGTCGGCCTTGCCGGCCGGGGCGCCCTCGCGGCCGAAGACGATGACCCGGCCGAGTTCGAGCGTCCCAAGCAGGCGCGCCGTGGGCGGGACGCGGAGCATGGAGTCGAGGACGACCCGGGTGACCTTCTTCCGGCCCCAGGTCGGATGGCGGACGGTGAGCCGCGGGTCGTCCCGGAGGACCGTGTTGATGCCGACCATCAGGGCGTCGGACTCGCCGCGCAGGAGATGGACGTACTCCCTCGTCGCTGCGGCCGAGATCCATTTCGAATCGCCCGTCCGGGTGGCGGTCTTCCCGTCGAGGCTCGCCGCCGCCTTGACCGTCACGAACGGGACCCGGGTCGTGATGTACTTGACGTAGGCCTCGTTCAGACGGGCGTTCCTCTCCGCGAGCAGCCCGACCTCGACCTCGAGCCCGGCCGCCCGGAGGCGGGCCGCGCCCCGGCGATGGACGAGCGGGTTCGGGTCGTGGGCGGAGATGACCGCCCGCTTCAGGCCGGCGGTGAGAAGAGCATCGACGCAGGGCGGCGTCCGGCCCCAATGGACGCACGGCTCGAGCGTGACGTAGATCGTGCCCCCCCGGGCCCGCTCCCCGGCCATGCGCAGGGCGTTGACCTCGGCGTGGGGCCGGCCGGCCTCCTCGTGGAAGCCGACCCCGGCGATGGCGCCGTCCCGGACGACGACCGCGCCGACGAGCGGGTTGGGGCTGGCGTGGCCGCGGGCCCGCTCGGCCAGGCCATAGGCCATCTCCATGAAGCCGAGGTCCCGGTCGGCGGCGGTCATGAGAGCAGCGCCTCGACGAATTCGCGGGGCGAGAAGTCGAGGAGGTCGTCCTCCGACTCGCCGACGCCGATGTACCGGATGGGGAGGCCGAGCTCGTCGGCGATGCCGATCGCGGCCCCGCCCTTGGCCGTCCCGTCGAGCTTCGTCAGGAAAAGGCCCGTGAGGCCGGAGAACTTCAGGAACTCGCGGGCCTGGAGGACGGCGTTCTGGCCGACGCTCGCGTCGAGGACGAGCAGGGATTCGTGCGGCGCGCCGGGCACCTCGCGGCCGGCGACGCGGCGGATCTTCTCGAGCTCGCTCATGAGGTTCGCGTTGGTGTGGATGCGGCCGGCCGTGTCGACGACGAGCAGGTCGGCCCGTTGGGCCTTGAGCGACTGGAGGGCGTCGAAGACGACCGAGGCCGGGTCGGCGCCGTACTGGCCTTTGACCACGGGGACGCCCAGCCGCCGCCCCCAGAGGACGAGCTGTTCCTGGGCGGCGGCGCGGAACGTGTCGGCGGCGGCGAGGACGACTTTCCGGCCCTGCCGCGAGGCGCGGGCGGCGAGCTTGGCCGCGGAGGTCGTCTTGCCGCCGCCGTTGACGCCGACCATCATGACCACGGCCGGGCCGGCGAGCGGGGCGGCCGGCGCCCCGGGGCGCGCCAGGAGCGCTTCGAGCTCGGCCTTGAGGGCCGCCTCGAGCACCTCGCGGGGGTCGCCCTTGCCGGTCTTGGCGCGGATCGCCGCGACGACCTTTTCGCTCGTGGCGACGCCCACGTCGGCCAGGATGAGGGCCTCGGCCAGGCCGTCGAGAATGCCGTCGCGCTCCCGGCCGCTCTGGAAGACCTCCTCGACGCGGCGGAAAGCGCGGCGGGACCGGGCGAGTTTTTCTCGAAGGCTTCGAAACATGGCTTAAGCATTATATTTTTCAAGGGGTTGCTTGTCAATCGCGAAGCTCCGAATTGTCGGCGGCAGAGGGATGTGTTACATTGAGGGAACGATGAACTCCTCGCTCTGGCTCGTCACTCCCCCGCGGCCCGAGGCCGAGGGCCTGGCCGCGGAGCTGGGGCTGCCCCTGACGATCGCCCGCATCCTGGCCAACCGGAAGATCCTGACGGCCGAAGCGGCCCGGGCCTTCCTCTACGGCAGCCTCGACGGCCTCCACGACCCCTACCTGATGAAGGGCATGGCGGAGGCCGTGGCCCGGATCGAGCAGGCCATCGCCCGCCGCGAGAAGATCCTGATCTTCGGCGACTACGACGTCGACGGCGTCCTCTCGGTCGTCATGCTCTTCAAGGCCCTGAGCTCGATCGGGGCGGAGGTCGAGTACTTCATCCCCGAGCGGCTCCGCGACGGCTACGGCATCAAGGAGCACCACGTCGACATCCCCGTCGAGCGCGGCACGGGCCTCGTCATCAGCGTCGACTGCGGCGTCAAGGCCGTCGAGTTCACGGCCCAGGCCAAGGCCCGCGGCGTCGACGTCATCATCACCGACCACCACCGGCCGGGCGAGACGCTGCCCGACGCGGTGGCCGTCCTCGACCCGGTCCTCCCGGACTCCGGATATCCCGACCGGGGCCTGGCCGGCGTCGGCGTCACCTTCAAGCTCATCCAGGCCCTCCTCGCCAAGTCGCCCCGGGCGGCCGGGCTGCCCCATTACATGAAGCTCGTCTGCATCGGCACGGTCGCCGACGTCGCCGAGCTCAAGGGCGAGAACCGGCTCTTCGTCAAGTCCGGGCTGAAGGGCCTGGGCAACGTGGCCAACACCGGCCTCCGGAGCCTCATCGAGGCCTGCGGGCTCGGCCACCGCAAGATCTCCGAGGGCGACCTCGGCTTCCGCATCGGCCCCCGGATCAACGCCGCCGGCCGGATGGGCATGACGGACCTGGCCGTGCGCCTCTTCTTCTGCGACTCGCTCGAGGAATCCCTGTCCCTCGTGGCCGAGCTCGAGGAGCTGAACTCGAAGCGCCAGCGGATGGAGGAGCGGATCTTCGAGGCGGCCCGGGACCGGGTCGAGGAGCGCGGCCTCGACCGCAAGTACAAGTGCCTCGTCCTCGGCGGCGAGGACTGGCACCGCGGCGTCATCGGCATCGTCGCCTCGAAGCTCAAGGACCGCTTCCACCGGCCGGTCCTTCTTTTCAACTACGAGGACGGCAAGGCCAGCGGCTCCGGCCGCAGCATCCCCGAGGTGCCGCTCATCGACCTCCTCGACGAGTGCCGGCATCTCTTCCTGAGCTACGGCGGGCACCGGCTGGCCGTGGGCTGCACCCTGCCGCTCGAGCGGATGGGCGCCTTCAAGGAGACGCTGAACGGCCTGGCCGAGGCCCGCATCAAGGACGAGGACCTCGTCCGCAAGCTCCACATCGACCTCCCCATCGCCTTCTCGGACATCGACCGCCGCTTCCTCGACCACTTCTCGCTCCTCGTCCCGTTCGGCGTCGGCAACCCGAAGCCCCTCTTCCTGAGCGAGGGCGTCGAGGTCTACGGCGAGCCGCGGGTCCTCCAGCGCAAGCACCTGAAGTTCCTCGGCCGGCAGAACGGCAAGGTCTTCGAGGTCGTGGGCTGGGACAAGGCGGACTGGGCCCACGTCCTGCGCCGGGGCAGCCGGGTCGCCCTGGCCTACTCGCTCCTCGTCTCCGAATACCTCGGCGAGGAGAAGGTCAGCCTCTCGGCCGAGGACCTGAAGGTCTGACGATGCGCACGAGCGCGCGCGGCGACCCGCTGGCCCGGTCCGTCCGGCGCGGCGCCGTCGCCCTGCTGACGGTCCTGTTGGCGGCCGTCCTCTACCATTTCGTCGGCCGCCGGCCGCGTCCCGCGCCGCCGGCCCCGGCCTCGTCCGTCCCGGCCGGCCGGGCCGTCGACCGCAAGGAGGGCGTCCGTTACCGGGAATACGAGGACGGCCGGGTCCGGGTCGAGGCCCGGGCAGACCGGTTCTTCCTCGGCGACGACGGCCGCGACCACCTCGAGGGCTCGGTCGAGGTCGTGGACCACGGCCGGGCCGACGGGCGCCCCGTGCGCATCACGGCCGACCGGGCCGCCTATGACAAGGGCATGGTCCATTTTTCGATCTCGGGCCGGGTCGCGGTGAGCGGCGGCGACCTCTCCTTTGCCACGGAGGCCCTCGACTACGACCAGGAGCGGGGCCTCTACCGGGCCGGCCGCGGCGGGACGTTCTCGTCCGATCGCCTGACGGGGACCGGCGCCGCCTTCGAGTACTCCGACCCGTCGCAGGAGCTCCGCGCCTCGGGCGGCTTCCGTCTGGAGATCGAGGCCGGTCCTCCCGTCGGCGGCAGGGCCGTGCTCACGGGGGATTCGCTGGCCTATTCCAGGGCGGCGAAGAGGGGCCGGGCCGAGGGCGCCGTGCGCCTGGCCTCTGATGACGGCGAGGGGAGCGCGGCGGCCGCGGACTTCGAGCTCGCCCCGGACGAGGGCTCCCTCCGCTCGGCCGTCTTCGAAGGGGGCGGCCGGTTCGTCTCGCGCGGTGGCGCCGGCGGCCGGGTCGTCGAGGCCCGGACCGTGCGCCTCGGCTGCTTCGCAGGTTCCTCCAGGATCGCCCGCGTCGAGGCGGAGGGCGGGGCGCGGATGGGCCTGGAGGCGCCGGCCGAGCCGGCCGGGACGGTCGAAGCCGCGACGATCGGGCTGACGCTCGACCCGAAAGGGGCGGTCGCCGGCTGGACGGCCTCGGGCGGGGCCACGGCGGAGCTCCGCAAGGACCCGGACCTGTCCTACGAGCTGACGGGCGACGGCCTGGCCTATTCCGCAGCGGACGGGCTGCTGACGGTCCTGCCGAAGGAAGGGGAGACGGCCCGCCTCGAGTCGTCCGGGTCGCGGGTCGAGGCGCCGAGGATCGTCCTGGCCGAGGGCCCGGACGAGGTCTCGGCCTCGGGCGGCGTGCGCTGCCTGCTCAAGTCCCGGACCGAGGGCGGGGCGGTCGGGTTCTTCCCGCCCGGCGAGGCCGTCTTCGCCGCCTGCCGGGTCCTGAGGTCGTCCGGCCGGGGAAAGACCTTCCATCTCGAGGGGGACGCCCGCGTCTGGCAGGGCAGCCGTTCCATCCAGGCGGCGGAGCTCGACGTCCGCGAGGAGAGCGGAGAGGTCCGAGGCCGGGGCGGCGTCCTGGCCGGCTTCCCCGGTCCCGCCGGACGGGGCGCAGGGGAGGCGGGGATCGAGGCGGGCGGGGAGGCGATGGCCTACGCCCCCGGCGAGCGGACCATCCGGTTCGAGGGCCGGAGCCACGTCGCCATCCCCGACGCCAGGCTCACCGCGGACGCCGTGGCCGTCCGCCTGGCCGGGGAGGGGAATGACGTCCGCGACCTCCGGGCGGCGGGCGGCGTCGTCTTCGTTTTCGGGCGCTACGAGGGCCGGGGCCGGGAGGCGCTCTACGACCCGCAGGCCGAAACCCTCGTCCTCACCGGCGACCCCGTTCTGGCCGAGGAGGGCCGCGGGGAATCCCGGGGGGACAAATTGACTTTTCGCCTGGCCGATGATAAAATCCTCATCGAAACTAAGGGACAGGGAAGGTCGATCACCGTCGTCAAATCGTGAACCATGAAGGGTTCCCTGAAGGCCGTCGAACTCGAGAAGAGCTTCGGGGCGAAAAAGGTCGTCGACGGGGTCACGATCGAGGTCGGTGAGGGGGAAATCGTCGGGCTTCTGGGCCCCAACGGGGCGGGGAAAACCACCACCTTCTCCATGATCGTCGGCCTCATCGCCGGTGACGGCGGCCGCGTCTACCTGAAGGGCGAGGACATCACCGGCCTCCCCATGTACCTGAGGGCCCGGCGGGGGCTGTGCCTGCTCCCCCAGGAACCTTCGGCCTTCCGGAAGCTCACGGTCGAGGACAACCTCATGGCCGTCCTCGAGATGCGGCCCGGCGACACGGCCTCGCGGGAGGCCGTCGCGGCCGCGACGCTGGCCGAGTTCGGGCTGGAGAGGCTGGCCCGGTCGCGGGCGCTGACGCTCTCGGGGGGCGAACGCCGCCGGCTGGAGATCGCCCGGGCCATGGTCACGGACCCCGACTTCATCCTCCTCGACGAGCCCTTCACCGGCATCGACCCCCTGGCCGTCCTCGACCTCCAGGGGATCATCCGGAAGCTCCGCGACCGGGGGATCGGGGTCCTGCTCACTGACCACGCCGTCCGCGAGACGCTGAAGATCACGGACCGGGCCTATATCCTCGACGGCGGCCGCGTCCTCATGGCGGGGGCCCCGGCGGAGATCGTGGCCTCGGCCGACGTGCGCAAGAGCTATTTGGGCGACGAGTTCCGTCTTTAGATATGGAGACAGGAGAGGGCACGAGGTCCGCACGATGACGTTCCGTCAGCGACTCGACCAGCGGCAGGTCCAGAAGCAGATCCTGGCGCCCGCCCTCCAGCAGGCCATCAAGCTGCTGCCCCTGACGAACCTGGAACTCATCGAGGTCATCAACACCGAGCTGGCCCAGAACCCGATGATCGAGATCGAGGGCGAATCCCTGGACCGGACGGCCCCGGAGGCCGGCGAGCCCGCCGAGGAGCGCGACGCGGAGAAGCCGCGGGACGAGACGCCGGCCGAGCTCAAGCTGCCGGCCGAGGACCCGAACTTCGAACCGCGCGAGGCGGACGGCTTCGACGCGCGCTTCCAGGAGTACCTCGACGACGGATTCCGGCCCCGCTTCCGCGAGGACCGCGAGGCCGTCTCCCTGGAGAACACGCTCTCGCGCACCCCCTCGCTCGCGGACCACCTGGGGTGGCAGGCGACGCTGACCTTCTTCGACGCCGAGGACCTGGAGATCGCCGATTTCATCATCGGGAACCTCGACGAGGACGGCCTCCTGGCTTCGTCCGCCGAGGAGCTCGCCGGCCTGGCCAGGACGACGCCGGAGAGGATCGAGCGGGTCCGGGAGAAGATCAAGGCCTTCGACCCCGTCGGCTGCGGCAGCCGGAACGTCCCCGAGGCCTGGCTGGCCCAGATGGACAGCCTGGGCCTCAAGGACGACCTCGCCCGGGCCATCATCACGAGCCACCTGCCGCTCCTCGAGAAATCCGACTTCGTCCAGCTCTCGCGGGCCCTCGGCATCCCGAAGGAGGAGATCCGCGAGCACGTCGAGCTCATCAGGCACCTCGACCCGAAACCGGGGCGGAAGTACAACGAGGAGAAGACGGCCTACGTCGTCCCGGACATCATCGTCACCAAAGAAGGCGACGACTGGAAGATCACCCTCAACGACGACGGCCTGCCCCGCCTCCGCATCAGTCCGTACTACCGCCAGCTCATGGCCCGGGCCTCCCAGGGCGACCCGGAGGCCCGCCGCTTCCTCGAGGAGAGCCTGAAGAAGGCCCTCTGGTTCATGCGGAGCCTCGAACAGAGGGACAAGACGATCAAGCGAGGTCGCCCAGTACATCGTCGAGAAGCAGAAGGGGTTCTTCGAGAGGGGCCTCGACGACATCCGCCCCCTGACCCTGATGGAGATCGCCCAGGAGATCGGCGTCCACGAGTCCACGGTCGGCCGGGTCGTGGCCAACAAGTTCATGCTCACGCCGCAGGGCATGGTCCCGCTGAAGTTCTTCTTCCACAAGTCGCTGCCGGGCGGCTCGGGAGAGGACGTCTCCTCGCTCCTCGTCAAGGACAAGATCCGCAAGCTCGTCGAGGGAGAGGACCCCGCCAACCCGCTGAGCGACATCGAGATCGGCGACCTCCTGGCCCGGGAGAACCTCAAGATCGCCCGCCGGACGGTCGCCAAGTACCGGATGCAGCTCAAGATCGAGCCGTCCCACATCCGCAAACGGAAGTCCATCATGGAGGAAAGGGCATGAACGTCCATTACACGGCGCGCCAGGCCGTCCTGACGCCGGAGATCCAGGACTACTGCGAGAAGCGGCTGGGCCGCCTGCGGGACCTGGCGGACGACGTCCTCGACGTGAACGTCATCCTGGCCGTGCAGAAGAACCGCCACCGGGCCGAGATCCACGTCAAGGTCAAGGGCGCGGGCTTCGTCGTCCTGGAGGAATCGCCGGACATGATGGGCTCGCTCAACCTGGCCTTCGACAACCTGGAGAAGAAGATCCGCAAGGATCGCGAAAAGTGGCGGGAGCGGAAGCGGCGCGGCGGCCGCGAGCGCAAGGAGCTCGCCACCGAGCCCGCCGCCGCCGAGCCCGAGAAACGGGTCATCCGCGGCCAGAGCTATGCCGGCAAGCCCCTGTCGCTCGAGGAGGCCATGGCCCAGCTCGCCTTCAAGAACCGCGAGGTCATCGTCTTCCGCCGCGAGGGGACGGACGAGCTGGGCCGTGCTCTACAAGCGCAGGGACGGGAACTTCGGGCTCATCGAGCCGGAATGAGGGGCGCGGCGCGGCGATGAAGGTCCAGTCCCTGCTCACCGAGGACCTCGTCCTCAACGACCTGCGGGGCCGGACGCGCGAGGACGTCCTTCGCGAGATGACCGGTGCGGCTCGACGGCCGGACGGCGTCCGTCACCGCCGACGTCCTCCTCGCCAGGCTCCTGGAGCGGGAGGACCTCGGCACGACGGCCATCGGCGGCGGCGTCGCCATCCCCCATTGCAAGGTCGAGGGCCTGGAGGCCCCGGTCCTGATGCTGGGGCTGTCCCGCGAGGGGGTCTCCTTCCGGTCGGTCGACGGCCGGGACACGCACGTCATCTTCCTCCTCGTCTCGCCGGTCGAGAAACCGGAGGCCAACCTCCGCGTCCTGGCCGCCATCGCCAAGCTCGCCCGCCGCTCGCGGACGCTCGTCGCGCGGCTCGTCCAAGCGCCGACGGCGGCCGAGGCCCTCCGGGTCCTGCGAGAGATCGAGGACGGTTCCCATGGCTAAGGGACGCGCCGTCCGGGCGGAGAAGATCGAGCAGACGACGATCTCCGCCGGCTTCCTGAAGATCTTCGGCGTCGGCACCCTCATCGTCGGCGACAGCGGCATCGGCAAGAGCGAGAGCGCCCTGGAGCTCATCGCCCGCGGCCACAAGTTCATCGCCGACGACGTCGTCCGCATCCGCAAGGCGCCCGGCGGGGGCCTGCGGGGCTCGGCCCCGCCCCTGAGCCGGAACTTCATGGAGATCCGCGGGCTGGGCATCATCAACATCCGGGAGATCTTCGGGCCGGCCTCTGTCGTGGCGCGCGGCCCGGGTCGACCTCATCATCAGGCTCAAGCACTGGCGGCGGGGCTTCGAGGTCGACCGCCTCGGCCTCAAGGCCTCGGACGAGGAGTCCATCCTCGGCGTCAAGGTGCCGCAGCTGGCCATCCCGGTCGCGCCCGGGCGGAACATCGCCACCCTGATCGAGGTCGCCTGCAAGGTCCACATCCTCCGGGAGCGGGGCTACCATGCCCCCTCGGAGATCATCAAGAGGCTGAACAGGATCCTGACCTGAGAGGCGGCCATGGCGAACACGCTCAAGGACAACCGGTTCCTGGTCATCACCGGGCTCTCGGGCTCGGGCAAGACCGTCGTCAGCCGCTTCCTCGAGGACCGCGGCTATTACTGCGTCGACAACCTCCCGGCCAAGCTCATCCCTGACTTCGTCGAGCTGTGGCTCAAGAAGAAGGTCGAGATCGACCGGGTCGCCCTCGTCCTGGACATCCGCGAGCCGCATTTCCTGACGGAGTTCCCGCGCGTCCTCAGGGAGATCCGGAAGCGCGTGCCCGCCCGGCTGGTCTTCCTCGACGCCTCGCGACGAGGCCCTCGTCAAGCGCTTCAGCGAGACCCGGCGGCCGCACCCCCTGAGCCGCCGGCGCTCCATCCTCGAGGGCGTCCGGCTCGAGCGGCGGCGACTGGCCGCGGTCAAGAAGGCGGCCGACGAGGTCATCGACACCTCGAACCTGAACCTCTCCCAGCTCAAGGAGGTCATCAGCCGCCGGGTCCTCCGGGCCCGGTCCCTGCGCATGCAGACCGTCCTCATCAGCTTCGGCTACAAGTACGGCATCCCCCTCGACTCGGACCTCGTCTTCGACACGCGCTTCCTGCCCAACCCGTTCTATGTCGACCGCCTGCGGGACCGGAACGGGAAGGCCAGGAGCGTCCGCGACTTCGTCCTCTCCTCGCCCGAGACGACAGGGCTTCCTCAGGGAGCTCGTCCGGTTCACCGACTTCATGATCCCGCACTTCGTCAAGGAAGGGAAGAGCACGCTGACGATCGCCATCGGCTGCACGGGCGGCAAGCACCGGTCCGTGGTCATCGCCGAGGAGCTCCGGACGCGCCTCAAAAAGACGGGCGGCGAGATCAAGATCTATCACCGGGACCTTTATAAATAGGCGGCCTTCCTATACAATAGGGACTCGCCCGCGGCGCCCCGCCAGGAGGCGGCGGCCCGCGGCGGAGGCATCGGGCATGCATCGCGGAGAAACGGAGAGGAGCCGGCGGCCATGATCGGCGGCGTCATCGTCTGCCACGGCAAGATGGCCGAGGAGCTCCTCAACGCCCTGACCATCATCCTCGGCGAGGCCTCGAACATCGAGGCCATCTCCATCGGCTGGTACGACGACGTCGAGGAGTCGAAGAGGAAGATCAGCCAGAGCCTCAAGCGGGTCGACCAGAAGAACGGCGTCATCATCTTCACCGACATGTTCGGCGGCACGCCCTCGAACCTGAGCTTCGCCTTCCTGAAGGAGAACCGCGTCGAGATCATCACCGGCGTCAACCTGCCGATGCTCATCAAGTTCGTCTCCCTGCAGCGGAGCAACACCCTCAAGGACGTCGCCCGGAAGGTCGTCGACCAGGGGAAGAAGAACATCCACCTCGTCAGCGCCCTGCTCGGCTCCCGCGCGAAATAGACGCCCATGGTCGAACGCACGGTCACCATCAAGAACAAGCTGGGACTGCACGCCCGGGCGGCGGTCAAGTTCGTCAACCTGGCCAACCGCTTCGGCGCGTCCGTCAGGATCGTCAAGGACGGCAACGAGATCGACGGCAAGAGCATCCTCGGCATCCTGACCCTGGCCGCGACGCAGGGGACGGTCATCCAGCTCGCCGCCTCGGGCAAGGACGAGGAGGCGGCCGTCGGGGCCCTGGCCGAGCTCATCGTCAACCGCTTCGACGAGAAGGAGTAGCGGGCCGTGGACATCGTCCGGCTGAGGGGGATCGGCGTTTCGCCGGGCATCGCCCTGGGCGAGGTCCTCCTGCCGAAGCGGGTCGTCTTCACGTCGCGCAAGGAGCTCATCCCCGCCCCGCAGGTCGAGGACGAGGTCCGCCGGCTGATGGGGGCCATCGAGCGGACCAAGGCCGAGCTCGTCCAGGTCCGGGAGGGCATCAAGGAGAAGATGGGGGAGGACAACTCCTTCATCTTCGAGGCCCACCTCCTCATCCTCGAGGACCCCGCCCTGCTCTCCGGCCTCGAGCACATCATCCGCGAAGAGAAGGCCCGCTCGGAGTGGGCCCTGTCGAAGACGAACGCCCGTTTCGAGCAGATCTTCGAATCCCTGGCCGACGACTATTTCCGCCAGAGGAAGTCCGACGTCTCGGACGTCCTGGCCCGGATCTACCGGAACCTCGAGGCCGGCCGGGAGAAGGAGAAGGCCCCCGTCGGGCAGCACATCCTCGTCGCCCACGAGCTCCTGCCGTCGGAGGCGGCCGTGCGCCTGGGTCGCCAGATGACCCTCGGCGTCGCTCTGGACATGGGCGGCCAGACGTCGCACACGGCCATCCTGGCCCGGTCGATGAACATCCCGGCCGTCCTCGGCCTGCGGAACGTCACCGGGCACGTCCGGGACGGAGATTTCGTCATCGTCGACGGCACGGGGGGCGAGGTCATCATCAACCCGCCCGCGGCCGTGCGGCGCGAGTACCAGGCCAAGAAGGAGAAGTACGACCACTACCGCCGGGAGCTCCAGAAGACGGCCCGGCTCAAGGCCGTGACGCTGGACAAGGTCCGGGTCCACCTCCTGGCCAATATCGAGCTGCCCGAGGAAGTCCCTATGGCCATGTCGCTGGGCGCGGAGGGCGTCGGGCTCTTCCGCTCGGAGTTCATCTACCTGAGGACGACATCGCTGCCGGACGAGGAAGAGCACCTGGCTTTCTACTCGCGGATCGCCCGGGGGGCGGCGCCGCACCCGGTCTACATCCGGACGCTCGACATCGGCGGCGAGAAATCGCTGCCCCAGCTCAACATCGAGCAGGAGCCCAACCCGGCCCTGGGCCTGCGGGCCGTCCGCTTCTCGCTCCGGAACAAGCCCCTCTTCCGCATCCAGCTCCGGGCCATCCTCCGGGCCAGCGTGCTGAAGAACGTCCGCGTCCTCATCCCCATGGTCACCGAGGTCGAGGAGGTCGTCGAGGTCAAGGACATCTTCGAGGAGGTCAAGGCCGAGCTGCGCCGGGAGAAGGTCAAGTTCGACGAGCGGATCCCCCTCGGCGTCATGATCGAGGTCCCCGCGGCGGCGGCGCTGACCGACGTCATCCTCCGCGAGGTCGATTACGTGAGCATCGGGACGAACGACCTCATCCAGTACTTCCTGGCCGTCGACCGGTCGAACGAGTTCGTCTCCTACCTCTACAAACCCTTCCATCCGGCCGTGCTCCGGCTCATCCGCTTGGTCATCCAGGCGGCCGAGAAGGCGGGCAAGGGCGTCACCGTCTGCGGCGAGATGGCCGCCGACCCCCTGTCCGCCATCGTCCTCATGGGCTTCGGCCTGCGGACCTTCAGCATGAACCCGATCTTCATCCCGCGCATCAAGAAGGCCCTGCGCGCGGTCGAGGTCCGGACGGCGGAGAAGATCGTGACCGAGGCGATGAAGCTGCGGAGCGCCCAGGAGATCGAGGAGTACGTAATCGAGGAGATCCTCGTCCACCACCCCCAGGTCTTTCTCGGCAGCCGGCCGACCGAATAACTCCGGTCGCGGCGTTCCACAACCTAAGGTCGGAGGGGTCCTGCCCGTGTGCGTCCCCGTCCATCCTCGCTCCGGCTCACACTCCCCGCACCCAAGTTGAAGGCTCCATAGCCCGCTACCTCAGGTGCCGCGGCCAGAGGATCTCGATAGGCTCCGCCATGACGTTTTCCAGCATCGTACCCTGCGTTACTGGGAGCTCCGCTGCGGGCGGGCGGGGAGTGGCACCGGCCACCCCTCCGCTTTTCCTAATCGAGTAGGGAAGGCTAAACCGCATATGACGTTCTGGCCAATCCCCGACGCCCCTCGGGCAATCGGGCGGGGACTAGCGTAGGTGACGCCGAGGCCGTCTGCAAGTCCCCGTTTGGAGGGGGACCCGTCTGCCTTGCCGATGGGGGAACCGTGACAGGTTCCCGGGGCCGGGGGATAAAGACGGCCTTGGCGCCACCGCACACAGTGACGCACGCGGGCAGGACCCGTCCGGATCTTAATAGGAGGGTTCTTCAGGGGAAGGTCAGCGGCGGCCGTAATCGTCCTTGAGGCGGACGATGTCGTCCTCGTCGGAGCGGCCGACCCAGATCTCGAGGACGCGGGCCGGCGCCGGGCCGGTGTTGCGGGCGCGGTGGGCGGCCCGGCGGGGGATGAAGATCTCCTCGCCCGCGGCCGGCCTCCACACCCGGTCCCCGACGGTCATCTCCAGCCCCGCGTCGAGGACGACCCAGAACTCGTCGCGGCGGTCGTGGTACTGGAGCGACAGGACCCCGCCGGGGTCGACGGTGATGATCTTGATGCTGCCGGCGTCCTCGTGGGGATAGCGGCGGAACTTGCCCCAGGGCCGGCGGTCTTCGATAATGCGGCCCCGGAAGCCGTCTTCGTCCTTGTCCTTGTCGGCCATTTAGAAGGGGACGT
This sequence comes from Candidatus Aminicenantota bacterium, assembly GCA_963805045.1. GTDB lineage: Bacteria > Acidobacteriota > Aminicenantia > Aminicenantales > Saccharicenantaceae > DATKJS01. Next base: position 41,926 of record CAWDTC010000016.1, read on the forward strand.
CGTCCTCGCCGCCGCCCGTGCCGCCGGTGCCGCCGGAACCCTCGTCGAAGGGAGGGCCCTCGGGCTCCGGCTCGGCCTCCCTCGGAGCGCGCGGCTCGTAGTCGGGGGCCTCGGCCCCGCCGCCTGCGCCCTCGCGTCGGCCGAGGAGGACGACATTCTCCGCCTCGATCTCGGTCGTCGTCCGCTTGTTCCCGTCCTTGTCCTGCCAACTCCTGGTCCGGAGCTTGCCCTCGACGACGACCTGGCGGCCCTTGTCGAGGTACTTCTCGACGAACTCGGCCTGGTTCCCCCAGACGACGATGTTGTGCCACTCGGTCCGGTCCTTCGTCTCGCGAGTGGTTTTGTTGAAGAACCGCTCGTTCGTGGCCATGGTGAACCGGGCCACCTGCCGTCCCGTCTGGGCGACGGCGCGCATCTCGGGCTTCTTGCCCAGCCGGCCGATGAGGATGACCTTGTTGAGGCTGTTGGTGTCTCTCATTTTTCCGTCAACTCTCTGATCTTGTCCTGGGCGATCTTGGCTTCGTCCTGGAGCGGGTACTTCGAGACGAGGAGCTTGAAGGCCGCCAGGGCCTCGTCCTTCCGGCCGAGCTCGACAAAGCTGATGCCCTTCTTGAGGTAAGCGGCGGCGACCTTGTCGCCCTGAGGGTAGGCCACGATGACCTCGTTGAAGTCGTCGATGGCCTCGAGGAACCTCTTCTGGCTGAAATGGCACTCGCCGATCCAGTAGAGGGCGTTGTCAGCCAGCGGGCTGTCGGGGAATTGCTGGCGGTAGAGCTTGAAGCTTTCGACGGCCAGGTCGTAATTGCCCTTGAGGTAATCGTTGTAGGCCATCCGGTACGCCTCGGTCGGCGAGATGTTCGAGGCGGGCGGGACCGCCGGAGCGGACGCGGCCGGGGTCGGGGGCGCGCCCGGCCCGGGCTTCGTGTCGGGCTTTTTCGGCGCCGGCTCCTTCCCGGCCTTCTCCGGGGGCGTCTCGGCCGGGGCCGCCGGCCGCGCGGCGGCGAGGTCGGCCGAGAGCTTCTCGACGTCGAGAGCTGAGCTGGTCGAGCCGGCGGAGAAGGTCCTGGTACTGGGCCGGCACGGCCCGCACGTCGTCCTTGACGGCGGCCTGGTCGACGACGAACTGCCGGACGAGCTCGGCCAGCGTCTTGAGCTCCTCGCGGACGGCCCGCATGTCCTCCGCGCTCCGGTCGACCCGGGCGCGGAGGTCGAGGACCTGTTCCTTGAGGACCTGGACGTCCTGGTAGATCAGCTCGTAGGCCTTCTTCTCCTTGCTCTGCCCGGCGAGGGCCCAGGGCAGCGACAGGATCAGGACGGCCCCGAGGATCTTCTTGGACACGGACTATTTTTCGATGACGAGGAACTCGTCGCGCCGGTTCTTCTGCCAGGCGGCCTCGTTATGGCCGGGCTCGACGGACTGGCTCTTGCCGTACGAGATGATCCTCATCCGGCCGGCCGAAACGCCGAGCGTCGTCAGGTAGTCCATGGCCGCCTTGGCCCGCTTCTCGCCGAGGGCCATGTTGTATTCCTCGGTGCCGCGCTCGTCGCAGTTGCCGGCGACGAGGATCTTGATCGTCTTGAACCGGGCCAACCAGCCGGCGTTCGCCTCGAGGACGGGCCGGGCGTCATCCCGGATGAGGGCCTTGTCGTAGTCGAAGTAGATGTTGGCCAGGGGCTTTTCCTTGTTGATCTGCTCGAGCGACTTCTGGAGGAAGATGTCTTCCTCGGACAGGACCGGCTCCTTGACCGCCGGCTGCTCGACCTTCTCGACCTTGGGCTGTTCCTGGGCCTGCGGGGGCGGCGGGGGGACTTCCTTCGGCTTCTTCTTGCAGGACACGGCGACAGAGAACACGAGGACGATGGCGAGCGCATAAATCAGGAACCTTTTCATGAAACCTCCTCCTGGGGCGTCTCTGGTACGTGCGGCCCCTCCGGCCGCGCCCGTCCGTTTCCTCTTATACAATGAGGCCGGGGCGGTGTCAACCCGCTAATTGGTCCAGTTGGCGAGCTTGTTCTCGCCCCGGTCGGTCAGCCGGCGGAGGTTCGCCCCGTCGTAATCGATCATGTAGACCTGGAGCGAGCCCGACATGTTCGAGGTGAACACGATGTGCCGGCCGTCGGGCGACCAGGTCGGCGTCTCGTTCCGGGCGTTGGATTCCGTCAGCTTGGTCGTCTGGTTGGTGCGCAGGTTCAGGATGTAGAGGTCGAAGATGTTCTCGACGCGCGCGACGTAGACGATCCGGTCCCCTGTCGGGGACCAGGCCGGCGAGTCAAAATAGCTGCCGCCGAAGCTGACCTTGCGGACGTTCGAGCCCTCCGCGTCCATGATGTAGATCTGGGGCGCGCCCTGGCCCGTCCGGTCGCTGGTGAAGGCGATCTCGCGCCCCGTGGGCGACCAGGACGGCGCCGTGTCGATGCCGCCGCTGTAAGTCAGGCGCTTCGTCTTCATCGTCTCCAGGTCGAGGACGTAGATCTCGGCGTTGCCCTCCTCGCTCATGGTCGAGCAGAAGGCGAGCTTCTTGCCGTCCGGGGAGAAGGCGGCCGCGTAACTCGTCCCCTTGGCGGCGACGAGGGTCTCCTTGCCCTCGTAGATATTGCGGAGGTAGAGGTCGGCGTTCCCCCTCCTGTAGGAGGTGAAGGCAATCGTCCGCTGGTCGGGGGACCAGGCCGGCATGTAGTCCTTGACCCTGTTGAAGGTGATCCGGGTCTGGTTCGCCCCGTCGGAATCCATCATGTAGATCTCGTCGTTGCCGTCGCGGTTGCTGACGAAGACGATCCGGGTCGAGAAGACGGGCTTCTCCCCGTAGAGCTTCATCAGCTCGTCGGCCAACTTGTGGGCGATGAGCCGGAGGCCGCTCTTCTCCGTCTGGTAGCGCTTGCCGACGATGAAACGCTCGCTCTTGACGTCGTAGATCTTGCCGCTGAAGACGGTCCGGCCGGAGTCGTCGGCCGAGAGCTCCCCGGTGACGAGGAGCTTGGCCTGGATCGAGTCCCAGTCCTTGAAGAAGATCTTGTCCGGGTTGAGCGGCCGGATGTAGCCGTAGTACTCCTTGGGCAGCGGCTGGAAGATCCGGCTGGCCTTGACGTCGTCGGCCAGGACCTGCTGGATCTCCTGGGCCGCCGCCTGGGCCTCGGGCGAGGACGCGCGGACGATGAACGGGGGCATGGCCACGGTGACCATGGGCATGCCCTCGCTGATCTTCAGCAGGACCTCCTGCTGGGCCCGGAGGACGCCGGCCGCGGCCAGGATCGCGAGGATGAGGAGGGGGATCGTTCTTTGTTTTGTCATCGGGAATGCTCGAAGATGAGATGGATGCCGAGATACTGGCCGTCGTACTCGCTCGGCAGCGGAGCGAAGGGCGAGGCGGTCTGGATCGCCCGCAGGGCCGAGAGGTCGAAGGCCGGGACCCCGCTCGAGACCTCGACCTTGAGGTCCCCGACCTGGCCGTTCCGGAAGATCTTGAAATAGACCTGGGTCTGGAACTGGCCGCTGACGCCGGGGTCGACGAGCGAGGTGAACCAGCTCGCGGAGATCTTGTCGGAGAGGAACTGGAGGTAATAGGTGAAGGGGAAGCCCGAGACGCCGAAGGGCTCGCCCCCGCCGCCTCCGGTGCCACCCCCCGTGCCCGGCCCGCCGGAGCCCGTCCCGAACCGAAGGCCGTAGCCGGGCCCGCCCGCGCCCCCCTGGCCCTGGCCGCCCGTCGCCGCGCCGGCGGCGGTTTCCGCCGCGGCGGCCGCCGCCCCGGGCTCGGGCTTGCTGATGGCGGCCTTCTTCTCCGGGGCCTTCTTGGCCGGTTTGGGCTTGTCGACGGGGTAGCGCAAGCCCGGCTTGTCCTCGGCCTTGGCCTTGCCGGGGACGGTCAAGTCGCCGAGCATCTCCTTGGTTTTCGGAGCGGGGAGAGGTTGCGCCTGAAGGACCGGCTCGCCGCCCCCTCCGCCTCCGCCCGGGCCCCCGCCGCCCGGAAAGCTGACGAGGTTGACGTACTGGATGAGCCCCTTCGGCCGGCTCCGCGGCAGGGACGGGGAGGCGACGATGAAGACGAGGAGCCCGGCGTGGAGAAGGGCGGAGAAGAGGAGGGCCCTCTTGAAGGCCTTGGGTACGCCCCGGGTGGCCGCGGTCATTTCTTCTTGTCTTTGATGTCGACGGGTTCGGTGATGATGCCGACGACCTCGGCGCCCGCCTTCCTGGCGATGTCCATGATGCGGACGACGAAGCCATAAGGAAGGTCCTTGTCTCCCTGGAGGTAGACGACCTTCTTCGGCTTGTTGAAGAAGTATTCCGTCAGGCGCCGCTCGAGAAGGTTGATGTTGTAGGTGTTCTCGCCGATGTGGATGTACTGGTCCTTGGTCACGGTCAGGGTCAGGCCCTCCTCGGCCGGCTTGGAGTCCGTCTCGGCCTGGGGCAGGTTGATGCCGATGCCCGACTGCATCATCGGCGCCGTGACCATGAAGATGACGAGCAGGACGAGCATGACGTCGACGAAAGGCGTGATGTTGATCTCGGAGAGCGACGTGCCGACCTGCCTCCGGCCGCGGGAGGACGACGGCAAGGATGGCGCGCTAAGAGCCATGGAGCCTCTCCGCGATGCTCAGGAATTCGAGGGAGAAGTCCTCCATGTCCGAGCTGACGTCCTTGATGCGGCCGAGGAAATAGTTGTAGGCGATGACGGCGGGGACGGCGGCGAAGAGGCCGACGGCGGTGGCGATGAGGGCCTCGGCGATGCCCGGGGCCACGACCTGGAGGCTGGCCGAGCGGAGGCTGCCGATCCGCTCGAAGGAGATCATGATGCCCCAGACCGTCCCGAAAAGGCCGATGAACGGCGAGACGCTGCCGGTCGTGGCCAGGAAGAACATCATCTTCTCCAGGCGCGAGACCTCGGCGTTCGAGGCCTTGAGCAGGGCCCGGTTGAGGCTGTCGGTCTTCTCGCCGGTCCAGCCGTTCTCCCCGGTGGACTTGCTCTGGTAGGCGAGCTCCTTGTAGCCGGCCTGGAAGAGGACGGCCAGGGGGCTGGCCCGGTACTTGCGGGCGGCCTCGTTGACGTCGGTCAGGCTCTTGCTCTTCCGGAAGACGTCGAGGAACTTGTCGGACTGCCGGAACGCCGCCCGGAGCGTCCTGCGCTTGAAGATGATGATGGCCCAGGAGAAGACGGAGAAGAATACGAGGAGGAGGAGGATGAACTGAACGACGATGTCGGCGTCGGAGATGATTTTGAAGATGTTGATATTCATGATGTTCCAAACAAAATTAGCATAGCGTCGGTTTCCTGTCAAACGAGGCAGCCCAGGCTAGCCGGGCCTCGAGGATTGACCTCCACTCCAGAGTGCGGTTTGCGCTAAACCGCACATGACGTTTCGGCCAATCCCCGAGGCCCTGCTTGGATAAAGAGAGATTGTCCCGCTTACGGGGACAGTCTCTCTCGTCTTGATTCCTAGTTGACGCGGTCGGGCGGAGGCGCGTCCGGCCCGAGGCCGAGGAGGCGGCGGAGGATCTCGCGGGCGACGCGCTTCGCGTCCTTGCCGCTCTCGTTCGTCGCCCCGACGCAGGACGGGCAGCCGTCGCGGCAGGGGCACGCCTCGAGCGTCCGCAGGGCGTGGTCGAGGAGGCGAGTCTCGAGGGCGAAGAGGGACGGGCTGAGGCCGATGCCGCCGGGGTAGTTGTCGTAGATGAAGATGTTCGGCTCGAAGTCCGGCTCCAGGACGGCCGTCATCTCCTCCTCGCCCTGCGTCCGGGCCGGGACGTTCCGCGGCCGGAGCGACTCGCCGGTCGAGTTGTCGCCGATCGAGACGCCGACGTCGTGGAGGTCGCACATCATGAAGAGCGGCGAGACATGGTGGAGGAGGTAGGCCAGGCCGAAGAGGCCGTTGACCCGCTGCTCGGCCGGGTAGGGGACGGCCTGGAGGAGCGGGGCCGGGACGGTCAGCCACCAGGCCGTCGTGTGCATCTCGTTCTCGGGCAGGCTGAGGTCGCCGGCGCCGACGTTCTCCATGGTGTGGAACTTGATCTTCTTGAAGCCGACGACCTGGGTCGTGACGTGGACCTCGCCGTGGGAGATGCCGCACTCGCCGAGCGACCGCCGCTCGAAGACGTCGAGGACCTTGATCTTCGTGTAGTCGATGGCGTCCGTGTAGTAGTCGACGTCGGTTCTCTTGACGTAGGCCTTTCGCTCCGCGAAGTCGAGCTTCTCGACGAAATACTGCTCGCCCTCGCAGAGGTAGATGGCCTTCTCGTGGAGGGCGGTCAGGGCCGAGGTGAAGTCGACCTCGGCGATGGCCCGGGCCGGGCCGGTCTGGTCGACGACGACGAAGTTGTCCGAGCTGATGCTCCGCAGGTTGACGGAATCGGCCGGGTAGGCGTCCGAGGTGTAGAACCACTTGTCCTTCGAGTGGTGGAGGAGCTTGTCCTCCTCGAGGAACTGGAGGATGCCGGAGACATCGGCCCGGCCGAAGGCTTCGCCGTCCGTGAACGGCAGCTCGAAGGCGGCGCACTCGACGTGGCTGACGAGGATCGACAGGTTGTCCGGGTTGATGAGGGCCATCTCCGGGGGCTTGCCGAAGAAGTAGTCGGGGTTGTGGATGATGAACTGGTCGAGGGGCGAGCTCGTGGCGACGAGGACGGCCGCCGACCTCCCCGTCTTGCGGCCGGCCCGTCCCGCCCGCTGCCAGGTGCTGGCGATCGTCCCGGGGTAGCCGGCCAGGACGGCGACGTCGAGGCTGCCGATGTCGATGCCGAGCTCGAGGGCGTTCGTCGAGACGACGCCGAGGATCTCGCCGCTGCGGATGCCCTTCTCGATCTCCCGCCGGACGAGCGGCAGGTAGCCGCCTCGGTAGCCGCGGACGAGGCCCTCCTTCTGGAGGCTCGTCTCGATGTCCTGCTTGAGGTAGGTCAGCAGGACCTCGGTCGTCAGCCGGCTCTGGGCGAAGACGATCGTCTGGAGGCCGTTCTTGAGGAAGATCGAGGCGATGCGCCGCGACTCGTTGACGTAGGAGCGGCGGATGCCGAGGGCGGCGTTGACGACCGGCGGCGTGTAGAAGAGGAAGTACTTCTCGCCGCGCGGCGCGCCGTTGTCGTCGACGAGGGTGACCGGCGCCTCGATCATCTTCTCGGCCATCTCGGCCGGGTTGGCGATCGTCGCCGTCGACAGGATGAACTGCGGGTCCGAGCCGTAGAAGCGGGCGATGCGGCGGAGGCGCCGGAGGACGTTGGCCAGGTGGCTGCCGAAGATGCCCCGGTAGCTGTGGAGCTCGTCGAGGACGACGTATCTGAGGTTCTCGAAGAGCTTGATCCACTTCGTGTGGTGGGGAAGGATGCCCGAGTGGAGCATGTCGGGGTTGGTCAGGACGATATGGCCGCGGGCCCGGATGGCCTTGCGGGCGTCCTGGGGCGTGTCGCCGTCGTAGGTGAAGACCCGGATCTCCTCCGGCAGGCGGGCGTTGACGTCGTCGAGCTCGGCCCGCTGGTCGTTCGAGAGGGCCTTGGTCGGGAAGAGGTAAAGGGCCCGCGTCGACGGGTCCTTGAGGATGGCGTCGAGGACGGGGAGGTTGTAGCAGAGGGTCTTGCCCGAGGCCGTTGGCGTGACGACGACGACGTTCTTTTTCTCCTGGAGGGCGTCCCAGCAGGAGCGCTGGTGGGAGTAGAGGCGGGGGAAGCCCTTCTGCCCGAGGGCCTCGAGGAGGGCCGGATGGACGCCGTCGGGGTAGTCGCGGTATTTCCCCTCCTGGGCCGGGAGGTACTTGATGGCGCAGATGGAGTCGGTCCGGTAGCCGATGTCCTTGATGAGCTCGATCGAGCGGAGGATCTTGTCGTCGTTCGCCATGGGACGCCTCCCATCCTAACGGAATCCCCGGCCATGGTCAATTCGGGGGCGCAATGTGGTAAAATAAATGGTTATGCTGAACGAGATACGCATCAAGAGGGCGGCCCAGCACAATCTCAAGCACATCGACGTCGCCCTGCCCCGCAACAAGCTGATCGTCGTCACGGGTCCGTCCGGCTCCGGCAAGTCGTCCCTCGCCTTCGACACGCTCTTCGCCGAGGGCCAGCGCCGCTACATCGAATGCCTCTCGGCCTACGCCCGGCAGTTCATCGACCAGATGGAGAAGCCCGAGGTCGAGTCCGTCGAGGGCATCTCGCCGTCCATCTCCATCGACCAGAAGACGATCTCGACCAACCCCCGCTCGACCGTCGGCACGATCACCGAGGTCTACGACCTCCTCCGCCTCCTCTACGCCCGGGTCGGGACGCCGCACTGCCCGAAGTGCGGCCGGGCGGTGAGCTCGCAGACGCCGGCCGAGATCGTGAGCAGGATCGCCGGGACCTACGCGGGGCGGCGGGTCCGCATCCTGGCCCCGGTCGTCAAGGGCCGCAAGGGCGAGTACTCCCGGCTCTTCGAGCGCCTGCGGAAGAAAGGCTTCCTTCGGGTCCGGACGAACGGTGTTTTCCACGACCTCGAGGACGACATCTTCCTCGAAAAGACCCGCAAGCACACGATCGAGGTCCTCGTCGACACGGTCAAGGTCGGCCCGGAGTCCGGGAAGCGGCTCGAGGACGCCGTGGCAAAGGCCCTCGAGGTCGCCGAGGGCGAGGTCCTGGCCGTCGACGACGCCGGCCGGGAGCGGTTCTTCTCCCAAAGCCTCCTCTGTCCGTTCTGCGAGGTCAGCCTGCCCGAGCTCGAGCCCCGGAACTTCTCCTTCAACAGCCCCTACGGCGCCTGTCCCGCCTGCCACGGGCTGGGCTTCGAGACGAGGCTCGACGAACGGGGAGAGGTCGAGCTGACGAACGAGGTCTGCCCGCGGTGCGGCGGCGCCCGGCTGAAGCCGGAGAGCCTCTCCGTCCGCGTCGGCGGCAAGACCATCCACGAGTTCGGCGAGCTCCCCATCGAGGAACTCCTGCGCTTCGTGCCGACGCTCGAGTTCGGCCCGTCCGAGACGCTCGTCGCCTCGAAGATCCTGAAGGAGATCGGCGCCCGCCTGGCCATCATGGGGGAGCTCGGCATGTCCTACCTCCACCTGAACCGGACGACGGCCTCCCTCTCCGGCGGCGAGGCCCAGCGGGTCCGGCTCGCGGCCCAGGTCGGCTCGCGCCTGCGGGGCGATCCTCTACGTCCTCGACGAACCGACCATCGGGCTCCACCAGCGGGACAACGGCCGGCTCATCTCGCTCCTCCGCAGCCTCCGTGACGAGGGGAACTCCATCGTCGTCGTCGAGCACGACGAGCAGACCATCCGGGCCGCCGACCACATCCTCGACCTCGGCCCGGGCGCGGGCGAGGCCGGCGGCTTCAAGGTCGCCGAGGGGCCGCTCGCGGCCATCCTTGCCTCGCCGGATTCCCTGACGGCCCAGTACCTGCGAGGCGAGCGCAAGGTCCCCGTGCCGTCTTCCCGGCGCGCCCCTTCCGGCTGGCTGACCATTCGCGGCGCCCGCGAGCACAACCTGAAGGGGATCGACGTCCGGCTTCCCCTCGGCGTCATGACCGCGGTCACCGGCGTCTCCGGCTCGGGCAAGAGCACGCTCGTCGACGACATCCTTTACAAGGCCCTGACGAACCGGCTGGCCAACGGCCGCCAGCGCGTCGGCCGCCACGACGGCATGGACGGCGTCGAGCAGATCGACAAGGTCATCGCCGTCGACCAGCAGCCGATCGGCCGGACGCCCCGCTCGAACCCGGCGACCTACACCGGGCTCTTCACCGCCCTCCGGGAGCTCTTCGCCCGGACCCCGGAGGCCCGGATGCGGGGCTACTCCTCGAGCCGCTTCAGCTTCAACGTCTCCGGCGGCCGGTGCGAGGAATGCGAGGGCGCCGGCGTCAAGAAGATCGAGATGCACTTCCTCCCCGACGTCTTCGTCACCTGCGACCGGTGCGGGGGCAAGCGGTACAACAAGGAGACCCTGGCCGTGACCTACAAGGGCCGGACGATCGCCGACTTCCTGGCCATGACCGTCGACGACGCCTACGAGCTCCTCAAGGCCCACCCCCAGCTCAAGCGCAAGCTGGCGACGCTCAAGCGGGTCGGGCTCGGCTACATCCGCCTCGGCCAGCAGGCCCCGACGCTCTCCGGCGGCGAGGCCCAGCGGATCAAGCTGACCAAGGAGCTCGGCCGGCGGACGAACGGCCGGACCCTTTACCTCCTCGACGAGCCGACGACGGGCCTCCATTTCGACGACGTCCGCAAGCTCCTCGAGGTCCTTTCTGAGCTCGTCGGCCTGGGCGGCACGGTCGTCATCATCGAGCACAACCTTGAAGTCATCAAGTATTGCGACTATATTATTGACCTCGGTCCCGAAGGGGGAGAGGACGGCGGCCGCATCGTGGCCCAGGGGACGCCGGAGGAGGTCGCCGGCGCCGCGGGCTCCTATACGGCGCCTTACCTGAAGCGGGCCCTGCGCGACGGGCGGCCGGGGCGGAAGGACGACTGACGGACGATGGCCTTCAAGGATATCGCGGGAAACGGCCGGGTCAAGGACATCCTCCGGCTGGCCCTCGAGCGGGGCCGGGTCCCGAACTCCCTCCTGTTCAGCGGAGCGGACGGGACGGGGAAGAGGCGGACGGCCCTGACCCTGGCCAAGGCCCTCAACTGCCTGGAAATGACCGCGGACTCGTGCGACCGCTGCGCGTCCTGCCGGGCCATCGACGAGGGCCGCTTCCCGGATGTCATGGAGATCGAGGCCGAGACCCGGGACATCCGCATCGACCAGACCCGCGTCCTGAAACAGGCCGCCTACCTGCGGCCCATGGTCGGCCGGCGGCGCGTCTTCATCATCGAGGACGCCGACAAGATGAACACGGACTCCGCGAACTCCCTGCTCAAAGTCCTCGAGGAGCCGCCGTCGTTCTCCCACATCTTCCTCCTGACCGCCCGCCCTTTTCTGCTCCTGCCGACCATCGTCTCCCGCTGCCAGACCCTGTCCTTCTCAGCGGTGAGCAACGAAGAGATCGAGAGCCTCCTTGTCGGCCGCGACTACCCGCCGGACCAGGCCAGGATCCTGGCCCTGCTCGTCGGCGGCAACCTGGACCGGGCCCTCGAACTCGAGTGGGACGACATCCAGGCCTCCCGGGACGAATCCTGGCGGCTGTTCGAGGCCGTCCTCGCCGGCCGCCGGGCCTCCCTCTTCCTGGAGCGGTTCGGCAGCCTGACCAAGTCGTCCCAGGACGAGTTCCAGGAAACGCTCGAGCTGTTCTCGTCCTTCGCCCGCGACATCCTGCTCCTCGCGCTCGGCGGGGACGTCCGGTACCTCCTCAACCCGGACTACGAGGCGCCGCTGCGCGAGGCGGCGCGGCTCCTGCCGCCCGCGCGGGCCATGGCCCTGCTCGGGGAGATCGGGGGCATCCTCTCGGAGCTCCGCGGGAACCTCAACCGGAACCTCCTCGCGGCGACGTTCTTTTCCGATTTCGGAGAATTGACCCATGCCTGAGATCATCTGCGTTCGGAGCGAGCGGTCGGGCCGGCTCTTCCGGGCCCGGGGCGGCGAGCTGGCCCTGCAGCCGGGCGACCGGTGCATCATCGACTCGGAGCTCGGCGGCGACCTGGCCGTCGTCGTCGACGACGCGAGCCTGCTCTGCCGGAACCCGAAGGCGGTCCAGTCCGCCGTGCCGGTCGTCCGCAAGGCCACGGACGAGGACGTCCGGAAGTTCGAATGGCTGTGGGAGAAGGAGGCCCGGGCCTTCGACCTCTGCCTCCAGCGGATCAAGGCCCGGGGCCTGCCGATGAAGCTCGTCTCGGTCCGCTATTTCTTCAACGAGAAGAAGGGCATCTTCTACTACACGGCCGACGGCCGCATCGACTTCCGCGAGCTCGTCAAGGACCTGGCCAAGGAGCTGCGGATGCGCATCGAAATGCGCCAGGTCGGCGTCCGGGACGAAGCCAAGATGATCGGCGGGCTCGGCGTCTGCGGCCGCTGCCTCTGCTGCACGAGCTTCATGCGGACGTTCGAGCCGGTGACGATCCAGAAGGCCCGCAAGCAGCAGATCGTCATCAACCCGACCAAGATCTCGGGCCTCTGCGGCCGGCTCATGTGCTGCCTCGCCTTCGAGGAGCAGAGCCGGGGACGGATGTACTCCGAGACGACGAGCGGGGAGATCGAGGACTGAGGGGCGGGGCCGGCGGCGCGGCTCAGCCCTTGGCGCGGATCCTGAACTTGACGCGGCCGGACTCGGCCACGAGGGCGCCGTCCGCCTTGAAGGCCCGCACCTGCCAGGAATATTCCCGGCCGGGCTTCATCCTGGCCCGGGCCTCCTCGGGCAGGACGATCCGCGTCTCCTTGGTCGAGGCATTGAGCAGGGGGTTCTCCCCGGCCAGGGAAACCTGGTATTCGATGTCCTCCCCGACCGCCTTCCACTCGAGGGAGGAGGGCGCCTCCGCGACCTCGGCCACGGGCGAGACGACATGGATCGCGGCGCCGCGCACGGTACCGTCTCCCGTCAGGACGAGCGGAGGCGCGACCGGACCGCCGCGGGGGATGAAGAGCAGGGCGGCGAGGACGACGAGCGCCGTCGGCACGGCGACCGCGGCCAGCCGGCGGGGGGTGAGATAGGCGAGGGCCCGTCCGACCCGGTCGCGGAACCCGGATTCGGCCGCCCGGCCGGTCTCCGGCCTGGTCAGGACGCCCTCCCTCTTAAGGACCTGAACGATCTCGTTTCGGTCCGACATCTTATCGAAGCACGAGCGGCAGATGAAGTAATGCTCCTCGAAGTCCGTCTGCTCCTCGGGCTTCATCCGGTCGAGGAGGTATTCGTCGATCCTGTCTTCATACCGGCATTTTCTCATGGCCGACACCTTCTGCGAATTCCACATGTTTAGTCGGCCATGGGGAAGCGGGAACGGAAAAAATCAGGGTCTGACGGACTTCTTGATGAGCTTGATGGCGTAGTTCACCCGTTCGCTGACGCGACGGGGGGAGATGCCCAGCTCGCGGGCCACTTCGTCCCTGGAAAGATCCTGATAATAATAGAGATAGAGGACCTCCCGGAACTTCGGCTTGAGGCCGTTGACGACATGGGCGATCTGCCGGGCCCGCTCCCGGTTCTCGGTCTCGTCGTGGGGGTCGGGCAGGGGGGCCGGCTCCGGGGCGTGGCGGAGGACCTTGGTCTTCTGACGGATGTGGTCGATGATGCGGCGGGTGGTGATGGTGTAGAGGAACGTCCCGACCGAGCTCTCCCCCCGGAAGGCCCCGGTCTTGACCTTCTCGATGGCCTGGGTCAGGATCTCGTCGACGACGTCCTCCCAGTCCGGGGTTGCGCTCCCGAGGGCCTTGCGGACCCGGAAGGAGATGACGGGCCGGTATCCGAGGATGGCCTCGTCCAGGGGGACGCCGTTCTTGTCGACTTCCATGGCCCCCTCATTATAGGAAGCGGCCGACGAGACGCGCAACCTCTCTCGGAGTCAATCTTCTCTCACCCCTAACGACTAACCGTATGCTTCCTCAAGGGGAACCGCATGACCCCGCCCCGGGCGGGAGGTGACCGGCGGGGGAGCGGACGGCGAACGAGCATGAGGACGACGTTTTTCCCCCGCGACCCCGGCGCGGCCGGCCCGGGCGCCGGCCTGGCCGCCCATTCGAGGACGGCGGCGCGCTACGCCGTTCTCCTGGCCCGGTCCCTCGGCATCGACGGCCGGCGCCTCCTCCGGGACATCGAGAGCGGCGCCCTCCTCCACGACGTCGGTAAGGCCGCCGTGCCGCGGACCATCCTGTTCAAGAACGGCCCCCTGACCGAATTCGAGCGCGACGTTGTCCGCGAGCATCCCCTCGTCGGCTACCGGATGCTCGCGGGATTCGGGGGCCTGACCGGGGCCTCGGAGATCGTCCTCTGCCACCACGAGCGCTGGGACGGCCGCGGCTACCCCTTCGGCCTGGCCGGCGAGGCCATCCCGCTCGGCGCCCGCATCTTCGCCCTGGCCGACACCCTGGACGCCATGACGACGGACAGGGTGTACCGCGGGGCGCGCCCCTTCGAGGAGGCGATGGAGGAGATCGGGGGGTTGGCCGGGTTTCAGTTCGATCCTTCGGTCACCGGCGTCTTCCTGTCCATTCCGGCCGCCGTCTGGCGCTGCGCCGGGGCCGGCGCGAGGGTCATCCTCGCGGCGCCCACGGTCCACTGACCGTCAGAACTCGTCCTTCTTGGCTTTCTCCAGCGACAGGTCCTTGAGGTAGGTCTTGCGGTCGACGAGGATCTCCCGGGGCTTGCTCCCCTCCGACGCCCCGATGAGCCCCTCCTGCTCCATCTGGTCGATGATCCGGGCGGCGCGCGCGTAGCCGAGCTTGAGCCGGCGCTGGAGGTAGGAGGCCGAGGCCTGGCCCGTGGTCAGGATGAGCTGGACGGCCTCCTCGTAGCGGTCGTCCTTCTCCCCGTCGTCCTCCCAGGACTGCTCGGCGCCGCCCTTGACGGCCTGGACGATGCGGTCGTCGTAGGTCGGCGTGCCCTGGGACTTGACGTGCTTGACCAGGCGCCGGACCTCGGGGATCGAGATGTAGGCGCAATGGAGGCGGATGAGGCGCGGGAAGTTCGGCGGCAGGAAGAGCATGTCGCCCATGCCGAGGAGCTTGTCCGCGCCGATCGTGTCGATGATGATCCGGGAGTCGACCTTGGACGGGACGCGGAAGGCGACGCGGCAGGAGAAGTTGTTCTTGATCGTGCCGGTGATGACGTCGATCGACGGCCGCTGGGTGGCCATGACGAGGTGGATGCCGACGGCCCGGGCCAGCTGGGCCAGCCGGCCGATGAAGAACTCGACCTCCTGGGCGCCGACCATCATCAGCTCGGCCAGCTCGTCGATGATGATGACGATGTAGGGGAGGGGCTGGTACGTTTCCCGCTCCTCGTCGGTCAGCTTGCCCTTCTTCTCGGCCAGGACCTGCTTCATCTGCTGGTTGTACTGGTCGATGTTCCGGACCTTGATGCTCTGGAGCTTCTTGTAGCGCTCCTCCATCTTCCGGACGATGTCCATGAGCACGACGTGGGCCTTCTTGGGGTCGTTGATGACCGGGCAGAGGAGATGGGGGATGTCCTCGTAGAGCGTGAACTCGAGGCGCTTGGGGTCGATGAGGACGAGCTTGACCTCCTCGGGGGTCGCCTTGTAGAGCATGCTCGCGATGAGGGCGTTGAGAGCGACGCTTTTCCCCGTCCCGGTCGAGCCGGCGATGAGGAGGTGGGGCATGACGGCCAGGTCCGTGATGTAGACGCCGCCATGGACGTCCTTGCCCAGGGCGAAGGTCAGCTTCGACGGCGACTCCAGGAACTTCTCGGACTCGATGATGTCGCGGAGCTTGATGATCTCCCGCTTGTTGTTCGGGATCTCGACGCCGAGCGAGGACTTGCCCGGGATGCGCTGGATGCGGACCGACTCCGCCTCCAGGGCGAGCGAGAGGTCCTCGGTCAGGTTCGCGACCTGGGCGACCTTGATGCCGGGGGCCGGGTAGAACTCGTAGGTCGTGATGACCGGGCCCGGGTGGTACTCGCGGACCTCGCCTTCGATGCCGAACTCCTTGAGCTTCTCCTCGATGCGGCGCTTCTTATCGTAGAGCTCGTCCTTGTCGATCTTCTCGGCCGGCTTGCCCGGGTCGAGGAGGTTGAAGGCCGGGAACTGGTACTCGCCCCGCCTGCCGAGGTCGGGGAAGAGGAGCGGCTGGGGCTTGGGCGGGGCCGCGGGCGGCTTGAACGGCTTGGCGGGGGGCGGCGGCCTTCGCGGCCTCCTTCTCCTGGCGCTTCCTTTCCTTCTCGGCCCTCCGCTCGGCCTTGCGGTCGGCCTTCGGGTCGGGCTCCGCGGCCGGCTCCGGCCGCTCCGTGTACTTCTGCCGGACCTTCTCGCGCATCTTGTCCCGCTCCTTGTTCTTCTGGTAGCGGGTGACGCGGATGCGGACCTCCTTGATGGTCGATTCGAACGTGCCCTTGAAGAAGTGGAGCGTCTTGCCGAGCGACCAGCGGGTGGAGAAGAGGAGGAACAGGCCGAACACGGCCAGGAGGAAGATGAACGAGCCGACCGTGCTCAGGTACCGCTCAAGGACACTAAGGATGGAAAATGCCGATGATCCCGCCGGCCTGGACGACCGTGCCCCGGAAGGGGATCCTCTGGAAGAGGAGCGCCGCGAGCGGGCAAAAGATGAGGAAGAAGACGAGGACGGCGCTCGTCCGGCGGAGGAGGCCGCCCGCCGTGCCGCGGAGGAGGGCCTTGACGGCGGCATAGCCGAGGCCGAAGGGCAGGAGGAAGGCGGCGAAGCCGAGGAGCCAGAACAGGGCCTCGGCGAAATAGGCCCCGACGCTTCCGGCGAAGTTGTGGACGTGATGGCCGGGCGGCGGCGTGCTGGCGAACGACGGGTCCTTGGAGTCATAGCTGACGAGGCTGACCAGGGAGAAGAGGGCGAAGAAGAGGAGGACGAGTCCCGTGATCTCGAGGGCCAGTCCCGGCTTCCGGGCGGCGGGCTTGCCGTTCGCCCCGCCCTTCTTCGGCTTTTTCATTGGCCGGATTATAGCACAACCGCCGGGGGCATTTCTTCGGGACGAGACACTCGGGCCGGCGGCGCCGGCGCAACGGATCAGGAGCCGAGGGCCCGGAAGAGGGCGAAGAGCGTCGCGGCCGGGACTTCCTCGGCGCGGACATCTCTCTCCAAGCCGGCCTTCGCGTAGGCCGCGGCGAGCCGCTCCGCGTCGGCGCGGCGGGCCAGTTTCTTCCACAGCATCTTGCGCCGCTCGGCGAACGCCTCCCTGAGGAAGGCGCGGAACGGTTCGTCCGCCGCACCTGGAAGGACGGGCGCGGAACGGCGGCGCAGGACGAGCAGGGCGGACCGGACCTTGGGCGGGGGCGAGAAGGAACCCGGGGCCACGGTGAACGCGATCTTCGCCTCGAACTCGTTCTGGAGCAGGATCCCCAGCGGGGCGTAGCTTTTCGAGCCCGGCCCGGCCGTGACCCGTTCGGCGACCTCCTTCTGCATGAGGAACGCCGCGTCCGCGATGAGCGCGCGCTCGTCGAGGACGCGGAAAAGGAGGGGGCTCGAGATCGAATAGGGGATATTCCCCGCGACCCGGAGCTCCCGCACCCCGGCCCGCCGGGCCATCCCGGCGAGGTCGACGGCCAGGGCATCGGCGTGAACGATCTCGACTGTCGCCTGCATCGCCTCCTTCAGCTCGGGGATGAGCCGGCCGTCCTTCTCGATGGCGATGACGCGTCCGGCCTTCTCCGCCAGGGCGGCCGTCAAGACGCCCTTCCCGGCGCCGACCTCGACAATGACATCCCCGTCCTGCGGCCCGATGGCGGCGACGATCTTCGCCAGGACGGCCGGGCTGGCCAGGAAGTGCTGTCCGAGGGCGTGCCGTCTCGACTTCTTCATGGGCCGGTGTCCCTGATTTCTCCCCGCCGCGCCTATCATACCGCTTTTCGGGCTCCGGGGACACGAAGACCGACAAAGAGGGGACAAGTACCAACGCCCCTGGACGCTGGCATGCGTCCCCGTCTGCCTTGCAGGGACGTTAGCGCAAGTTCCCTCCTCTTCCCCCGCCCAACCCGTGCCGAGAACGCCTCACGCGCGGCCGCGACTCCCCCGGCTGCCGTTCTGTTTGACGTCCCGGCCCCCCAGGCTTATAATCCGGGTCTCGGATACTCGGAGAATTTCTTTGATGCGCCTCAAGAAGATCCTTCTTTTCACGCTGGGGGTGGTCGGGGTCCTGGCCGCTCTCTTCGCCGTCCGGAAGTTCCGGAGGTAGGCCGTCCCTCCCGGGCGGCCGGGGCGCCCCGCCCTCGGGGAGTCCGGGCCCCCGGTTTGACAAGGGTCCGGCTTTTCAATAAAGTAGGGAATCGCTCATGGCCGCGAAAAAGGTCCTCATCGTCGATTACGACACCCAGAGCCTGGACGCCCTGACCCGGCTCATCAAATCGCAGCAGGTCCAGGTCGTCACCGCCACGGACGGCCAGGCCGGCTACGAGAAGTTCCGCTCGGAGAAGCCCGACCTGGTCATCCTCGAGGCCATCCTGCCCAAGGTCCACGGCTTCGACCTGACGAAGAAGATCAGCCAGGAGTCCGGGGGCCAGGTCCCCGTGGTCATCGTGACCGGCCTCTACAAGGGGCCGCAGTACCGCCACGAGGCCATCGTCACCTTCGGCGCCTCGGACTATTTCGAGAAGCCGGTCGACCCGGACCGGTTCATCGACGCCATCCGCCAGCTCGTCCGCGACGACGAGGACATCGAGGAGCCCCTGCCCGACCCGGACGCCGTCATCGAGGGGCTGGCCCGCCGGGCGCGCGAGAAGGCCCTCGAAGGGAAGGCCAAGGCCGAGTAGGCCCGACCGGGGACGACGCGAATGACGAGCCTCTGGACCCGCTGCAACAACTGCCAGCGTATCCTCTACAAGCAGGACATCCTCGACAACCTGGCCGTCTGCCCGTCCTGCAACTTCCACTTCCGGATCTCGGCGGAGGAGCGGCTCCAGATGCTCTTCGACGACGGCGCCTACGAGGTCATCGACGCGGGCATCCACTCCGTCGACGCCCTCCACTTCGTCGACACCAAGCGCTACGCCGACCGCCTGGCCGAGAACGAGCAGAGGACGGGGCTCGCCGAGGCCATCGTCACGGCCCGCGGCACGATGGGAGGCATCCCCGTCATGCTCCTGGCCATGGAATTCGGCTTCCTCGGCGGCAGCGTGGCCTCGGTCGTCGGCGAGAAGATCGCCCGGGCCTGCGAGCGCGCCGTCGAGGAAAAGCGCCCGGTCATCATCGTCTCCTGCTCCGGCGGCATGCGCATGCAGGAGGGGATGCTGTCCCTGATGCAGATGATCAAGTCGAGCGCGGCCATCGCCCGGCTGGGCGAGGCCAGGCTGCCCTACATCTCCGTCCTGGCCGACCCGACGACGGGGGGCACGACGGCGAGCTTCGCCATGCTCGGGGACATCAACGTCGCCGAGCCGCAGGCCCTCATCGGCTTCGCCGGGCCGCGCGTCATCGAGCAGACGATCAAGGAGAAGCTCCCCAAGGGCTTCCAGCGGTCGGAGTTCCTCCTCGTCCACGGCATGGTCGACGACGTCGTCGAGCGCAAGGCCCTCAAGGCGTTACCTCGTCCGGGCGCTGCGGCTCTTCCTCAACCGGCCGCAATGAACCCCGCCGAGTGCCGGGATTACCTCGGCCACCTCCAGCACTTCGGCATCAAGCTCGGCCTCGAGAATATCACCGCGCTCCTCGCCGCCCTGGGCGACCCGCACCGCGCGTTCCCCTCCGTCCACGTCGCGGGGACGAACGGCAAGGGCTCGGTCTCGGCCATGCTCGAGGAGATCCTCCGCGGCCATGGCCTCCGGACGGGCCTCTACACGTCGCCCCACCTGGTGTCGGTCGAGGAGAGGATCCGCGTCGGCGGCGAGCCCGTCTCACCCGAGCGCTTCGGCGACCTCCTCGGGCGCGTCAAGGATACGATCGGCGGACTGATGGCCGCCGGCCGCCTCGCCTGCCACCCGACCTTCTTCGAGGTCCTGACGGCCGTCGCCTTCCTCCATCTCGCCGAGAGCCGCGTGGACGTCGCCGTCCTCGAGGTCGGCATGGGCGGCCGGTTCGACGCCACGAACGTCGTCCGGCCCCTCATCTCGGTCATCACGACGATCGCCAAGGACCACGAGAAGCATCTCGGCTCGACGCTGCGCCAGATCGCCTTCGAGAAGGCGGGCATCGTCAAGCCGGGAGTCCCGGTCATCTGCGGCGTTCCCGGCGGCGTCGCCCTGCGCGAGATCCGGCGGGTGGCGCGGGAGAGGGGAGCGCCGTTCATCGGCGTCTTCGGCCTGGGGACGGCGCTCGAGGCCCGGCGGACGGCGGGCGGCTACCGCTTCCGCTATTCGAGCGGCGCGGACGAGTACGTCTACACTCCCGGCCTCGCAGGAAGATACCAGGGCGCGAACGCCGCCGTCGCCATCGTCGCCGCGGAGGTCCTCGGCCGGACCTGGCGGCCTCTCCGCAAGGCCGCGATCCTCCGGGGCATCCGCGAGGCGCGCTGGCCGGGGCGGCTGGAGACGGTCCGCCGGCGGCCGCTCGTCGTCCTCGACGGCGCCCACAACGAAGAGGGAGCCGCGTCCCTGGCCGCGCACATCGCGGGCATCATCCGCCGGCCGGTCATCCTCGTCTTCGCCGCGATGAAGGACAAGGACCTTCGGGCCATGGCCCGCCGCCTCTTCCCGAGGGCCAGGAGCGTCATCCTGACCAGGGTCCCGTACAAGCGTTCCGCCGAGCCCGAGGAGATCCTGGCCGCGGCCCGGGAATTCCGCGGCAAGATCGAGCTCGAGCCGGATGTGGCCGCGGCCGTCCGCCTGGCCCTCGAGGAGTCCGCCGGCCGGACGCCCGTCGTCATCGCCGGCTCCCTCTTCCTCGTCGGCGAGGTCAAGCGTCTGCGCCTATTTAAGTGATGCTTCCTGGTCCAGGCGCGGTGGCGCCAAGGCCGCCCGAAATCCCCCGTTTGCGAGGGGGCGCCCGATCGGCCTTCGCGACGGGGGAACCGGGACAGGTTCCCGGGGCCGGGGGATAAGGGCGGCCTCGGCGCCACCGCTGAGAGCCCGAGGCCTTTGGCTCTCCGCGGCAGAACCCCTCCGCCAGAGGGTCCCATGCAGGGGCGGCTCTTGCGATGGCCGCAGTTGATTTTTGGCCCCGTTGGCGATAGAATTTTCTTTACTTTTACGCCCGGAATCGGCCATTGAGCATCATCCCTGACGCGACCGTCTTCGTCACCTTCGCCATCCTGTGCGTCCTCGTCCTGGTCCTTCGCCGCGTCTTCTTCAAGCCCGTCGGGCGCGTCATCGACGAGCGAAAGGCCGGCCTCGACAGGGCCAAGGCCGAGACGGAGCGGGCCCTCGCCGCCTCCGAGGAGGACCTGCGCCGGATCGAGGAGCGGCTGAAGGAAGCCCAGGCCGCCTCGGAAGCCGTCTGGGAGAAGGCCGAGACCGAGGCCCTCAAGGAGAAGAGCCGCCTCGTCCAGGAGATCCAGGCCGAGACCCGCGCCCAGATGGAGAAGGCCAAGCAGGAACTCGAGAAGGAGGTCGAGCGGCTCAAGAAGGAGATCGACGCCCGGTCGGGCGACCTCTCCCGGGACATCGAACAGAGGATCCTCAACTGATGTCCGCGACCATGGATTTCCTGGGCAAGGTCGTCAACTTCCTGATCCTCTTCGGCGGCCTGGCCTTCGTCCTCCGGAAGCCCCTCGCGGCCATGCTCGCCAAGCGGACGGCCGACATCCGGGAAACGCTGCGCGCGGCCGAGGCCTCGCGGTCCGCCGCGGAGGGCAAGCGGGCGGACTCGGCGGCGCGCCTGTCGGAGCTCGGGGACGAGATCGGCCGGATGATGAGCACGGCCGAGGACGTGGCCCGGCGCGAGAAGGACAGGATCGCCGCCCAGGCGGAGGAAGAGGCCCGGCGGCTCCGGCGGTTCACCGAGCAGGCCATCGACCAGCAGGTCCGGTCCGGTGTCCGTGAGCTCAAGGCGCGCGCGGCCGAGACGGCCACGGACCTGGCCCGGGAGAGGATCCGGAAGCGGCTGACCGCCGAGGACCAGGCGACCCTCATCGACAAATCCATCGACAGGCTCTCGCGGCTCCATGAAAGACCGGACGCTCGTTAGGAAGTACGCCCAGGGGCTCGTCCAGGCCGTCCGGGACGAAGCCGAATTCACGGCCGTCCTCGGCGAGGTCCGCGCCTTCATCGGCGTCCGCGCCGGCCACGCCGGGCTTCGGGACGCCTTGGGCAGCCCGTTCATCGAGAAGGAGCGGAAGGAGCGCATCCTCCGCGATGTCCTGGCGGAGGGCGGGGCCGGCGGGAAGACCGTCCGCTTCCTCGGCCTCCTCCTCGAGCACGGGCGGCTCGACCTCCTCGACGACATCGCCGCCGCCCTGCCCGAGACCTGGAACGAGGCGCGCGGCGTCCTGACGTTCGAGGTCACCTCGGTCGTCCCCCTGACCGACGCCCAGCAGGGGCGCCTGCGGACGACGCTCGAGGCGGCGGAGGGCCGGCCCGTGAGCCTCGTCTACCGGCTCGACCCCGCCATCGTCGGCGGGCTCGCCCTGAGGCGCGGCCACATCATCTACGACGCCTCCGTCGAAGGCGGTCTCCTCCGGATGAAAGAGCGAATCCAGCAAGGCTAGAGGTCGTCATGAGCATCAAGGCCGACGAGATCACCAAGATCATCCAGCAGCAGATCGAAGGCTACGAATCGGGCGTCGACATCCGCGAGGTCGGCATCGTCACCTCGGTCGGCGACGGCATCGCCCGCATCTACGGCCTCGACCGGGCCATGTACAACGAGCTGCTCGAGTTCCCGCGCGGGGTCTTCGGCCTGGCCCTGAACCTCGAGGAGGACAACGTCGGCGCCGTCCTGCTCGGCGAGACCCAGCTCGTCCGGGAGGGCGACCAGGTCAAGCGGACCCGGCGGATCATGCGCGTGCCGGCCGGACCGGCCATGATCGGCCGGGTCATCAACGCGCTCGGGCAGCCCCTCGACGACAAGGGGCCCATCAAGACGGACACGTTCATGTTCGTCGAGCGGCTGGCGCCGGGCGTCGTCGACCGCGTCCCCGTCCGCGAGCCGCTCCAGACCGGCCTCAAGGCCATCGACGCCATCGTCCCCATCGGCCGCGGTCAGCGCGAGCTCATCATCGGCGACCGTCAGACCGGGAAGACGGCCATCGTCCTCGACACGATCCTCAACCAGAAATCGTCCGACGTCGTTTGCATCTACGTCGCCATCGGCCAGAAGAACTCGACCATCGCCCAGGTCGTCAAGACCCTCGAGGACTTCGGGGCCATGGACTACTCGATCGTCGTCGCTTCCTCGGCCAGCGACCCCGCGCCCCTCCAGTACCTGGCGCCCTACGCCGGCTGCGCCATCGGGGAGTACTTCCGGGATAACGGCCGCCACGTTTTGATCGTCTACGACGACCTCTCGAAGCACGCCGCGGCCTACCGCGAGATCTCGCTCCTCCTCCGCCGGCCGCCGGGCCGCGAGGCCTATCCCGGCGACGTCTTCTACCTCCACTCGCGACTCCTCGAGCGGGCGGCCAAGCTCAACGACGAGCTCGGCGGCGGGTCGCTCACGGCCCTGCCCATCATCGAGACCCAGGCCGGCGACGTCTCGGGCTACATCCCGACGAACGTCATCTCGATCACGGACGGCCAGATCTACCTCCAGCCGGAACTGTTCAACGCGGGCGTCCGGCCGGCCATCAACATCGGCATCTCGGTCTCGCGCGTCGGCGGCAGCGCCCAGGTCAAGGCCATGAAGCAGGTCGCCGGCAAGCTCCGGCTGGACCTGGCCCAGTACCGCGACCTCGTCACCTTCGCCCAGTTCGGGACCGAGCTCGACCGGACGAGCCAGGCCCAGCTCGACCGCGGCGAGCGCCTGACCGAGATCCTCAAGCAGGGCCAGTACGCGCCCCTGCCGGTCGAGAAACAGGTCCTCATCATCTACGCCGGCAACCGCGGCTTCCTCGACGAGTTCCCCGTGGCCTGGCTCAAGGACTACGAGAAGAAGCTCACCGAGGACGTCGAAGCCCGCCACCCCGACATCCTGACGCGCGTGCGGGAGAAGAAGCAGATCGACGGCCCGCTCGAGGCGGCCATCAACGCCGCCCTGACCGAATTCAACGCCCGGTTCAAGGCGGAGCAGGGCTGACATGCCGACCCTCATCGACCTCCGGCGCCGGATCCGGAGCGTCCGGAACAGCCAGAAGATCACGCAGGCGATGAAGACCGTCTCGACGGCCAAGTTCCGGAAGGCCCAGCGGACGGTCGTCGCCTCGCGGCCCTTCTGGCACCTCTTCCCGGAGCTCATGAACCGGCTGGCCTACTGGGCCTCGGAGGGCGGCGTCCACCCGCTGCTCGAGCGGCGGGAGGAAAAGAGGGTCGAGGTCATGGTCGTGACTTCCGACAAGGGCCTGGCCGGCGCCTTCAACTCGAACCTCCTCGTCCGGGCCCTGTCCTTCATCCAGGACAAGGAGGCCTCGGCGCCGGTCCGCCTCGTCCTCGCCGGCAAGAAGGCGGTCGGCTTCTTCCGTAAGCACGACTGGGTTGTCGACCGGTCGATCGGCGACCGGACCGACAAGCTGACCCGGGACGAGGTCCGCGACCTGGCCGAGTTCCTGATGCGGCAGTACGCCTTCCAGAAGATCGACGCCGTCTACGTCGTCTACAACGAGTTCCGCTCGATCGTCGCGCCGCGGATCATGGAGACGAAGCTCCTGCCGCTCGCCCCGAACCCGGGGACGGAGCCCTCGGCGGCGTTGCTGCCGGACTGGGAGCCGGGGGCGGACCGGCTGGCCCGCTTCATCCTGCCGCTCTACGTCGAAAGCCAGCTCCACCACGTCCTCCACGAGTCGCAGGCCGCGGAGCAGGCGGCGCGGATGATGGCCATGGACAACGCCACCAAGAACGCCGAGGACCTCGTCGGCGATCTCGTCCTCGTCCTCAACAAGGTCCGTCAGGCCGGCATCACCAAGGAACTTCTGGAGATCATGACCGCCGTCGAGGCCCTCCGGGAGAACGCGTAGGGAGAGAACCGATGGAAGTGAAAGAAGCGAAGGTCGGCAACGTCGTCGAGGTCATCGGGCCTGTCGTCGACGTCAAGTTCCATGGAGGCGAGCTGCCCGAGATCTACACGGCCATCCGTGTCACGAGCGAGGGCTTCGACGTCCATACGCCCATCGACATCATCGTCGAGGTCGAGCAGCACATCGGCGAGGACCGCGTCCGCTGCGTCTCCATGCACCCGACCGACGGTCTGGCCCGGGGGATGCGGGCCGAGAACCTCGGCGGTCCGATCCAGGTCCCGGTCGGCGAGGGCACGCTCGGCCGGGTCATGAACGTCATCGGCGAGCCGGTCGACAACCTCGGCCCCATCAAGACCGACAAGAAGTACCCCATCCACCGGGAGCCGCCCACCCTCGAAGACCAGAGCACCAAGCTCGAGATGTTCGAAACCGGCATCAAGGTCATCGACCTCATCCAGCCGTTCCTCAAGGGCGGCAAGATCGGCCTCTTCGGCGGGGCCGGCGTCGGCAAGACCGTCATCATCCAGGAACTCATCCACAACGTGGCCATGAAGCACGGCGGCTACTCCGTCTTCGCCGGCGTCGGCGAGCGGACGCGCGAGGGCAACGACCTCTGGCTCGAGATGAAGAAATCGGGCGTCATCGCCAAGACCGCCCTGGTCTACGGCCAGATGACCGAGCCGCCGGGGGCGCGGCTGCGGGTCGGGCTGTCGGCCCTGTCGGTCGCGGAGTACTTCCGCGACGAGCTCGGCCAGGACATCCTCCTCTTCATCGACAACATCTTCCGCTTCGTCCAGGCGGGCTCGGAGGTCTCGGCCCTGCTCGGCCGCATGCCCTCGGCCGTCGGCTACCAGCCGAACCTGGCCACGGAGATCGGCGAGCTCGAGGAGCGCATCACCTCGACGAAGAAAGGGTCGATCACGTCGGTCCAGGCCGTCTACGTCCCGGCCGACGACTTCACCGACCCGGCGCCGGCCACGACGTTCTCGCACCTCGACGCGACGACGAACCTGTCGCGGGCCCTGACGGACATGGGCATCTACCCGGCCGTCGACCCCCTGGCCTCCTTCTCGCGCATCCTCGACCCGCGGGTCGTCGGCGAGGACCACTACGCCGTGGCGCGGCGGGTCAAGGAGATCCTCCAGCGCTACCGCGACCTCCAGGACATCATCGCCATCCTGGGCATCGAGGAGCTCTCGGACGAGGACAAGGTCGTCGTCGCCCGGGCGCGCAAGATCCAACGCTTCATGTCCCAGCCGTTCCACGTGGCCGAGGAGTTCACGGGCCGGCCGGGGCGCTACGTCACGGTCGAGGAGAGTGTGCGCGGCTTCCGGGAGATCGCCGAGGGCCTCCATGACGACAAACCCGAGCAGGCGTTCTACATGGTCGGCCCGATCGACGACGTCATCAAGAGGACCGAGGAGCTGCGGTCGGCATGAGCGGCGAGATCCCGGCCACCCTCCACCTCAAGGTCATCACGCCGGCCCGGCTGCTCGTCGAGGCCGACGTCGAGGCGGTCTTCCTGCCGAGCCTCGAGGGCGAGATCGGGGTCCTGCCCGGCCACCGGCCCATCTTCGTGGGCATCGGCTCGGGGCGGGTGAGATACCGGAGCGGCGGCGACGAGGAGTCCTTCGCCGTGCGCGGCGGCTACGCCCAGGTCCAGCCGGAAAAGGTCCTGGTCATGACGGACGTCGGCGAGGACGATGAGAACGGCGGGGCCGCGGCCGCGTAGCGCCGAGACGCTCGACGCGTTTCACCACGGGCGGATCCTCGTCCTCCAGAAGAAGCGCGGCTACAGGTTCTCCGTCGACGCGCCCCTGCTCGCGGACTTTATCCGGACGCGGAGGACGGACGATATCCTCGAGGTAGGCACGGGCAGCGGCATCATTGCCCTCCTGCTCGGGCGGAAGCCCTTCCGGCGGCTCACGGCGCTCGAGGTCCAGAAGGGGCTGGCGGCGCTGGCGCAGCGGAACGTTGAGCTGAACGGCCTCGGGGACACGGTCGAGATCGTGCGAGCGGATTACCGGAAGTACCGTCCGGGGCGGAAGCTCGACCTCGTCCTCTCCAATCCTCCTTACATCCCGAAGGCCGGGGGCTATGTGAGCCGGGTCAGCGAGAGGGCCATCGCCAGGCACGAGCTCCGCGGCGGGATCGGCGACCTGATGCGGATGACGGCGGAGTGGCTCAAGCCGCGGGGCCGGGCTTGTTTTGTCTTCCCGGAGCGGCGGAGGGAGGACTTCCTCGCGGCGGCGGAGGCGAGCGGGCTCCGGGTCAGGCGCTGGCGGTCCGTACGGCCGCGGCGGGGCGAACCACCCAACCTCTTCCTGGCCGAGCTCGGGTTCGCCGGACGCGGCAAGAGAACGCGGACGCTGCCTCCCTTGATCCTCTTCAAGCGGGCGGGCGGATACACGGCCGAAGCCGAGGCGATTTTCTCCGGCCGCCCGCCGGCTACTTCTTCAGGGCTGTCTTGATGTCCGCCAGGCCGACGCCGAAGACCGCGCGGGCGATCCCGTCGAGCGCCTTCTCCGGCCCCTGGATGTGGATCGTCGTGTGGACGTGCGAGATCGACTTGCCGGGCTTGAGCGCGGCCGCGGGGGACGACGACTCGAGCTCATAGAAGGGGCCGAGCGGCTTGGCCCCCGGCGAAGCCGGTCCGTCGTTGTAGCTGTTGATGACGTCCCCGGCGAACGGATCGTCCTGGATCTTCCACATCGAGTTGACGTAGTCCGTCGCCCCTTCGGGCACAGTGGCGTGGATGATCGTCAGGACCTCGTGGGCGGCGTCGTAGCTCCCGGCGAAGGGCTTGACCCGGCGCGGGGAGAGGCCGATCTTGCTGCGGAACGTCCCGTCGCCGCTGAAAAAGAGGACGCCGTCCTTGTCCTTCACGACCAGCCGGCCGGCCGGGACCTTGCCGAAGTAGGCGTCGTTGACGACCGGCCCGAGCTCCGCCTCCGGGCCCGGCTTGAAGGGGATGACGATGGTCGTCGCCGGCGAGGGGTTGAACATGCCCAGGATCCAGACCCCTCGCCGGCGACCATCGTCATCCCCTTCAAGCCGGGGCCGGAGGCGGAGTTCGGGCCGGTCGTCAACGACGCCTACTTCGGCAAGGTCCCCGCCGAGCCGGCTGATGCTGAAGGACGGGGACAGCATCCTGTTTTTCAGCGGCGACGGGATTCCCAGTAAGATCGGCATCTCCCGGCGCGCTTAAGCCTTTCGCTGGAGCTGACGCAGCCCACGAGGTGCTGACGCTCGTCCGGCGACCGTGCCGAAGGGGCGAAGGATTACGTCAACTCGATGTGGAAGATCCAAAAACAACCATACGCCGGGGACGTTGTCAACAGCTACAACGACGGGCCGGCTTCTCCCGGGGACAAGCCGATGGGGCCGTTCTACGAACTCGAGTCTTCGTCGCCCGCTGCCGCCCTCAGCCCGGGCGAGTCGATCTCGCACGTCCACCGACAATCCACGTCCAGGGGCCGGAGAAGGCGCTGGACGGGATCGCCAGGCGGTTTCAGCATCGCCTGGCGGACATCGAGACGGCCCTGAAGAAGTAGCCGGCGGCGGCCGGAGAAGATGGCCTCGGCTTCGGCCGTGTATCCGCCCGCCCGCTTGAAAAGGACGAGGGAGGCAGCGTCCGCGTTCTCTTGCCGCGTCCGGCGAGCCCGAGCTCGGCCAGGAAGAGGTTGGGCGGTTCGCCCCGCCGGGGCCGCACGACCGCCAGCGCTGACCCGAGCCCGCTCGCCTCCGCCGCCGCGAGGAAGTCTCCCTCCGCCGCTCCGGGAAGACAAAACAAGCCCGGCCCCGCGGCTTCAGCCACTCCGCCGTCATCCGCATCAGGTCGCCGATCCCGCCGCGGAGCTCATGCCTGGCGATCGCCTCTCGCTGACCCGGCTCACAAAGCCGCCGGCCTTCGGGATATAAGGAGGATTGGAGAGAACGAGGTCGAACTTCCGCCCCGGGCGGAACTTCCGGTAATCCGCGCGGACGACCTCGACCGTGTCCCCGAGCCCGTTCAGCGCGACGTTCCGCTGGCCAGGGCCGCCAGCCCCGTCTGGATCTCGAGCGCCATGAGCCGCCGGAAGGGCTTGCGGCCGAGGAGAAGGGCGATGATGCCGCTGCCCGTGCCGACCTCGAGGATTTCGTCCGTCCTCCGCGTCCGGACGAAGTCGGCGAGAGCGCCGCGTCGACGGAGAACCGGTAGCCGCGCTTCTTCTGGAGGACGAGGACCCGGCCGTGGTAGAACGTGTCGAGCGTTTCGCCGCTACGCGGCCGCGGCCCCGCCGTTCTCATCGTCCTCGCCGACGTCCGTCATGACCAGGACCTTCTCCGGCTGGACCTGGGCGTAGCCGCCCCGGACGGCGAAGGACTCCTCGTCGCCGCCGCTCCGGTAGCTCACCGTCCCCGTGCCGATGCCGACGAAGAGCGGCCGGTGGCCGGGCAGGATGCCGATCTGGCCGTCGAGGCTCGGCAGGAAGACCGCCTCGACGTCCGCCTCGACGAGCAGCCGGTCCGGCGTGATGACCTTGAGATGGAGGGTGGCCGGGAGTCGCCGCTCATGCCGCCCTCAGCTCCTCGGCCCGCTTGACGACGTCGTCGATCGTGCCGACCATGTAGAACGCCTGCTCGGGCATGTCGTCGTGCTTGCCCTCGACGATCTCCTGGAAGCCGCGGATGGTCTCCTCGACCGTCACGTAGTGCCCCGGCCGGCCGGTGAACTCCTCGGCCACGTGGAACGGCTGGGACAGGAAGCGCTGGATCTTGCGGGCGCGGGCGACGATGAGCTTGTCCTCGTCGGACAGCTCCTCGATGCCCAGGATGGCGATGATGTCCTGGAGGTCCTTGTAGCGCTGGAGGATCTCCTTGACCCGCGCGGGCCACGTCGTAGTGCTCCTCGCCGATGATGCGCGGGTCGAGGATGCGCGAGGTGGAGGCCAGCGGGTCGACCGCCGGGTAGATGCCCATGTCCGTCAGGGCCCGCGAGAGGTTCGTCGTGGCGTCGAGGTGCGCGAACGTCGTGGCCGGCGCCGGGTCGGTGAAGTCGTCGGCCGGGACGTAGATCGCCTGGACCGACGTGATCGAGCCCTTCTTGGTCGAGGTGATCCGCTCCTGGAGCTCGCCCATCTCCGTGGCCAGGGTCGGCTGGTAGCCGACGGCCGAGGGCATGCGGCCGAGCAGCGCCGAGACCTCCGAGCCCGCCTGGGTGAAGCGGAAGATGTTGTCGATGAAGAGGAGCACGTCCTGGTCCATCTCGTCGCGGAAGTACTCGGCCACGGTCAGCGCCGTCAGCGCCGACGCGCAGGCGCGCGCCCGGCGGCTCGGTCATCTGGCCGTAGACCAGGGCCGGTCTTGGCGATGACGCCCGATTCCTTCATCTCGAGCCAGAGGTCGTTGCCCTCGCGCGTCCGCTCGCCGACGCCGGCGAAGACCGAGAAGCCGCCGTGCTTCTTGGCGATGTTGTGGATGAGCTCCTTGATGATGACGGTCTTGCCGACGCCGGCGCCGCCGAACAGGCCGATCTTGCCGCCCTTGAGGAACGGCTCGAGGAGGTCGATGACCTTGATGCCGGTCTCGAACATCTCGAGCTTGGTGCTCTGCTCCTCGAGGGTGGGCGGCGGGCGGTGGATGGGGTACATCTTGTCGGTCGTTGACCGGGCCCAGCGTCGTCCACCGGCTCGCCGATGACGTTCATGACCCGGCCCAGCGTGCCCTCGCCGACCGGGACCTGTGATCGGCCCGCCGGGGTCGACGGCCTTCATGCCCCGGGCCAGGCCGTCGGTCGGGCTGCATGGACACGCAGCGGACGCGGTCCTCGCCGAGGTGCTGCTCGACCTCGACGATGATGTCGATGGGCGTCTGGGCGGTCGAAGCCCTCGCTCGTGATGCGGATGGCGGTGTAGATCTCGGGCAGCTCGCCGCCTCGAACTCGACGTCGACGACGGGGCCGATGACCTGGACGACCGTTCCCGACGCTTCGCTTCTTTCGCTTCCATCGGTTCATCTCCCTACGCGTTCTCTCGGAGGGCCTCGACGGCGGTCATGATCTCGAGGAGTTCCTTGGTGATGCCGGCCTGGCGGACTTGTTCAGGACAGGACAGGTCGTCGATCATCTCCTCGGCGTTCTTCGTGGCGTTGTCCATCGCCATCATCCGCGCCGCCTGCTCGGCCGCCTGCGACTCGAGGAGGCGTGGCGGACCTGGCTCTCGACGTACCGCGGCAGGATGACGCGAGCAGCCGTCCGCGCCCGGCTCCCAGTCCGGCAGTCGACGTCGCCGCCGGGCTCGGTCCCCGGGTTCGGCGCGATGCGGCAGGAGCTCTCGTGTCCACGATCCGCGGCGGGAGACGGACTTGAACTCGTTGTAGACGAGGTAGACGGCGTCCGTCTCCTGGAAGGCGTACTGCCTCGATCAGGCACTCGGCCGAGTCGCGGACCTCGTCGCCGGGTCAGCTTGTCGGTCTTGTCGCCGATCGACCGGTCGACGGACCACGAGTCGCGCTTCCGGAAGAAGTCGACGGCCTTCTTGCCGACGAGGACGAGGCGGACCTGCGCCGCGGCCGCCTTCGCCTGGATGAAGGCCAGCGGCCCCGCGATGATGTTGGAGTTGAAGCCGCCGCAGAGGCCCTTGTCCGAGGTCAGACGATGACGCTCGACGCGTCTTCTCCTCGCCGGACGGCGAGCAGCGGGTGGCCGCCGCCCTCCAGGCCCAGTAGGCGCAGCCGGTTCAGGAGCACCGGGAGCGTCGTGCCAGAACGGCCGCGCGTCGACGACCGTCCGCTGGGCCTTCCGGAACTTGGCCGTCGAGACCGTCTTCATCGCCTTGGTGATCTGCTGCGTGTTCTTCACGCTCCGGATCCGGCGGCGGAGGTCGATGAGGGACGGCATTCAGCGCCTGCTCCGCGCTTGAACCGGGCGCTGAACTCCTTCAGCGCCGCGTTGATGGCCGCCTCGAGCGCGTCGTCGATCTGCTTCTTCTCGCGCGAGCTGCGCCAGGATGTCGCGGCTGCGCGTGCTCGAAGATAGCGTAGAGCTCCTTCTCGTACGCCGGACTGCGGCCACCGGGAACTCGTCGAGGTAGCCGCGGTTGCCGGCGTAGATGATCAGGACCTGCTTCTCGACCGGCAGCGGCGGGTACTGGCCCTGCTTGAGGATCTCGGTCAGGCGCTCGCCGCGGTCGAGCTGGGCCTGGGTCGCCTTGTCGAGGTCGGTGCCGAACTGGGCGAAGGCGCGAGCTCGCGGTACTGCGGCGAGGTCGAGCCGGAGCTTGCCGGCCACCTGCTTCATGGCCTTGATCTGCGCGGTGCCGCCGACGCGCGAGACCGAGATGCCGACGTTGATGGCCGGGCGGACGCCCGCGTTGAACAGGTCGGTCTCGAGGAAGATCTGGCCGTCGGTGATCGAGATGACGTTGGTCGGGATGTAGGCCGAGACGTCGCCGGCCTGGGTCTCGATGATCGGCAGCGCCGTCAGCGAGCCGCCGCCGAGCTCGTCGTTCAGCTTGGCCGCCCGCTCGAGCAGGCGCGAGTGGAGGTAGAAGACGTCGCCGGGATACGCCTCGCGGCCCGGCGGCCGGCGCAGCAGCAGCGAGATCTCGCGGTAGGCCGCGGCGTGCTTGGAGAGGTCGTCGTAGACGCAGAGCGCGTGCCGGCCGTTGTCGCGGAAGTACTCGCCCATGGCGCAGCCGGCGTAGGGCGCGAGGTACTGCAGCGGCGCCGGGTCGCTGGCCGAGGCGGCGACGACGATGGAGTACTCCATCGCCCCGTACTCCTCGAGCGTCTTGACCACCTGGGCGACGGTCGAGTGCTTCTGGCCGATGGCGACGTAGATGCAGACGACGTCCGTCGCCCTTCTGGTTGATGATCGTGTCGACGGCGATGGCGGTCTTGCCGGTCTGGCGGTCGCCGATGATGAGCTCGCGCTGGCCGCGGCCGATCGGGATCATGGCGTCGATGGCCTTGATGCCGGTCTGGAGCGGCTCGCTGACCGGCTGGCGGTCGACGACGCCCGGCGCCAGCGCTCGACGGGCATGAACGTGTCCGTCTCGATCGGGCCCTTGCCGTCGAGCGGCTGGCCGAGGGCGTTCGACGACGCGGCCGATCATCGCCGGCCCGACCGGCACCGAGATGATGCGGCCGCGTCCGCTTGACCACGTCGCCCTCCTTGATCGAGCTGGCGTCTCGCCGAGCAGGACGGCGCCGACGCTGTCCTCCTCGAGGTTCAGCGCGATGCCGAAGACGCCGTGCGGGAACTCGAGCAGCTCGCCGGCCATGGCCCGGTCGAGGCCGTAGACGCGGGCGATGCCGTCGCCGACCGAAGAAAAGCTGATGCATC
>CAWDTC010000017.1:0-54727 GCA_963805045.1 Candidatus Aminicenantota bacterium
GTAACGCCCAGCGAGGCGACAGGAACGATGACTTTCAAGGATAATGGTGCGTCGATTGGCACCGGGACGCTCAGCAGCGGAATCGCCACGTTCAGCACCGCAACCCTGGCGGTGGGCTTACACCCGATAACCGCCGCTTACGGGGGAGATGCCAACGACAGATCCCAGCACCTCCTCCGTCTTGACGCAGGCGGTTACCGCAAACATCACGAGCATTTCTCCCTCATCGGGTGTCGCGGGAACCCAGGTGACCATCACGGGAACCGGATTCGGAAGCAGCCAGGGAACCAGCGACGTGACGTTCGGCACGCTCGTTGCATCGCCGACCAGCTTGGAGCGAACACAGCATCAGTGTGATCAGCTCCAACCGGAGTAATAGACTAGTAACGTGACGGTCATCGAGGCAAATGCAAGCAGCAACGGCGTGATCTTCAGGGCGCCGACAGCGCAATTTAGTCCCACGGCCAGTTTGTACTCGGCACGCTGGCTCCCATGGCGACAGTGCTGGACAGCGGGCCAGGTGCTATCGCCGGCGGTCTGGATGGCAATTGGAATGGATTGTCGGGTGAAGGACTATATGATCCCGATGCGGAGAGCTATTAGCTCCACGGGCAATTTGAATACGGGCCGAGGCTGTGCCACAGCAACCCTGTTGAATACCGGCCAAGTGCTCGTGACGGGAGGCTGGGATAGTAACGGCAATGCCTTCGCCAGCGCGGAATTATATGATCCCGTTGCAGGGTCCTTTACTGTGCTGCCGACCTCGATGACGACCGAGGCTTGCCAGGCGTTATCGTTAAATAACGGAAACGTTCTCATCGTCGGCGGCTTCGATCAGAATGGAAATCCGCTGAATAGCGCGGAAGTATTCGCCCCGGCCACAGGAGACGTTTACCGCCACCCCCTCACCTATGAACACGGCACGCGCACTCCCCACGGTAACCTTATTGAACAGCGGGTTGGTGCTCATCGCCGGGGGGGGCCTGGAAAACCAATGGAACGGATTACCGACGGCAGAGACTTACAATCCCGCTACAGGGGCTTTTACTCACGGGGAACTTGAATACCACGCGGTTGGGCCACTGCAAACTTGCTCGATACCGGCCAAGTGCTCGTCGCGGGGGGGTTAACCGCGGGTCCGAGGAAGCGCCCTCCGGGACACCGCTCCTTCATTTGGGCGAAGCTCATGTTCGAGCCGTAGGCGAAATAGAGCATAGGTCACCCCCTAGGTCGAACCGTCCTCTTCTTCGAACCAGGCCTCGGGCAACGCGGCAAAGTCCAGGCCCTCGTAGAGCCGCTCGACGCGGACGGAGAGCTCCCGGATCTCCCCGAGAAGCGGGCCGGGGAGGAACAGGGCGGCCCGGGCGACCTCGTCCTCGTAGAGGTTGTGCCTCAAGTAGCCCGGCTCCTCGGGCCCGAACCAGATCCCCGCCTCCCAGGACCTCTCGTCGAAGCGGACGGTCTCGAACGCGGCGGCCGAAAGCCGAGGGCCGTCCCCCTCCGCCACGAAGGCGAGCAGCCCATGGTTCGAGGGGGGGACGGGGGGCGAGGTTGGCGTACAGGCAGACCCATTCCCCGGCGAAGGCGACACTGCGCAGGGAAAAAGCGAACCCGTCGACGCTCGAATCGATATGTTCCTGAAGCAGGGCGCCGTAGCGGCCCGGCGCCGCCCCCGCAAGTTCGTAGGCATCCGAAATGACCCGGAGGTCACGGCCGCCCCGTCCCAGCCGCCGCTTGAGGACCAGCCGGCGGTGGCTTTGGAGCAGCCGGCCGGCCTCTTCCGGCCGCCGCGGGTCGAGGACGACCGTCTCCGGCATCGGCGCGACGGAACGGAGGGCCTGGTACTGGACCCACTTGTCCTCGAGCCTGAGCGCGGGATGGGCCGCCTCCGGGAAGGGCCCGCGGCCGTCCAGCCAGAGCTTGAGCCGCTTGAGCCCGTCGAGGAACGGCAGGGAAGCGAGGTATTCGCGGAAGGGCTTGCCGTAGGCCCGGAGAGAGAGGGCCTCGATCCGGTCGAAGACGCCCGACGGGGCGCCGAGCCAGACGCGGTGCGCCCGGTCGTATTCCTCGGCCCCGCCCGGGAGTCCGACGTTGACCTCGATCAGCCGGGGCCGGCGGGCGTTGTCGACGAGGATATCCAGGCCAAGGTACACGGTCCCTCCGGACCGCGGGGCCGCGCCCAGGACGCGGCGTCCGTCCCGGTCACATCCCTCTCAGGTTCTTGACCTTGGCGTAGCCCGCGGGCAGGTCGTAGGTCCCGGCCGGGGCGCCCTTGTCGGCGCATTCAAGGAGCTCCATGGTCGACGCGATCTCGGAACCCCTCATCTTGGTCTTCGTCGACTGGTAGGCGACGACGCCCTTGACCTTCTGCATCTCCTTCATCATGTCCTGGAAGCCCGGCATCCTGGCCATCATCGCGTTCATGGCCGTGAAATAGAACTTGGCGTCGATCTTGATGTCCTGGGTGGCCCAGGTCTCCGAGTCCGTCTCGCCCATGGGCATCTTCATCGCGACGAGGTATTTCCGGCAGTTCCAGGCGCCGATCTTCTTCGTTTCGCCGACGTCGGTCACCGTCACGGACATGCCGCCCATCATCCCCTTCATCATCTCGGCCGCTTTCCCGCCTTGCTCTCCCTGGCCGGCCATGGCCTGGCCCATGTCGAGCGGCATCTCCATGTAGGTCTTCTTGTTGTTGTCGATGACGTAGATGAGCCCCTTGTCGCCGAGGAGGAGGGTCGATTGGCCGTTGCCGTTGTCGACTCGGACCTTGTTCTCGCCGAGCCAGACGATGTTCGTCTCCTCCTTCTCCGGCTGGGTCTGCCCCATCATCGTGAAGGACCCCGTATGGGTCTTCTGCTTCATGTAGACGTCGCCCCGCGCCGGCACGCGGCCGAGGGCGAGGCAGAAGACGGCGAGGAGCAACACGACACCCCAGGACCTTTTCGCGTTCATGGTTATGGTCCCTCCTCTTGACCTCCTTATATGCCCCCGGGCGGGCGAAGTCAAGCCGCCGCGCGTGGGCGACGGGCGGAACGTCCGGACCCGGGCTAAAATCTCAGTCGTCGTCTTCCTCGTGTTCGGCCTCCATGTGGAGACGGTGGAAGAGCCGATGGGCGAAGGGCGCCATCATGATGCCGACGATGATCAGGAAGACGACCCCCGAAAACAGGGCGTAGCAGGAGGCGAAGACCTTCCCGCCGGCCGTCTGAACGGGGTTGACAGGCCCCATCCCGCCCAGGATCATCGAGGCGTTGAGGAGAGAGTCTAGCCAGGGGAGGCGCTCGAAGGAGTGATAGCCCAGGACGCCGAGGCCGAGCGAGGCGAGGATCGCGGCGAGCCCGACGACCCCGTGCGCGAGGAGGCGGCGATAAAAGCGCCGCAGGGGCAGGAGCGGTTCACTTTTGTGTTCGTACATCATGCCCGCATTTTATCCCATCGGGCCGCGCCGCCCAAGCCCCCTGGTCCTGACAGTCCGCCTGGCCGCGGTCCCCGACGGCGAGAGCTCGCCCCGCTGGTCCCCCGACGGCCGCAGGATCGCCTTCGTCAGCGACCGGGGCATCACGACGCCGAGCTACGTGTGGGACCGCGACGGGCGCTACCTGGCCTGGTACGACTGGTCCCTGAAGGCGGCGAAATAGCGGCGTCGCGGGGCGCTTGACTTCGGGACGCGGACCCGGGAGAATGGTGCCCTGCGCGTGACGACAAACATGAACGAAGCGATTGTCCTGGCCGCGGCGCTGCTCTCCGGTCTGATCCTTCTGTTCGGGCTCGAGCCCGGCGTGTAGTTCCGTGCCCGCACCGCTTCCCGAAAACCGCCTCGCGGCGGCGGCCGCACTCCTTTCCGAACCCGTCATCGACGACTCCCCGCTCGCTTATTTCCACGGCATGGTCGACCACTGCTACAATCGGGCCGAAGCCCTGCAGAAACTCGGCCGGCCCGTCGTCGGCATCATGTGCGAATTCACGCCGCGAGAGATCATCCTGGCTGCCGGCGCCGTGCCGGTCTGCCTGTGCGGCGGCGCACAGGAGACGATCCCTGCCGCGGAGACGTGCCTGCCGGCCAACCTCTGCCCGCTGATTAAATCCACCTACGGCCACCACGTCGAACGGTCGAACCCGTTCCTCGAATGGGCGGCCCTCGTCGTCGCCGAGACGACGTGCGACGGAAAGAAGAAGATGTTCGAGCTCATGGCGGAGACGCGCCCCATGCACGTCCTCGAGCTTCCGCAAAAACCCGGCGACCCCGACGCCCCCGCCCGTTGGCTCCGGGAGGTCCGCAAGCTCAAATCGGCCCTCGAGGGCCGGTTCGGGGTCCGCATCACCGCCGCGAGACTCCGGACGGCCGTCCGGCTGATGAACCGGGAGCGCGGCTTGCGCCGCGGGCTGGCC
Source organism: Candidatus Aminicenantota bacterium (assembly GCA_963805045.1). GTDB lineage: Bacteria > Acidobacteriota > Aminicenantia > Aminicenantales > Saccharicenantaceae > DATKJS01. The sequence goes on from CAWDTC010000017.1 coordinate 4,390, forward strand.
GAACTCATGTCCCGCGAGCGGCCTCCGCTCACGGGGCGCCAGCTTCTGGATTTCAAGAGCCTCATTTCTGGCGAAGAGGCCGACCTCGACGAGTACGCGCGCGCCATCCGCCTTTACGATGCCGGGGCCGCCGCCCCGGGGTCGCCGCTGGCGCGCCGCGACGAGCCGCCGCCCGTCCGGGTCCTCATGACCGGGGTGCCCATGGTCCACGGCGCGGAGCGCGTCATCGAGATCGTCGAGGGTCAGGGGGCCGTCGTCGTCGCCCAGGAGAACTGCACCGGCCTCAAGCCGCTCCTCGAGGACGTCGACGCCGAGGCGGACGACCCCCTGCGGGCCATCGCCGAAAAGTACCTTCACCTGCCGTGCTCGGTCATGACCGCCAACCGGCGGAGGCTCGAGAGCCTGGGCGCGCTCGCCGCGAGATTCAGGCCGCATTGCGTCGTCGAGCTCGTCTGGCACGCTTGCCTCACCTACGACGTCGAGTCCTTCGAGGTCCGCCGCTTCGCCGAGGAGCGGCTCGGGCTGCCCTACCTCAAGCTCGAGACGGACTATTCCCCGTCCGATTCGGCCCGCCTCGCCCTGCGCGTGGCGGCCCTTTTCGAAACGGTCCGGGCCCGGGCGGGTGCCTCGCGAACCGGGAGGTCCTGATGGTCGGTTGCGGCATCGACGCCGGCTCGCGGGTCATGAAGGTCGTCCTCGTGGAGGCCGGCCGCCGCGGAGTCATCGCCGCTGCCCATTCCGACCAGAAACCCGGCCAGGCGGCCTTGGCCTCCGAACTTCTGGCCGAGGCTCTCCGGGCCGCCGGGCTTGGGCTGTCCGACATCGCCAGGACGGTGGCCACGGGCTACGGGCGCCATCTGGTCCCGGCGGCGGACACGACCGTCACGGAGATCAGCTGCCAGGCCCGGGGCGTGGCCTCCCTCTGGCCGGGCGTCCGGTCCGTCATCGACATCGGGGGCCAGGACAGCAAGGTCATCCTCCTCGACGAGCGGGGAGTCCGCGACTTCGCCATGAACGACAGGTGCGCGGCAGGCACAGGCCAGTTCATCGAGATGGCGGCGCGGCGGCTGGGATTCCCGCTGGGGGAGATCGGCCAGGCGGCGGCCGGCGCCCGGCAGCCGGCCTCGATCACGAGCATGTGCGCCGTCTTCGCCGAAACGGAGATCGTATCGCTTCTCGCCGGAGGGGCGGCGCCGGAGGACGTGGCCGCCGGCGTCCTCCGTTCCATCGCCCAGCGGGTCGCCTCGCTGGCCGCCCGAGGCCTGGCCGAGCCCGTCGTCTTCACCGGCGGGACGGCCCTGATCGCCGGCATGGAGAAGTTCGTCCGCGAGGCGGTCGGGAAACCCGTGAAGGTCCCACGCGAGCCCCATCTGACGGCGGCCCTCGGGGCGGCCCTCCTGGCCTGTGATTCTCTCGATGGATGACCGATCCGGGCCCGGCCCGTGGCGGTTCCCCTTGAAAAGCCCCGGCGTCGGACTAGAATAGGGCCATCGGGAGAAGGACGAGGTCGCGGACATGACGGACGCGGACGCGCCGCTCGGGGAATTCTGGAGCCTCGAGGCGAACGAGGTCCAGGCCCGGCTCGGGACCTCGCCGCGGGGACTCTCGGCCGTCGAGGCGGCCGTCCGCCTCAGGGAGCACGGCCCGAACCGGATCAAACCCCGGGCCCGGACCGACACCCTGGCCCTCCTCGCCGCCCAGTTCAAGAGCCCCATCATCCTCATCCTCATCTTCGCCGCCGTCCTCTCGATCCTCACGGGCGACCGGACGGACGCCGTCATCATCCTCGTGATCATCCTCGCCTCGGGCCTGCTGGGTTTCTGGCAGGAGCGGGGCGCGAGCGACGCCGTGCGCAAGCTCCTCTCCCTCGTCCAGGTCAAGGCCACCGTCCTGCGCGACGGCCGGCCGTCGGAGATCCCGGTCGAGGACGTCGTCCCGGGCGACGTCGTGTCCGTCGGGGCCGGCGACATCATCCCGGGCGACTGCCTGCTCCTCGAGGCCAAGGACCTCTTCGTCGACGAGGCCGCGCTGACGGGCGAGACCTTCCCGGTCGAGAAGGCGCCCGGCGCCCTCGCCCCGGCGACGCCGCTCGCGCGCCGCGCCAACACGCTCTTCATGGGCACGCACGTCGTGAGCGGCCGCGGCACTGCCGTCGTCGTGGCCACGGGCCGGGCCACGGAGTTCGGCCATCTCCGAGCGGCTGAGGCTCCGCCCGCCCGAGACCGAGTTCGAGCGCGGCATCCGGCGGTTCGGCTACCTCCTCATGGAGGTCACGCTGCTCCTGACGATCGCCATCTTCGCCATCAACGTCTTCTTCAAGCGTCCGGTCCTCGACTCGTTCCTCTTCTCGCTGGCGCTGGCGGTCGGCCTGACCCCCAGCTGCTGCCGGCCATCATCAGCATCAACCTCGCCCACGGCGCCAAGCGCATGGCCCGCGACAAGGTCATCGTCAAGCGGCTGGCCTCGATCGAGAACTTCGGCAGCATGAACGTGCTCTGCTCGGACAAGACCGGGACGCTGACCGAGGGCATGGTCCGCCGTCCACTCCGCGCTCGACATCGACGGCCAGGAGAGCGAGCGCGTGCTCCTCTACGCCTATCCTCAACGCCTCCTTCGAGACCGGCTTCATCCAACCCGATCGACGAGGCGATCCGCGAGCGTCGCGCCTTCGACCTCTCCGGGTGCCGGAAGCTGGACGAGGTGCCGTACGACTTCATCCGCAAGCGCCTGAGCGTCCTCGTCGACGGACGGAGGCCGGCACCTGATGATCACCAAGGGCGCGCTGGCGAACGTGCTCGAGGTCTCGCTCCGGCCGAGACGGCCGGAGGGCGCGGTCGCCGACATCGACGTCGGTCCGCGAGCGACATCGAGCGGCGCTTCGAGGCGGCTAGCGACGCAGGGCTTCCGCATGCTGGGCGTCGCCTACCGCGACATGGGCCGGCACCGCGCCGATCACGCAGGGACGACGAAGCGGACATGATCTTCCTCGGGCTTCCTCGTCCTCTACGACCCGCCCAAGCCGGGCATCGCCGAGACGCTCGGCCGAGCTCAAGCGACTCGGCGTCGCGCTGAAGGTCATCACCGGCGACAACCGGCTGGTGGCCGCCCACGTCGGCCGAGCAGGTGGGCCTCGCCGGCGCGACGCTCCTCACCGGCCGGACCTGCGGCAGATGAGCGACGAGGCGCTCGTGCGGCGGGTCGGCGCCGCGTCGACATCTTCGCCGAGGTCGAGCCCAACCAGAAGGAGCGGATCATCCTCGCCCTGAAGAAGGCCGGCAACGTCGTCGGCTACATGGGCGACGGCATCAACGACGCCTCGGCGCTGCACGCCGCCGACGTGGGCATCTCCGTCGACAGCGCCGTGGACGTGGCCAAGGAGGCGGCGGACATCGTGCTGCTCGAGAAGGACCTCGACGTGCTGGTGACGGCGTCGAGGAGGGCCGGCAGACCTTCGCCAACACGCTGAAGTACGTCTTCATGGCCACCAGCGCCAACTTCGGGAACATGTTCAGCATGGCCGGCGCGTCGCTGTTCCTGCCGTTCCTGCCGCTGCTGCCCAAGCAGATCCTGCTCACCAACCTGATGACCGACTTCCCGGAGATGACCATCGCCACCGACGCGTGGACCCCGAGATTCGAGCAGCCCCGGCGCTGGGACATCGGCTTCATCCGCAGGTTCATGCTGATCTTCGGCCTGCTCAGCTCGGTGTTCGACTACCTCACCTTCGCGGCCCTGCTCTTCGTCTTCCGCGCCACGACCGTCCAGTTCCGGACGGGCTGGTTCGTGGAGTCGGTGGTCTCGGCCTCGCTCATCGTGCTGGTCGTCCGGACGCGGCGGCCGTTCTTCCGGAGCCGGCCCGGCAAGCCCCTGGTGGCCGCGACGCTGGCCATCGGCGCCTGACGCTGGCCCTGCCCTACACTCCCCTGGCCAGGCTGTTCCACTTCGAGCCGCTGCCGGCCGCGTTCTTCCTCCTCATCGCGGCCGTCGTCTTCCTCTACGTGACCGGCGCCGAGGTCCTCAAGCGGGTGTTCTACGCGGGCCGTGACGGAAAATTCAGTTGAAAACCCCGACGGCCGCGGATGATAATATCCGCTCCGGACGGTCCATGACCGGACATCCCCGTCAGGCCGGACGTCGGGAAAGAAAAGCCGGGAGCAGGCGTCTAAAAAAGGAGATCGTGTGGGCAGGAAACCCCGGGAGAGGAGCACCGACGAGGCCGGAGATATGAGGTCAAGATCCTCCTTCGGGGCGTCCGTCCTGGTCGTCATTCTATCTCTGGCCTCCTCCTGCGTCCGCTACCATGCCCGGCCCATCGAGCCGGCCAAGGCCATGGAGGAGTTCGAGGCCCGGAGGCTCGAGGCCCGGGAGCTCGGGGACTTCCTCGTCCGCAACGGCGAGGTCAAGGAGTGGCCGCCGGCCGTCTGGGACCTCAAGGCCCTGACCCTGGCCGCGCTGTATTACCATCCCGACATGGACGTCGCCCGAGCCCAGTACGGCGTCGCCCGCGGGGGCGTCGGCACGGCCGGAGAAAGGCCCAACCCGACCCTCGGCCTCCTCACGGGCTTCAACTCGACGACGCCGTCGAGCGAGATCACGCCGTGGATCCCCGAGGTCTCCCTGGACATCCCGATCGAGATCGCCGGCAAGCGGGGCATCCGGATCGCCCAGGCCCGCAAGCTGGCCGAGGCGGCCCGCTGGGACGTTCTCGCGACCGCCTGGGAGGTCCGCAGCCGTCTGCGCGGCGCCCTGCTCGAGGTCTGGGCGGCGGGCGAGAAGGCCGCCCTCCTTTCGGAGCAGGAGAAACTCCAGGCGGAGACGGTCCGCCTCCTCGAGCTCCAGAAGGACGCGGGGGAGGTCTCCGTCTACGACCTGACCCAGGCCCGGGTCGCGCTCGACAACGCCCGCCTGGCCGCCGTGGAAGGCACCCGGGCCGGGGAGGAGGCCATGGCCCACCTGGCCGCCGCCCTCGGCGTGCCGCGCCGGGCCCTGGACGGCGTGCGGCTCTCGTTCGACGCCTTCCGCGCCCTCTCCCCCGAAATCCCCGCCGGCGAGGTCCGGCGCCACGCCGTGCTCAACCGGTCGGACATCCTGACCGCCCTCGCCGAGTACGCCGCGAGCGAGGCCGCCCTGCGGCTGGAGATCGCCAAGCAGTATCCCGACCTCCACCTCGGCCCCGACTACCAGCTCGACCAGACCGACAGCAAGTGGACGATCGGCGTGTCGTTCGAGCTCCCCATCCTCAGCCGCAACCGGGGCCCGATCGCCGAGGCCGAGGCCCGGCGCGAGGAGAGCGCGGCGCGCTTCCTGGCCCTCCAGTCCCAGGCCATCGGTGAGCTCGACGCCGCGGTCGAGGACTGCCGCGCCGCCGTCCTCAAGGCCCAGGCCGCCGGGGACCTCCTGGCGAACCTGGCCGGCCAGGAGCGTGCGGCGAGGGCCCGCCGAGAGCTCGGGGAGATCTCCGGGCTCGAATTCCTCGGCGTCCGTCTCGAGCTCATCGCCGGCGCCCAGGCCCGGCTCGACGCCCTCGTCCAGGCCCAGGAGGCCGTCGGCCGGCTGGAGAACGCCGCCCAGAGCCCGCTCGACGTCAAGGATTGGATCATCACGACGCCCCGGACGCAGGCCGGGCCCGCGAAGGAGGGCAAGGATGACTAAACGCCAAGCTCACGACCGGGTTGATCGTTCTCGCGGTCGCCGCGGCGGCCGTCCTGCTCCTCGTCCGCGGGTTCGGGCGGAAGGGCGCCGGCGAGGAGGAGGGCGTCGCCACCGATGTCGCCGTCCACGTCGGCAAGGTCGTCCGGGCGACCCTCCACGGCTACGTCACGGCCTACGGCACGGTCGAGCCCGAGCCGCCCGGCGACGGCCGGCCGGCCGCCGGCGCCTACATCTCGGCCCCGGTCGGGGGGATCCTGACCGAGGTCAAGTGCGTCGAGGGCCGGGCCGTCGAACGCGGTGCGCTCCTCTTCAAGCTCGACACCCGCCTGGCCGAGTTGGCCGTGGCCAAGGCCGGAAAGGAGCTCGCGGCCGCGGAGAAGACCTACGAGCGCCAGAAGAAGCTCCTGGCCGCCGACGGAACGTCCCAGAAGAACTTCCAGGAGGCCGAGCTCGCCCTCGCCCAGGCCCGGAGCGAGCTGGCCGCCGCCCGGACCGAGCTTTCCCTGCTCGAGATCAAGGCGCCGCTCGCCGGGACCGTCGTCCGCATCAACGCCCGGGTCGGCCAGTCGGTCGAGACGAACGCGGTCCTGGCCGAGGTCATCGCCCTCGACCGCCTCGTCGTCACGGCCCAGGTGCCCAGCCGGGAGGCCGGCCGGCTGCGGCCCGGCCAGCCGGTCGAGCTCGGGAGCGCGGGCGCCGCCGGGAGCCTGGCCCTCGTCGGCAAGGACATCGACCCGAAGACCGACACCGTGCTCGTGCGCGCCTCCGTCCCGGCCGGCGCCGGGCTCCGGCCTGGCCAGTTCCTGGCCCTGCGCATCGTCTGCGAGGAGCGCCGCGGCGTCCTGGCCGTGCCCGAGGAGAGCGTCGTCACGGGGCCCGACGGCGGGACGGTGCTGATGGTCGTCGAGGGCGACAAGGCCGTCCCGAAGCCGGTCAAGGCGGGCCTCCGCGACGGCGGCCTGACCGAGGTCGCGGGCGAAGGGATCGCGGAAGGCCTGGTCGTCGTCACCGCGGACGCCTACAACATCACCGGGGAAACGAAGGTCCACATCGTCGGGAACAAATAACCCCCATGAGCAAGGACACCGCCCTCGGCCGTTTCGCCACCCGGCACGCCCTGCCCATCCTCTTCATCAGCGTCGCCCTGTGCCTGGCCGGCGTCTACGCGGCCCTGACCCTGCCCTCCTCGGTCTTTCCGCAGACGAACTTCCCCCGCGTCGTCATCCTCGTCGACAACGGCGTCATGCCGGCCGACGAGATGATGGCGACCATCACCCGGCCGATCGAAGAGGCGATGAAGGACATCCCCGGCGTCGTCACGATCCGCTCGGCGACGGGCCGCGGCTCGGCCGAGGTCAACGTCTTCTTCAACTGGAAGGTGGACATGGTCCAGTCCGAGCTCTACGTCCTCGGCCGCCTGTCCCAGATCCGCGCCACGCTCCCGGCCACGGCCGAGACCCAGGTCTACCGGGTGACGTTCTCGAACTTCCCCATCATCGGCATCAGCCTGACCAGCCCGCGGCGCGACCTGACCGAGCTCTGGGAGATCGCCCGCTACGAGCTCAAGCCGCGCTTCCTGCGGATCCCCGGCGTCGCCCGGGTCGACCTCGTCGGCGGCCGGACGCCGGAGTTCCACGTCATCGTCGACCCGCTCCGGCTCCAGGCGGCCGGCCTGACCCTGACCCAGGTCACCGAGGCCCTGGAGAAGAACAACCTCGTCGCTTCGACCGGCCTGCACGAGGAGAACCGCATGCTCTACCTGGCCGTGGTCGACGGCCGCGTCCACTCCATCCGGGAGATCGAGAACTTCCCGGTCGCCGGTCGCCGGCCGCCATCCCGTCCGCGTCCGCGACTTCGCCCGCGTCGAGCGCGGCCCCGAGCCGGTCTTCAACGTCGTCACCGCCGACGGGCAGGAGGCCGTGCTGCTCAACATCTACAGCCAGCCGGACGGCAGCACCCTGGACATCGCCAGGCGGCTCAAGGAGGAGCTGAAGGTCCTGAAGGGCGAGCTGCCCCCCGACATGAAGCTGGCCTTCTTCTACGACCAGTCGCTCCTCGTCCGGGCCTCGGTCCGGAGCGTCTGGGAGGCCATCATCTTCGGCCTCGTCCTGTCGGTGCTCATCCTCTACGTCTTCCTCAAGAACTGGCGGACGACCTTCGTCGCCATCCTGGTCATCCCGGTCACCGTCCTGGTCACGCTCCTGGCCATGAAGGCGGCCGGGCTGACGTTCAACCTGATGACCCTGGGAGGCATCGCCGCCGCCATCGGCCTGGTCATCGACGACGCCATCGTCGTCGTCGAGGCCATCCACACCAAGCGGATGTCCGGCCTCGACCGCCTGACGGCCGTCCGCGAGGCCATCGGCGAGATCTTCCGGCCGCTGGTCGGCTCGACCCTGACGCCGGTCGTCGTCTTCATCCCCCTGGCCTTCCTCGAGGGCGTCACCGGCGTCTTCTTCCGCGCCCTGGCCCTGACCATGGTCGTCGCCCTGCTGACCTCCCTGGTCCTGGCCGTGACCCTGACGCCGTCGCTGGCCGCCTGGCTGCTCCGCAGCCGGCGGGAGGAGCCCGGCGCGCTTCACGAGGACCACGGCGGCCGGCTCCTGCGGCGGACGATCCGCGTCTACGAAACGGCGGTCCGGGCCGCGCTCGGGCGGCCGTGGCTGACGATCGGAGCGTGCGCCGCGATCCTGCTCCTGGCCGTCGTCCTCTACCGGGGCCTCGAGAGCGAGTTCCTGCCGCCCATGGACGAGGGCGGGTTCGTCATCGACTACCTCACGCCGCCGGGGACGAGCCTGGCCGAGACCCACCGCCAGCTCCAGTACGCGGAGGACATCATCCGCTCGGTGCCCGAGCTCGAGAGCTACTCCCGCCGGACCGGGGCCCAGCTCGGCCTGTTCATCACCGAGCCGAACAACGGCGATTTCCTGCTCAAGCTCCGCCCCGACCGCAAGCGCTCGACCGAGGAGGTCCTGACCGAGCTGCGGCACCAGCTCAACGCCGCCCTGCCCGACGTCATCTGGGAGTTCCCGGGCATCCTGGGCGACCTCATCGGCGACCTGATGTACGCGCCCCAGCCGATCGAGGTCAAGCTCTTCTCGACCGACACGGCCTATCTTGAAGCGAAAGCCCCGCAGGTCGCCGAGACCCTGGGCAAGATCCAGGGCGTCGTCGACGTCTTCAACGGCCTGGTCTACACCGGGCCCGGCCGTCAGCTTCCGCGTCCGCGCCGTCGACGCCGAGCGCTTCGGGCTGACCGCCGACGACATCGCCGCGCGCCGTCAACACGGCCATGCTCGGGCAGACGGCCTCGTCCGTCCTCGAGGGCGACCGCGTCGTCGCCATCCGGGTCAAGGCCGAGCCCGAGCGCATCGACCGCGTCGCGAAGCTGCGGAACCTGCCCCTGCGGGCGGCCGACGGCAGCCTGGTCAAGCTGTCGCAGGTCGTCGACGTCGTCGAGGAGCCGGGCCAGCTCGAGCTCCGGCGCGACGACCTCCGCCAGGACGTGGCCGTCACGGCCCGGCTCGAGGGCCGCGACCTGGGCAGCGCCATGGCCGAGATCCAGCGCGACGCTGGCCAAGGACAGGATCGCTGCCCGCCGGGTCGATCGAGTACGGCGGCCTCTACCAGCAGCAGCAGGAGTCGTTCCGCAACCTGGTCGTCGTCCTGCTCATGGCCATCTTCCTCGTCTTCACCGTCCTGCTCCTCGAGTTCGGCTCGTTCTACCGAGCCCCTGGCCATCGTCTTCGGCGCGGTCCTGGCCATGTTCGGGACGGTCCTGGCCCTGTGGCTCACGGGCACGTCGCTGAACGTCGTCTCGCTGCTCGGGGCCATCATCGGCGTCGGCATCGTCGCCAAGAACGGCATCCTGATGCTCGACTTCGTCAAGGAGCTCCGGGCCGAGGGACTGGACCTGGCCGAGGCGCTGGTCCGGTCGGGCCGGCGGCGGCTGCGCCCGGTCCTGATGACCTCGATGGCCGCGGCCCTCGGCATGCTGCCGCTGGCCTACGGCATCGGCTCGGGCGCCGACATGCTCAAGCCCCTGGCCATCGCCGTCATCGGCGCCCTCTGCATCTCCGTGCTGCTCTCGCTCGTCGCCACGCCGACGATCTACTACCTCATGGTCCGCCGGCGCCGGCCGGCCTGACGGCGTCCGGCCGGACCTCCCCCCGCCTCTCGAAATCCGCCAGCATGCCCACGAGCGCGAGATAGACGACGACCGGCGCGAACTGGGCTCGCGGCGTCGGCGCGACGAGCAGGAAGGTCATGACGGCCGCCAGCATCGCGGAATGGAGCCTGAGCTTCGGCGCGGCCAGCACCGACAGGCCGAGGGCGGCGACCGCCGCGAACGGATAGAGCCCCTCCAAGCCGATCCAGCTGAACAACCCCGAAAGGACGTTCGGGTAAAAGGCCGTGTACAGGGCCCGCTCTTTCAGGACGAGGTTGAAGAGGATCGTTTCCCTGAAGACGGCCGCGACACCGAAGGGGGCCATGATGAGGACGGCCGTGCCCAGGGCGAGGCCCGCCTCCGCGGCGATCTCCAGGAGCGACCACAGCCTTTTCGGGTCGAACCTGTGCCAGTAATAGGCGGCCATCAAGGGGATAATCAGGAACTTCGTCATCAGCCCGACGCCGAAGAGGACGGCGATGACGCAGCGGCTCCCCCACCCGGGGTTGTCCCCGCCCTTCTCGACGGCCAGGAGGACGAGGGCCGTGAAGAGCAGGGCCATGGCCGGATTCTGCTGGACCTCGAGGAAGAGGAACAACGGAATGAAAGGCAGCAGGAATTTTCGCTTGATCCCGGGGAACGTCCGCAGGAAGATCGCCCCGGCCAGGGCGTAGAGGGCCAGCTTGAAGAAGGTCAGGATCCAGATGTTCCACGTCCTCCCCGTGGCGAGATAGAGCAGATAGTAGGGATAGATCTCGAGCGGCGGGTAGTTGAAATCCTCGAGCACGGGCTGGTCGAACTCCGTCCGGTGGTAGATGGTGCCGCTCGTGTAGGGGTTCTGGCCGTTCCGCATCGCCTGGAAGACGCTCTCGTAGGTGCGGACGATCTCGGCGTCGGGGTTGAGGGCGATGAATCCCCCGACGCCGAAGGCCAGGGCCGTGACAAGGACGAAGATCCTCATCCCCTTGGTGAAGACCAGCCAGGGCTCGAGCCGGTAGACGAACCAGACCCCGGCGAGGAACGAGGAGAGCTTGAGGGCCATGCCGTAGAAGTGCGCGTGGGGAAGGGGCTGGAGGACGACCATCAGCAGGGAGAGGAGGATGCAGGAAAGGAACGCCGCCGCGACGAAATAGTCTTTCCGGGAGATCTTCGAACGGCGTGTCACGGATGGTCCTTTCCCGTCATAACGGGCCTAAAGCCGGCCGCGTTACGCGGGCGGGCGAAGCGAGAGGCCTCTCTATTTCCCCAATTCGAGGACCGCGAACGTGCCGGGAACGACGGTCGGCCGGGGCCGCGGCTGCTCCTTGGTCGGGGCCGGGGCGGGACCGAACTCCGCCGTCACCAGGAAGACGCGGTGCGTCTTGGGGTCGAGCTCCATCGTCCGCGCCCGCGGGGCGGTCTTGACCGTCTCGAGGACGCTGTACTTGTCGGGCGATTCCTGTTTGACCACGGTCATCGTGCCGTCGCCGTTCGAGGAGAAGGCGAGCCCCGTTCCCGCGTCGTAGCGGACGGCATCGGGCCCGTCGCCGATGGGCACGGTAGCAACGACCTTGCCGTTGACGGCATCCGAGACGACCATGACCTTGTCGCAGACGCTGAACAGGCGCTTATTCTTGAGGTCGATGGCCAGGCCGCTCGGGCCTTCGCCGGGCGCGATCGACCACCGCTTGCGGACCTCGAGCGACTTGGCGTCGAAAGCGACGATCTCGCTCTTGTCCTCGATGTTGACGAAGATCCCGCCCTTGCCGTCCGTGACGGCGAACTCGGGCTTGCCGCCGAGGTCGATCGTCCCGCCGACCTTGTCCGTGGCCGCGTCGATGGCCGTGGCGTTCCCCGTCCGGCCGTTGAAGGTGAAGACGCGCCCCGAGAAAGCGTCGTACATGATGGCGTCGGGGTTCTGGCCGGAAACAGGGACCTCTTCGATGACCTTGTGCGTCTTGAGGTCGAAGACGGTGACGGTGTTGCCCCGGCCGTTGGAGATGTAGCCACGGTTCTTCTCCGGCGCGAAGGCCACGCCGTGCACGCCCTTGAGACCCGTGATGGGCTCGCCCTTGACGCCGGTGTCGACGTTCAGGATCTCGACCGCGCTGCCGTGCGTGACATAGAGGAGCCGCGACCGGCCCTCGAGCGCCAGGTAGTCCCAGCCGCCCTCGCCGCCGAGGACGTGCTTCTTGATGAGGTGGTAGCCGGCCGGCTTCGGCGCCTGGGGCGCGGCGAAGCTCACCATGGCCACCGCCAGAAGAAAGACCAGACCGACACGCGTAGTTCTCATTTTCGTCCTTCCTTTCTTGCCTTCTATATTACTCCATCCTCGGCCCCCGGCCACCCCCGCCGCGGCGCCTACCGGATGATCTTCCCTGAGGGGTCGACCGTCACGCCCATCTTCTTGTCCTTGACCTGGATCCGGAGCTCGAACAGCTTCTGGCCATCCTTGGTCATGTCCTCCGCCTTGAGGATCTTGTAGCCGGGGTAGGCCTTGCCCAGGGCATCGAGAACGGCGGGAGGCAGGGCCCCTGGAGCGATGGCCTCCTCGACCTCGACGGCTTTCCCGTCCACGGTGTAGAGGAGGTCGCGGTTCATCTTGCCGTCGACGCTCTCCACTTCATAGTATGTCACGCCTTTTTCCGATTCCTTGCTCGCGCCCCTGATCACGGCCTTGGGATAGGAGGCCCTGAAGGCGGCCAGGACGGCGGGAGGAAGGACCTTCAGGTCGACCGTGGCCGGCTTGGCCTCTTCCTTCTCTTTGGCCTCGCTCGAGCCCCACTTGGGTCCTTCAACGATCTTTCCGTCGGGGGCGACCTGGACCTCGCCCCTCTTCGCGCCCTGGACGAGCTCGGCCTCGTAGACGTACTTCGGGGCGGCGAGCTTAACGATCGTGCCCGTCCCGCCTTTCTCGACGACCTCGGCCCGGATCTCGGACTTCTCAACCTGCTTGATCGTCGCGCCCGCGGCGGCCTTCTGGATCGCTGCCGCGGCGGGAGCGGGCACGTCCTTCATCGCCACGATCGTCGCGATGTCCATGACCGTGCCGTCGGCCGCGACCTCGATCTCACCCCGGCCGGCTTTGAATTCTATGTCATAGAGGGCGATGCCCGCTTCCTTTTCCAGCTCGACCTTGTCGATCACCGCTCCCGGGCAGTTGGCCTTGACGGCCTGCGCGACCGCGGGCGGCAGGTCCACGTTCGCCCGGCCTGGGTGCTCCCTGCCCTCCTGGCCGGCCAGGAGCGGCCCCCCGGCGAGCCCCAGACACAGGACGAGAACGCTCAAGCCCATGAAGATGACTCCGGAACGTTTCATGAAAACCTCCTTATGAATTGTCGGTTGGATCGCTTTTGCTGTCCACGGGGAAGACCAGGCGGAAGGTGCTCCCCTGGCTCTCCCGGGATTCCCATTCGACGCGGCCGCCGTTCGCTTCGGCGGCCCACTTGGCGATGGCCAGGCCGAGCCCTGCACCGCCGGGCCCGCCGGGACGGCCCTTCTCCGCGCGATAGAACCGTTCGAAGATGCGGCCTCCTTCCCCGCTCGGGATACCGGGTCCGCTGTCGACGACCTCGACCACAGCCTCGCCCCCCCGGAGATATGAGCGCACGGCGACGGCGCCCGACTCGGGAGTGTACTTGATGGCGTTGTCCAGCAGGTTGACCAGGGCCAGGCGCACCGTCGCCTCGTCCGCCAGGATCCGGGCGCGCCCGCCTGCGGCTACGGTCAGGACCTGGTTCCGTTCCTCCGCTAGGGGGCGCATGTCGTCGACAGCCCGTTCGGCGAGACAGTCCACGTCGATCGGCATTCGGCCTAGGGAAACCTGCCCGGCGTCCGCCCTGGTCAGTGTGAGCAGGCTGTCGACGAGGCGGGTCAGCCGTTCGACGTCCTCGAGCATGCTCCCGATGCGGTCCCGGTAGGCGGCGGCGTCCAGGTCCTCCTGGAGCGCGACCTCTCCCACGCTCCGGATGACCGTGAGCGGCGTCCTCAGCTCGTGGGAGGCGTCGGCCGTGAAGCGCCTCAGGCGCTCGAAGGACTCCTCGAGGCGCGAGAGCATGCGGTTGATGACGCCCGCCAGCTGACCGAACTCGTCGCCAGGGTCCTCGACCGGCACGCGGGCCGAGAGGTCCTCGGCCGAGACCCGCTCGGCCCGCGAAGCGAGGACGGAAACGGGGCGCAACAGACGGCCGGCGATAACGTAGCCTCCCAGACCGGCCAAGGCGAGGGCGGCGGGCAGGGCGAGGAGGAGGATCGCGGCGAGCGTCCCGAGGGCGCCCCGCACGGGACCCTCGTCCAGGGCGATCGTCAGGACGAGGTCGGTCCCCACGGGCGCGGTTTTGAGCCTGAACCGCGCTCCGGACGGGACCCGGACTGTCCGAACGGCCGGCGCCCGCGCCTCCGGGAAATCCCGGAGTCCCGACCTCTTGAACGCCGGCGTCTCAAAAAGGACCTCTGCCCCCCTGAAGAGTTCGAAGATGCGGAAGGCGTTATCGCCTTCGGCCTCGGAGATCTCGCTCGACTCCTCGGAGAGGGCCTGGGCGACGGCCTGGAAGTCCGAATCGAGCTGCCGGTCGAGCTGCCGCGAAAGGCTGGCCCTGACGAACAGGAAGACCCCCAGGGAGAAGGCGAGGATGATCAGGGCCAGGGCCGCCGAATACCAGAACGTCAGCCGGACGCGGACGCTGGACGGGCGGGGCCTCATGCGTCTTTCTCCGAGAGGATGAAGCCGACGCCGCGCACGGTCTGCAGGAGCCTCGTCGCGAAAGGCTCGTCGAGCTTCTTACGAAGCCGGCCGATGTGGACGTCGATGACGTTGTCGAGGGGGGTCGCGCGCATCGTCTCCTTCCAGACGTCCCGGGCCAGCATGTCCCGGGTCACGACGTGTCCCTGGTTGCGGAGAAGGTATTCGAGGAGCTCGAACTCCCGCGCCGTCAGAGGGATGGCCTGACCGCCGCGCCGGACCGTGCGCTTGAGGAGGTCCATCTCGAGGTCGGCCACGGTCAGCCGCGTGTCCGCGTCGGTCCGGCCCCGCCGGGCCAGCGCCCGGATCCGGGCCGCGAGTTCGGCGAAGGCGAAGGGCTTGACCAGATAGTCGTCCGCGCCGAGGTCGAGGCCGAGGATCTTGTCCTCGACCGCGTCCCGGGCCGTCAGGATGAGGACCGGCGTCACCGCGTCCGTCCTGCGGAGGGTCCGGAGGATCTCCGTCCCGTCGCGGCCGGGCAGCATGAGGTCGAGGACGATGAGGCCGAACGACCGCGAGCAGAGCCGGAAGAAGCCGTCCTCCCCCGTGAGCGCGACCTCGACCTCGTGGCCTTCGGCCTCGAGCCCTTTTTTGAGGGCCAGGGCGACCTTTTTTTCGTCCTCGATGACCAGGATGTTCACGTTTCCGACTTCCGGCGGCCCCGAATATAGCACCGGACCGCGAAGGCCCGCCACTGAAGTTTTACTGACCGGCGCTTCAGGGAGGCGCCCGGCCCTACCGCCCCTTCCGGGCGTGGATGAGGAAGCAGGGCATGATGTTCCTCGGCTCGAACAGGACCCGGACGCGGGGGAAGCGCTCCCTGACCGGGCCGCGCATGAACGGCGTGAACTGGTGGAAGATGACGAGGTCGCCGTCGTCGGCGAGGAGGTCCCGGACATCGTCGAGGAGCCCGTCCCTTTGCGCTTTCGTCAGGAACGAGAACGGGATGCTGGCGATGACGGCGTCGACCGTCCCCGGTCCCTGTCCGGAGAGGAGTCCGCGGACGTCGCAGGCGTCCCCCTCGACGATGCGCAGGCGCGGGTCGGCCGGCGCCGCCCTCAGCGCGTCGAGGAAGGCGGGGTTCTTCTCGATGGCGACATAGCGGGCGTCCTCCGCGAGCGCCCGGAGGATGGGGAAGGTCGCGATGCCGGGCCCGGGGCCAAACTCGACCAGCGTCCGCGTCCGCTCCGGCCGGAGGCAGCGGAGGAGCCGGCGGACGAGGAACGGGGAGCTCGGATGCAGCGCTCCCACATCCTTGTCGGCGACGTATTGCCTGACGTAGCCCGGTCTCTTCGCCGCCATGAGGTCCCGCCGGCCCGGCACAGGCCTATTTCTGCCGGACCCGGAGCCCGTTGTTGACGTTGAGGGCGCCGGTGTTGAGCCGGATGAGACGCTCGTAGCTGTCGGCGTCGGCCTGCTTATCGACCGTCCCGCCGAGGGTCACGACGCCGTTGACGACGATGATGTGGACGTGCCCGGTCGAGCGCTGGAAGTTCGGTCCGGTCGGCCGGGTGTAGATGATCCGGGCGACGAGGGTCCGCAGGTTGCGGTCGGCGTCCATCATCAGCAGCCGCTGGATGTCGTTCTTGACCTTCGTGACGCCCGGCTGGGCCTGGGCCAGCTTGACGAACTCCGTGGCGCTCCACGGATAGGATGTCCAGCCCTTGAGCGTGACTTCGCCCGACGCGGTCACGTCGGGGCCGACGAGGTCGTAGATGAAATAGCTCGGGCTCGTCTCGATGGCGGCCATGACCGCCTCGCCGATCTCGCGGGCGGAGACGCCCGCCTCGGCCAGGGCCAGGTCGTTCGCGACCTTGTATCCCTTGGCCGCGGCCGCAGCGTCCTGGCCGGCTTTCTCCTTCTCGGCCAGCGTCCTGACGGTCCCCGTCAGGGTTACCGTGTTGTTCCCGACGGCGACCTTGATGTCGTTCCCGACGAGCAGGCCCGACTCCTTGAACTTCTGCTCGACCCGGGCCTTGGTGTCCGCGTCCTTGTCCTCGCCGGCGGCGAAAGCCGGCCCGGCGGCCAGGACGAGGGTCAGGGCCGCGGCCAACAGGCCGGCCGCCGCGAAGCATCTCCGCGTGTTCATGGGTCCCTCCTCAATCCGTCCCGCCGCCTCAAAGGCGACAGAACCGATAAGCATTATAGGCGCCGGGAGCGGATTTTTCCAATCAGGCCCGGGCCTTGCGGACGGCCGCCCGCCAGCCGTCGTAGAGGCTGTCGGCCCTGGCCCTCGTCATCGCCGGCCGGAACCGCCGGCCGAGGGCCCAGAAGCGACGGATCTCGTCCGTGCCGCTCCAGACCCCGGCGCCGAGCCCGGCCAGGTACGCCGCGCCCAGGGCCGTCGTCTCGACCGTCCGCGGCCGGAGGACCGGCAGGCCGAGGAGCTCGGCCTGGAAGCGGCAGAGGAAATCGTTGGCCGCCGCCCCGCCGTCGACGCGGAGCTCGCGGACGGGCAGGCCCGACTCCCGGGCCATGGCCTCGAGGACGTCCCGCGTCGCGTAGGCCATGGCCTCGAGCGCCGCCCGGACAAGGTGGCGGCGGTCCGCGCCGCGCGTCAGGCCGACGATCGTGCCGCGCGCCTCGGCGTCCCAGTAGGGCGCGCCCAGCCCGACGAAGGCGGGGACGAAGTAGACGCCGGCGTTGTCCTTCACGGCCTCGGCCAGCGCCTCCGACTCGTCCGAGGCGCGGAGCAGGCCGAGCTGGTCGCGGAGCCACTGGACGGCCGCGCCGGCGACGAAGATCGACCCCTCCAGGGCGAAGACGGCCTCCCCCGCCGGGCCGCAGGCGAGCGTCGTGATGAGGCCGCGGCGCGACGCGACCCGCCGCCGGCCGGTGTTGAGGAGGATGAAGGCGCCCGTGCCGTAGGTGTTCTTGAGGCTGCCCGGCTCGAAGCAGGCCTGGCCGAAGAGGGCGGCCTGCTGGTCGCCGGCGACTCCCGTGACGGGGATCCCGGCCGGCAGCCGGCCGAGCCGGACCGTCCGCCCGAACTCGCCCGCCGAGGGCCGGACTTCGGGCAGGATCGCCGCGGGCACGCCGAAGAGGCCGAGAAGGTCCGGGTCCCAGCGCCGCCGGCCGATGTCGAAGAGCATGGTCCGCGAGGCGTTGGTCGGGTCGGTGGCGTGGCTCCGGCCGCCGGTCAGGTTCCAGAGGACCCAGGCGTCGGCCGTGCCGAAGGCGAGGCGGCCGTCCTCGGCCCGGGCCCTGAGCCCGCCCCGCTCGAGGAGCCACTCGAGCTTGGTCGCCGAGAAGTACGGGTCGACGGGGAGGCCCGTCCGCCGCCTGATGAGCGAGACCGCGGCGCGGTCCCGCCGGAGCTCGCGGCAGCGGCCGGCGGTCCGGCGGCACTGCCAGACGATGGCGTTTGAGACGGGCCGGCCGGTCCGCCGGTCCCAGAGGACGGTCGTCTCGCGCTGGTTGGTGATGCCGATGGCGTCGACCGCGGCGCCGCCGACCCGGCCGAGGGCCTTCTGAATCGTCCCCTGGACGCTCCGCCAGATGGCCTCAGGGTCGTGCTCGACCCAGCCGGGGCGCGGGAAGAGCTGGGGGAACTCCTCGTAGGCCGAGGCGACTTCGCGGCCGCGGCGGTCGTAGACGATGGCCCGGGTGCCCGTCGTCCCCTGGTCGATGGCCAGGACGAAACCCACCTCAGGCCCTCCCCTTGGCCCAGTCGATGATATCCCGGAAGACGCGGTCACGGCCGACCTCGATGGACAGGGCGTGGAGCATGTCCGGATATTCGAGGAGGGTCTTGTCCTCGAGCGCAAGCTTCTTGAAGAGTCTTCGGCCGGCCCGCTCGTCGACGAGGAGGTCGTTGCCCGCGAGAAGGAAGAGGGAGGGGACCTCCAGCCCTTTGGCCATGCGCCTGGCTTTTCCCTGCTCGACCAGGATGTTCATCAGGCATTTCAGACTGGCGACGCGCAGCTCGTCCGGGCTGGCGTCCATGACGGCCTGATAGGCTGCGTCCCGCGTGCACATGGCCGAAGTAAAAGGAACGGGGATTGTCGTCTCGGGTTCGAGGGCGACGAGGGCGGCGAGTGTCAGGTAGGCCTAGAGCGGGAATTTCAAGGCGCTCTTGAAGGCCGGGGCGATGAGGACCTGGCCGGCGAAAGCCTCGGGATGGCGGCAGGCCAGGTTGAAGGCGATGAGGCCGCCCATGCTCTCGCCGAGGAGGAAGACCTTCCGGCCCGGGTGGTCTTTCCCGATGATGTCCCTCAGCGCGAGGATGTCGTGGTCCCAGATCCGGAAGGAATCGACGTGGCCGCGCGGGCGGTCCGGCGTCCGGCCAAAGCCCCGGAGCTCGATGCCGTAGGAGGCGTAGCCTTCGAGGGCCAAGGTGCCGGCCAGGAATTCCCAGCGGGCGGAGTGGGCGCCGAGGCCGTGGACGAGGAGGAAGACGGCCCGGGGCGAAGATCCCGCGGGGGATGCCGCGGGGGCCCCGGCCCACTTCCGATAGAGGACGTCCGTCCCGATGAGCTCCGCCACGGCCGGATTATAACAGATAACGGCGGCCGCCCGAAGCTCCGCGGACTGACAGCCGGGGGGCCCGTTGGCTTGAACCCCGCGGTCATCAGCTCGTGGAATTCCACGAACGGGGTTGACAGGCACGGCCGGGAAAAATATCATCCCCCCATGGAAACCTCCCCCCGACCCAAGGCCCGGCTCCTCGCCCTGGACACCCTCCGGGGCTTCGACATGTTCTGGATCATCGGCGGCGACGCCTTCTTCCGGGCCCTGGCCAAGGTCACCGGCTGGGGCTGGGCCGGCCAGTGGGCGGTCCAGCTCGATCACGTCGAGTGGCGGGGGTTCCATTTTTATGACCTCATCTTTCCCCTCTTCATGTTCATCTCCGGCGTCGCCATGCCTTTCTCCCTCCTGGCCAAGGCCGAGGCCGGCTGCCGAAAAGAAGGCGCTTTACGCGAAGCTCGTCCGGCGGGCGCTCCTGCTCGTCGTGATGGGCTTCGTCTACAACCGTCTCCTCGACCTCGACTTTCACAACCAGCGCTATGCGAGCGTCCTCGGCCAGATCGGGCTGGCCTACCTCTTCGCCGCGCTCATCATGCTGAATGTCAGGAGCGTCAGGGGCCGGCTGGCGGCCCTGGCCGGGATCCTCTGCGGATACGCGGCCGTCCAGTGGCTCGTCCCCGTGCCCGGGGTCGGGGCGGGCGTCTTCACGCCCGAGGGCACGATCAACGGCTTTATCGATCGACTGCTCCTGCCCGGCCGCCTTTACGACAGGATCTTCGACCCCGAGGGCCTCCTGTGCATCCTGTCGGCGACGAGCGTCACGCTCGTGGGCGGCCTGGCCGGGGGGGTCCTGCGGCGCGAGAAGGGCAGCGGTTACCGCAAGACGCTGACCCTGGCCGCGGCCGGGGCGGGGCTTGTCGTCGCGGGGCGCGTCCTCGGCATCTGGTATCCGATCATCAAGAAGGCCTGGACGGCGACCTTCGACATCTACGCCGCCGGCTGGTCCTGCCTCCTCCTTAGCCCTCTTCTACCTCGTCGTCGACGTCTGGCAGGTCCGGAAATGGACCTTCGTCTTCCGGGTCATCGGCTTGAACTCGATCACCATCTACCTCGGCAGCCGGATGGTCGATTTCGAGGCCACGAGCAAGTTCCTGTTCGGCGGCCTCGACCGGGTCGCGGGCGGCGGCAACGGCCTGATCGTCCTCGCCGGGGTCATCGCCGTCGAATGGCTGGCCCTCTATTTCCTCTATAAGAAGAACGTGTTCCTGAGGGTCTGAAGGTTCGAGGGGGATCAGGCCGAGGCCAGGGTGGCGAGGCGCGCCAGGCCGGCGGCCGGGTCGCGCCCGAGGTCGACGCGGAGGACACGCCGGCCTCTCGCCGACGAGCGCCTGAAAGTCGCCGAAGGCCTGGGCGCGGATGAGCCGGCCGAAGGTCAGGTCGGTCTCCGGGAACGGCGAGGTCGCGCTCCGGCTCGTCGAAGAGCTGGAGGACGAGGGCCTCGTCGGGGCCGCCCTTGTGGAGCTGGCCGGTCGAGTGGAGGAAGCGCGGGCCGTAGCCCAGCGTCGTGGCCAGCCCCGTTTTCTTCAGGAGGGCGGACCTCAGTTCCCGGAGCGGCCGACGCCGTCCCCTCGTTCGGGGCGAGGTAGGCCTGGATGGCGATGTAATCGCCGGGCCGGGAGCGGGCCAGCCAGCGGCCAAGGGCCGCTCCGAGCCCGGCCGCGGGCGTCGGCCGCGACCGCGTCGCCGGAAGCCCGTCCCCGTCGCTCACGGCCCGCCTCCGATTCCAGCGCCTTCCTCGCCAGCTCCTTGGCCAGCTCGACGTCCGGCTGGTCGAAGGGCTGGACGCCGAGGACCGAGCCGGCCGCGGCCACGGCCATCTCCCAGCGGAAGATCTCCGCGCCGAGCGAAAGCGCGTCCGCGAGCCGGATCCCGATGACGGGATGCCCGGCTCGCTCGAGCGACGCGGCAAGCCCATCGATCCCGCCGCGAGCGTCCGCTCCGAGGACGAAGGAAACGAAGGTCCTGTCGGCGCCGTAGCGGCCGGCCGGGAGCGGCGGCTCGCCCGCGACCGGAACGATGCCCTTGCCGTCCTTGCCGGTGCTCTCTGCGATGAGCTGCTCCAGCCAGTCGGGGAAGCTCCGGAGGCCCGGCGAGACGAGGATGGTCAGCTTGTCCCGGACGCTCCCGGCTCTCTCCGAGCGCCGCGCCGAGCCGGAGCCCAGGGGCTTCGGGCTCGGCGACGTCCGGCCCGTCGGCCCGGGCCTCGGCCGCGGCGCCGGCGAGCGAGCCCGCCGATGTCGACGCCGATGAGGGCCGCCGGGACGAGCCCGAACTCGGTCAGGGCCGAGAAGCGGCCGCCGACGTCGGGGGCGGCCTCGAAGACGCGCCGGAAGCCTCGCTCGCGGGCCAGGACCGCGAGCGGTGTCCCGGGGTCCGTGATCGCGATGAATTGCCGGCCCGGCGAGCAGGCGACGCCGGACACGAGCCGCCAGAAGTAGCGGAAGAAGGACAGCGGCTCGACGGTCGTGCCCGACTTGCTCGAAACGACGAAGAGCGTCCGGGCGAGGTCGACCTTCGCCTCGACCGCCGCGACGGCGTCGGGATGGGTGCTGTCGAGGACGATGAGCCCGGGCCGCCCCGGGGCGTCGCCGAAGGTCCTCTCGAAGACCTCGGGCGCCAGGCTCGACCCGCCCATGCCCAGGAGGACGGCATGCGTGAAGCCTTCGGCGGCGATCTCCCCGGCGAAGGCCCGGATCCCGGGAAGCCGCGGCCCCATCGACCCGGGCAGGTCCAGCCAGCCCAGGCGCTCGCGGATGCCGGCGGCGGGGCCGGCGGCCCAGAGCGCCGGGTCCTTGGCCCAGAGGCGGCGCAGGTAGCCGGCCTTCGCCCAGGCCTCCAGGCGCGCGTCCACGCGGCCCTGGAGACCGCCGAGGGAAAGGGACAGGAGCGACGGCCCTGGAGACAGCTCGAGGCCCGCCCGCGTCCCTGGGCCTCGCTCGCCGTTCATGATGACCATCCTCCCCAGGCCTTAATTTATCAGGTTTCGGGGCTCGGTCAAGGCCGACCTAGCGCCGCGGCCCCGGCGGCAGGTTCTCGCGCAGGAACTTCGCGAACAGGTTATAGAGGTGGAGCGTCGTCCCCTTCCCCTCGTAGATGCCGTGGGAGCGGTTGGGGTAGGACATCATCGTGAACGCCTTCCCGTTGGCCACGAGCTCGTTGACGAGCATCTCGAACCCCTGGTAGTGGCAGTTGTCGTCGCCCGTGCCGTGGACGATGAGGAGGTTCCCCTTGAGCTGCTTGGCGAAGGTGATGGGCGAGCCGTTCCTGAACCCGTCCTCGTTGTCCTTGGGCAGGCCCATGTAGCGCTCCTGGTAGATCGTGTCGTAGAGCCGCTGGTTCGGGACCGAGGCCACGGAGATCCCGGTCTTGTAGAGGTCGGGATAGCGGAACATGGCGTTGAGGGTCATCGACCCGCCGCCGCTCCAGCCCCACACGCCGACGCGGTCGGGGTCGGCGAACGGCCAGGCGGCGAGGGCGGCTCGGACGGCCGCGGCCTGGTCGGCCGAGGCCAGGATGCCGATCTGGCGATAGACGCTCTTGCGCCAGGCCCGGCCGCGCGGGGCGGGCGTGCCGCGGTTGTCGAAGCTGGCCACGATGTAGCCCTGCTGGGCGAGCATGAGGTGCCAGAGGTAGCCGCTCCCGCCCCAGCTGTCCTGGGTCGTCTGGCCGGCCGGCTCGCCGTAGACGTAGACGAAGAGCGGGTATTTCCTGGCCGGGTCGAAGTCGGGCGGCAGGATGCGCCAGCCGTCGACCTGGACGCCGCCGCCGATGTCGAGCCTGAAGAATTCGGCCCGTCTTCCGCGCCAGGGCATCGACCTTCGCCCGGAGGTCCTTGTTGGCCGCCAGGACGCGGACGGGCTCGCCCTGCGGCAGGCGGACGAGCTCGGTCACGGGCGGCGTGTCGAGCGTCGAATAGGAGTGGAAGGCCCAGCGGCCCGACGGAGAGACGTCCATCCGATGGACTCCCGTCTGCCCGGCGGGGCCGACGCGCTCCGGCTTCCCCTTGCCGTCCAAGCGCGCTCGGTAGATGAACCGCTTCGTCGGGTCCTCGGGCGAGGCCGTGACGTAGAGCCAGCCACCCTTCTCGTCGATGCCGTCGACGTTGACGACATCGTAATCCCCCGGCGTCAGGAGCCGGACCGCCCGGCCGTCCCGCGGAACCGAATAGGCGTGCCTCCAGCCGTCGCGCTCGCTCAGCCAGAGGAGGTCCCGGCCGCCGCCGAGCCAGACGAAATCGGTCATGACCTCGACCCACGCTTCGTCCCGGTCCGTGAAGACGGGCCGGACCTCGCCCGTGGCCGCGTCGCCGATCCAGACCGTGTCGGTGTTCTGCAGCCGGTTGAGTTGCTGAAAGACGACCTCCCGCGAATTCCCGGCCCACTCGAGCCGCGGGATGTAGGAGTTGCGAGGGTCCCCGGGCGCTTTCATCCAGACCGGAGTGCCGCCCGCGACCGGGACGACGCCGACGCGGACATCCGAGTTCGTCTCGCCGGCCACGGGGTACTTGAAGCTGATGAGCTTCGGGTAGAGCGAGTCCGTGTTGTCGATCATGGTGAAGACCGGGACGCCGCGCGTGTCGAAGTGCCAGAAGGCGATGGACCGGCTGTCCGGGCTCCAGCGGAAACCGTCGCGGACGTCAAACTCCTCCTCGTAGACCCAGTCGGAGGTGCCGTTGATCGTCTCCTCGCCGCCGTCGAAGGTCAGCTGGCGGACGCGGCCGGTCGCGAGGTCCTCGGCATAGATATTGTTGTGAACGACATACGCGGCAGCCGTGCCGTCCGGGGAGAGCTTGGCGAACATCAGCGTCGAGGGTTCGAAGTCCACTCCGAGCTTGTGGAGCCGGCCCGAACGGAGGTCGTAGGTCCAGAAATCACCACGCGTGTTCTGCCGCCAGACGCGCTTGGAGTTGGTGAAGACGACGAGGACTTTCCCGTCGGGGGACCAATCGTAATTCTCGATGGCCAGGGGTTCTGTGGCGCCCGGAGGGACGAGCTTGGACGCCGGCACCAGGACCTCGCGCGCGCCCGTCCCGGCCCGGTAGAGGACGAGGTCGCGACCCTCCTTGGCCGCGGTGCTCGGCTCGAGGGTCGTATAGGACTCGCCGTCCCTCATCCAGCGGGCCGGGCCGAACCGCTCGGCGGCGAACTCGCGGGAACTGAAGATCCGGTCGACGGTCAGGATCGGGTCGGTCGCCTTGTCCTGGGGCGTCGCGAGCGGCGGGAGCGACGAGGACGGCGGCCAGGATGGCGATGGCGGTCAGGGACGCGCGTTTGTCTCATCACGGTAGGCCTCCTTCTTTTATTAGGAGGGACTGCCCCGCCGAGGCGGGGCTGTCCCCGTAATTCGGTCTCAGCGTGTACGTCCGCCCCGTCTCCGTCCGGAACTCGATGACCCCCTTTTCGGGCGCCGCGGTCCGGACCGCCCGGCCGTCCGAGACGACCTTCAGCGGGGACCATCGTCCGGAGCCGGCAGGGATTCCCGTTTTTCGACAGCACCGTCGCGCTCTCGAGGCGTCCGGCCCTCCAGCGGAGGCCGACCTCGAAACCGCCCCGGGCCATGAGCCCCCTGACCTCCCCGTCCCTCCAGGCCTCCGGCAGGGCCGGGAGAAAGGCCATCTCGTCCCTCATGGGATTGGAGGAGCATCTCGGCGACCGCCGCGGCCATGCCGAACGACCCGTCGACCTGCATCGCGCCCGAGCAGATCGAGAACAGACTCTTGGTCGTGTACTTGCGCATGGCGTAGCTGAGATTCTCCATAGCCTTGGCGCCGTCGCCGAGCCGCGCCCAGCAAGCCGCCTTCCAGGCCGACGACCAGCCGTTGCCGGTGAGCCCCCGCTGCTCGAGGACGACCCGGCTCGCCGCGGCGAACTGCGGCGTCCGCCGAGGGGAGATCTGGCGGCCCGGGAAAAGGCCCCACAAGGGGGAGATATGGCGATGATGGGCCTCCGTCTCGCCCCAGTCCTCGAGCCATTCCTGGAGGTTACCGCTCTTGCCGATCTGCATCGGGGCCAGCTTGGCCTTCGCCGCCAGGACCCGGTCCCGGAATTCCCGGTCGACGCCCAGGACGTCCGCGGCCCGGGCGACATTCCCGAAGAGGTCGTTGAGGATCTGCATGTCGATCGTGGACCCGGCGCAAATGGTCGTCGTCGTCATGAAGCTCGTGATCTCGTCGAAGAACGGCGCCTGGCCCGGAATGTCCGGGAAGTTCTCGGGCGACGTCGACGGGTTGGTCACGAGCCAGCCGTACTTGGGATGCGGCACGAGGAAGTCGAGGAAGAACTCGGCGCTCCCCTTCATCACCGGGTAATACTCTTTAAGGAATTCCCTGTCGCCCGTGAACAGGTAGTGCTCCCAGAGATGGGTCGCGAGCCAGGCGCCGCCGGTCGTGAACGTCCCCCAGCTCGGCCCGTCCATGGGCGCGGCCACGCGCCAGAGGTCGGTGTTCTGATGGAAGACCCAGCCGCGGGCGCCGTAATGCTCGCGGGCCACCTGGCTCCCCTGGTCGGTGAGCTCGCGGACCATCCGGAAGAGCGGCTCGGCGCACTCGCTCAGGTTCCCGACTTCGGCCGGCCAGTAGTTCATCTCCGTGTTGATGTTGGTCGTGTACTTCGAATCCCACATGGGATTCATGTCCTTGTTCCAGATCCCCTGGAGGTTGGCCGGCTGGGTGCCGGGGCGCGACGAGGAGATGAGGAGGTAGCGGCCGAACTGGAAAACGAGGGCCGCCGAGGGCCGGGTCGTTCGTCCCGTCGAAGTCCTTCAGCCGCTCGTCGGTCGGGAGGAGGGAATTCGCCGTCGCCGGAAGCGTCATGGAGACGCGGCGGAAGAGCCGCCGGTGCTCCGCGACGTGGGCGGCCTTGAGCGCGTCGATAGGTCTTGCCGGCCGCGGCCGACATCACGGCCTCGACGCGGGCGTGGGCGTCGCCGCCGCAGTCCTTGTAGTTCACGAAGTTCGTGGCGGCGGCGATGAGGAGGGTCACGGCGTCGGCGCCGGTCACGCTGAGCTCGTCCCAGTCCAGGCCGCATCGTCGCCGCCCTCGGCGACGCGCCTTGAGCCGGGACTCGTAGCGGAGCGCTCCCGTGACGCCCATGTAGTCGGCCGACTTGCCGCGCACGACCAGCCCGTCGGGGGCAGGCCGTCCATCCGGAAATAGTCGGTGGCGTAGTTGGAATGGGCTTCGTTCCGCTCGCCCCGGAGCTGGGCCGCGAAGCTGACCATTCCCGGCTTGTCCGCCGTGAGCCGGACGACGATGACCTGGTCCACGGGGCTCGAGAACACCTCGCGGGTGAAGCGCACGCCGCCCTGGACATAACGTCGTCCGGACGACCGCCGGCGTCCAGGTCAAGCTCGTGGCGGTAGTCCGCCACCGCCCCTCCGGCCGGGAAGCGCAGGACGAGGTCTCCCAGGGACTGGTACTTCATCTGCTCGACCGGATAGCCCATGAGGCTGCGGCCGAACAGGATGTGGGCCATTTTATAGTTCCCTTCGAACACGAGCTTCCGGATCTCTGGCAGGACGGCGGCTCCCCCCTTGACGACGGTCGAATAGGGCCCGCCGGACCAATAGGTGTCCTCGTTGAGCTGGATCGTCTCCTCGTCGGTCCTGCCGAAGACCATGGCCCCGAGCCGGCCGTTGCCGACGGGCAGGGCGTTCTCCCACTTGTCG
Organism: Candidatus Aminicenantota bacterium; assembly: GCA_963805045.1. Classification (GTDB taxonomy): domain Bacteria; phylum Acidobacteriota; class Aminicenantia; order Aminicenantales; family Saccharicenantaceae; genus DATKJS01. Next base: position 31,123 of record CAWDTC010000017.1, read on the forward strand.
GCCGGGTGCGTGTACCAGAGGAGGGTCGAAGGCGCCGCGGCCGCTTCCGCGGGCCCGCCGGCACCCGGGAGGGTCGGCCTGGGGGGCGTCGCGCCGGCTTCGCCCATCCCCCCCGCGGCGAGGAAGGCCGCGACGAGGGCGATGACCGTCGGGGAAGGCATCAGCTCCAGCCGTTCTCGTAGCAGGTTTCGTACATGGCCACGATATTCTCGGGCGGGGTCAAGGCTTGGATGTTGTGGCAGGGGGCGAGGATGTAGCCGCCGCCCGCGCCGAGGAGGCGCAGGTTGTCCAGGACCTCCCGCCGGACGTCGTCGACGGTGCCGAACGGCAGCGTCCGCTGGTTGTCCATGCCGCCGTGGAAGACGACCTGGGCGCCGAAGTCCCTCTTGAGCGCTTCCCGCTCCATGCCGGCGCAGCGCCACTGGATGGGGTTGAGGAGGTCGATGCCGGCGGCGACCATCTCGGGGATGACGCGCCGGATGGCCCCGTCGTTGTGGTGGAAAACGTACGCCCCGCCCTGGTGGGAGAGGTCAATGATGCGCTTCATCCGCGGCAGCAGGAAGGCGCGGATGTGGGCCAGGGACATCATCAGGTCGGTCTGGCCGCCCATGTCCTCGGCCACGTAGGTGAAGGTGACGCGGCCCGGGATCGTCTCGAACATCCGCCGGGTGTTCTCGTAGGCGAGGGCGAAGAGCTTGTCCAGGCAATAGTGGACGATCTCGGGGTTCTCGACGAGGTCGACGAAAGCCTGCTCCGCGCCGCGGAGGTCCTTGTAGATGAGGAAGGGCTCGGACCCGCCGGCCTGGACGGGGTACGCCTCGAGCCCCCGGAGCTCGGCGGCGACGCCGGAATAGTCCCACCAGTCGGGGCTCGGCCAGACATAATTCCGTTCGATCTCGGCCGACCGAGCCGTACGCGGCGAGCGGGGCGTTGACGCACTCGTCGTAGACGCCGGTATCGTAGGCGACCTTGCGGTAGGCCCGCCCGAAGGCGTCATGTCCGGGGGCGAGCGGGGGCCCGGCGTAGCGCGGTTCGAGCTTGACGACGAAATCGACGTGGAGCCGTTCGAGCGCCTGCCTCCGGTCCGCGCAACCCAGGTGTTTCGCGAGGGCGGCCACGGTCTCGTCCGTCCCCCAGAAGTCCATGGGGACGCGGTCGGGCCGTTCGCGCCTGAGGACGGCCAGCCAGCGTTCGCGCGGGCTCATGGCGTCGGCGGGCATGCCGGTCCCGGGCCTATCCGGCGCTCTTGGCGATCTGGACGTAGTACCTCTTGACGAACGGCTCCTGGACGGCGAAGGACCAGTGGACGTCGCGGATGTGTTCGGCCGCCTCCAGGCGCTTGCCCTGCCGGATGAGGTCGATGAGGGCCTGGTGCTCGCCGATGCTGGCCTCTTCCCACTCCTTGACGAAGCCCTTGGAGCGCGGAAAATCGTAGAGCCGTTTTTTCATCGTCGCGACGATCTTGACCAGGCTCTCGTTGCCGCAGAGGTCGAGGAACGTGTTGTGGAAGGCCAGGTTCTTCTCGTAGTAGCGGTCGAAATCGTTCTCGGCGATGGCCGCCTTCATGCCGTCGTTCAGGGCCTGCATGGCGTCGACGTCGGCGGGCCGGATGCGGTCGAAGGACTTGAGCAGGGCCACGCTCTCCAGGGCGCCGAGGATGTCGTAGTAGTTCCGGATGTCCTCCTCGGAGAGGACGTTGACGACGACCTTGCGCCTCGGGAGGATGGTGACGAAGTCCTCCATCTCGAGCTGGAGGAGGGCGTCCCGGAGCGGGGTCTTGCTGACCCCGAGCTTGGCCGAGGTCTCCTCCATGTCGATGACGGACCCGGGCAGGATCTCCCCGGTCCGCATCTGCTCCCGGAGGTACTCGTAGACCTGTTCCTTGAGGGACTTGACGTTCAGGAGGGGCCCGCCTCGCGGGGCGGGCGCGGCCTTCCTTCCGGGCGCGCTCACGGAACCAAGGATATTAGAGATGCGTCCGAAAAGTCAATCGCCCGGACGCGGCCGCCGGGCCGTCAGCGGAGGGGCTGCGGCAGGAGGATCCTCTCCGTCGACTCCGGCTCGACGTTCTCGAAGAACAGCCCCAGGAACCGCCCGGGCTCGAGCGGCGGCAGGAACACCTCGATCTCGTACGGGGTGTCCGGCTTGAGCCCGGAGAGGTCGATATAGCTCCCGAGGTACGTGCGCTTCGTCTCGTGAGGGTAGACGCTGTTCCAGGCCTTCCTGACCTCGACGGGTCTCCCGTCGACCTTGGCCGTGACCTCCATCGTCTCGAGCGGCTCGGCCACGGCCGCGAAGAGAAGGAGGCGCCACGGGCCGAGCCAGGTCGCCCTCAGGTCGTCCTCGGTATACGCCACGGGCCACTTCGCCTTCCGGTCGGCGAGCTGCTTAAGAATGCGGGCCGGGATGGTGACCTTGGCCTTGACCGTCCCGCCCGCGAAATTCGGGTCGTACGCGCCGAGCCGCTGGAGCCGGCCGAAGGCCTTGCCGGCGAAGCGGACCGTGACCGGCACGAGGTCTTTCGCCTGCTTGAAGGGATAGGCGACACCGTTGACCGAAAAGGACCGGACAATCTTCGCCTCGGGCAGGAGGACGAGCGCCTCGGTCGTCGTCCCCGGCTCCCCCGACACCCCGGTCAGGGCCAGCCGGCCGTTCCGGAACGAGATCGCCCCCGGGACGTTGAACAGGACGGGCTCCTCGAGCTTGTCCGGGGCCGGGAAGATCTCGAAGACGCGGGCGTCGGCCCCGGCGAGGGGCACGACGACCTCGCTCCCCGCCTCGAAGAATCCCTCGGGCGAGCCGAGGACCCTGCCCTCCTCGGGGTGGAGCTCGCGGACGACGAATCTCTCCCCCTTGACGAGGCCGATCGAGGCGTCGAGCCGGAAGCGGGCCTCGACGCGGCCGGGGTTGGGGTTGAAGAGGAAGACGAAGCCCCGGTCGTCGACGACGGCGGCCGTGCCGTCCGCCCGCCCGACCATGGGCGGCCCGAGGATCGGCCGCAGGGCGTGGAGGAAGGCGGCGTTCGTGTCCGTCCAGTCGAGCCAGCGGCGGAACCAGGCCTTGTCGTCGTCCGCGAGGGCCTTGAACTCGTCCGGGTCGCGGGCCGGGATGAAATCGATGACGTGGTTGAAGGGCGCCGTGCCGATCGACGAGAGGACGGAGTACTTCCAGCCGAGCACGTCCCAATCGCGCGGCCGGAAGCGGTCGCGCCGCATGACGTCCTTCTCGTCGGACCGCTCCGACTGGTGGGTCATGAAGCCCGGCGTCGTCTCGGGCGGGGCGAAGCGCTCGACCCGGTAGGTCCAGGCGGCAAAGCGCTGGCGGTCGGCCGAGACGCGGTCGGTGTGGAGGTCCGGGAAGGCGGTGAAGCTCTCGGGCTGCTCGTCGGTCAGCGTCGGGTGCGGGTAGGAGCCGGCCAGCCAGGTCCAGGGGCCGAAATTCTGGTACTGCTGGCGGCCGTCGATGACGATGTCGGGGATTTCGCGGCGCAGCGTTTCGAGGATGCGGCGGCAGCCGTACCACTGGGCGTACTTGCTCGAGGCGCCGTCGAGGGCGATCCACCAGTGGTCGAAGGAGAAGCCGGCCGCGCCCGTCCGCCGGACGAAGGCCAGGAGCTTCGCGATCCACCAGTCCTGAAAGCTCCGCAGGCCGGTGTCGGCGACGACAGAGGGGGCGGTCTTGCCCGCGGCCCACTTTGTCCACTCGGGCCTCTGGAGGAAGGGGAGCGAGGGATAGGCATAGGCCATGAGCTTCAGGTTCTTCGAGGCGGCGTAGTCGAGCATCGCCTTGAGCCCGGCCGGGACCTCGTCGGTCTCCGGGTCCCACTCGCCCTTGCGGATCTTCTGGCCGAGCCCGAACCAGAGGACGTTCTCCCAGCCCCAGGCATCGGCGTTGTCCTCGAGGCGGGAGAGCTGGCCGTTGGCCGGCGTGTAAAGGAGATAGTTCGCGCCGAGCTCGGAGGCTCGGTCCATGATCCGCTTGTATTCCTCGACGCCCTCGGGCGTGCCGACATCGACCTGGTAGTCGTTCTCGCACCAGGGGATGTGGACGCGGGTCCGGCCAGGATAATAGAGGAGGAAGGCCTTGACGCAGTCCGTGAGGGCCGCGACCTCGTTCGCGTCGATCGTCGGGGCCGACGCGAGGAGCGCGCCATAATCCGGGACCATCTTCCACTCGGGGACGGCCTTGGCCGGGAAGCGCGTCCCGGAAAGCTCGTACAGGCCGATGCAGAGCCGGTCCGAGGCGAACGGCCCGTAGTCGGAGCTCCAGTCCATGTCGGGCGCATAGGAGGCGGAAACCGCCTGTCCGTCGCGTTTCCAGGCCAGGAAGGGGTTCTGGACGGCGAAGAAGAGGCCCCAGGCGGGGGCGGCGGAGGCCGCGGTGCCGGAGGCGCCCAACCGGCAGAAAGACCCCCAGCGGCCGTCGGCGAGCCTGAGCTCGTCGAGGACCGGCTGGTCGAGCTTCGCTTCGAACAGGGCGACGTCCTTGAGGCGGAAGGAAGAACGTCCGGCCGAGGTCACGACGAGCTGCTTCGAGAGGAACGCCCAGCCGGGCCGGAGCTCGTATGCGACATCGAAAGTATAAGGGTCGCGGACGTAGCGAAAGGTCAGCTTGGCCGGCTTCGTCTCGACCTCGGCCGGGCCGAGGCCGTCCACGGCGACCCTCTGGGCGTCGATAGCGACCCCCGTCGGGTCGGCGGAGAAGGCGACGCGCCGCCCGGTCCGGACGTCGCTCAGGGCGACCAGGCCGCGGTCGTTGAACTCCGCCCGCAGCCGCCCGTTCTCGAGGACGAACTCCTCGGCCGCGGCCGACGCCGCGAGCACGACAAGGCCGATGAGAAGGGCTGCGGTCCTCTTGGGGACCCGGGGGAGCTTGCGGTCCATCCATACCTCCGTCAAGGGCGTCGGGTTGATTATAATCGAAACCTGCGCTATATGACATCGGGACAGATGGGACGTGTCCCGGAAGGAGGCCCCATGAAGCTCAAGACAATGGCGCTCGTCGGCGCCTCGACGCTGTTCGCGATGGTGTCCGCGGCCGCCGCCGCGGCGCCGCAGGCCCGGGAGAAAGCGGCCCTGGCCGACACGATGTTCCCGAAGACGGCGGTCGCGCCGAAGGTCGGCATCCGCGCCTATCCCTTCAACCTCAGGAACGTCCGGCTGCTCGACGGCCCGTTCAAGCAGGCCATGGAGCGCGACCTCAAGTACATGCTGAGCCTCGAGCCGCGACCGCCTCCTCCACATGTTCCGGGTCGACGGCCGGCCTGCCGTCCTCGGCCAAGCCCTACGGCGGCTGGGAGAAGCCCGACGTCGAGCTCCGCGGCCACACCGTCGGCCACTTCCTGTCCGCCTCCGCCCTGATGTACGCCGCGACCGGCGACGCGCGGATCAAGGCCAGGGCCGACGCCGTCGTGGCCGGGCTCGCCGAATGCCAGAAGGCCCTCGGTGCGAGCGGCTATCTCAGCGCCTTCCCGGAGACGTTCTTCGACCGCGTCGAGTCGATCCGCACCGGTCTGGGCGCCCTACTACACGATCCACAAGATCATGGCCGGGCTCCTCGACATGCACGAATTCGCCGGCGAACGCCCAGGCCCTGGACGTCGTCGAAGGCATGGCCCGCTGGGTCAAGTCGCGCACGGACAGGTCCGACCCCGTCCACATGGAGCGCGTCCTCAACTTCACCGAGCAGGGCGGCATGAACGAGGTCCTGTCGAACCTCTACTCCGTCACGGGCAAGCCCGAATATCTGGCGACGGCCCGCCGCTTCGACGAGCGGCACTACACCGAGCCCCTCATCGCATGCCGTGGACAAGATGAAGGGCGAGCACGTCAACTCCTTCATCCCCAACATCATCGGCGCGGCCCGCGAATACGAGATGACGGGCGACCCGGCGCTCTCCGGCATGGCCGCGTTCTTCTGGAACGAGGTCACCGGCGCCCGGACCTTCGTCACGGGCGGGACGAGCAACGGCGAGGAGTGGGAGCTCCGACCCCTACCAGATCTTCGCCGAGCTCGGCAAGGACAGCCACGAGTCCTGCTGCACCTACAACATGCTCAAGCTCACCCGGCACCTCTTCAGCTGGGAGGCCGGCGGCGAAGTACGCCGATTACTACGAGCGGGCCCTGTGGAACGGCATCCTGCCGACCCAGAACCCCGACGACGGCATGATGATGTACTACGTGCCGATGATGCCGGGCATGTACAAGACGTTCATGACGCCCGAGGATTCGTTCTGGTGCTGCACGGGGACGGGCATGGAGAACCACGCCAAGTACGGCGACAGCATCTACTTCCACGACGGCGACGGCCTCTTCGTCAACCTCTTCATCGCCTCCGAGCTCGACTGGGCCGAGAAGGGACTCAAGGTCCGCCAGGAGACGCGCTTCCCCGAGGAGCCGAAGACGACGCTGGTCGTTCACGGCGGCCAAGCCGGTCGAGCTCGCCCTCCGCATCCGCGATCCCCGGCTGGATCGCCGACGGCGGCTTCGTCAAGGTCAACGGGCAGAAGCTCGCGGAGTTCGTCGAGCCCGTCGAGCTATCTCACCGTGCGGCGCGTCTGGAAGAACGGCGACCGGGTCGAGGTCGCCCTGCCCATGGAGCTCCGGCTCGAGCGGCTGCCCGACCGCAGCGACGTCGCGGCCATCCTCTACGGGCCGATCGTCCTCGCGGGCGAGCTGGGCGGCGCCGAGGGGTTGACGCGGGACAAGGTCTACGGGCCCTTACGGCCCGGAGGGCGACCCGGTCCCGGTGCCGACGTTCGAGGGAAAGAACGAGGCGCCCGTCGCCGACTGGGTCAAGCCCGTGGCCGGAAAGCCGCTGACCTTCCGGACCGTCGAGCGCCGGAAAGCCGAACGACGTGACCCTCATCCCGTTCTACAAGCTGTTCGGGGAGAGATATTCGATCTACTGGGAGCTGGCCAAGCCCAGGCCTTCCCGGCCGCGGTAAGAGCCGCCGGAGAGACAAGGGTTCGAGTCCGGGCCCCGCATGTCCGTCTTCGACTTAACGTCTTATTTTCGCGGCCGAAAATGAAGAGTTAAGCCCGAAAGAGCCCCCCGTTTTTTGGCCATTGTTATTATTTATCAGCCACTTACTGAGGCCCGACCCCGATCGATGGGGACGCGGGCGACATAGCCCCAGCCGTCAGCCTTGCGCTCGGCCACGTCCATCACCCTGGGCCGGATGCGGACGACGAGGAAGGACCCGGGCAGCGGGTCGGACTGGGTCGAGCCGGCGCAGAAGGCCGGGATACCCGTCGAGGTCGACCCGCATCATGACATGGGAGTGGCCATAGAAGGCCGCGATGACGTGGTATCCCTTGACCGCGGCCCGGAGCGCCTCCCGCTCCCGGTCCGACCACCAGCCCAGCCCCCACGCGTCCCAGCCGTAGTGCTGCAGGAGGACGACGGGCCGGCCGCTCGCGCCGACGCGCCGGGCCAGGTCCTCCTCGAGGAACTCCAGGCTGTGGCCCGGGCAGCCGCCAGGTCCCGTCGGAACGCCGGCCCCACGGGTTGACGACCGCGTCGCCGTCGGAGCCGGCGTAGAGGCCCATGCTGACGAAGTGGACCGGGCCCCAATCCCAGGAATAGCTGATGCCGTCGGCCGAAGCGGCCAGGAGGCCGGGCCGGAGCTTGTCGCGCTCGCGGATGCCCCGCCGCACGATCCCCTCGTCCCCGCCGTCGTGGTTGCCGGGAAGCTCGTAGACCGGGAAGCGGAGCGAGGCCGTGACCGTCGACGCCGAAATCCGCCGTGAACCGGTGCCAGGCGACGGCCGCGTCCGGCGCGGCGGCGTTGTCGACGAGGTCGCCGAGGACGGCGACGCCGCGCGGGTCGCCGACGACGCCCCCGATGCCCTTGGGGAAGGCCGTCCCCGGGAGCCGGTTCATGGCCTCGACCGTTCTTTCGTTCGCCCCGGCCACCGTCGGGCTCAGGCCGTAGTGCGGGTCCGAAGCGATGAAGAGCGTGACCTCGTAGGCCGGCGGCCTCAGGAGGAGATAGAGCGCCGCCGCGGCGCCACGGCTGCCACGGCGACGACGGCGAGCGCGGCAAGGAGTTTCCGTGTCCGCGTCGGGCCCATCTCGCAGCCTCCACGTCCCGGCCTCAATAGATGGGCCCGATCCGGCCCCGGCTCGCCCGCGGCTTGACGGCATCCACGGTCCGCGGGAACCAGACGGCCATCTCGCCCTCGCCGCGGTTGGCCCAGGCGTAATACGGGACGGCCTGGAAGTCCTCGGCCTTCCATTCGGCCTTGCCGTCCGGCGTCTTCGCCTTGCGCATGACCTTGCCCGTGACGACCGTGACGCCGTTGAGGAGCTCGGGGCGGAACTCGGCCTGGAGCTTGTCGTAATCGGGGAGCATCGATTCGAGGACGTCCCCGCCGTTGTCGACGCCCTCGGCGCAGAAGACGAGGGGGCCCCGCTGGAGGGCCACCATGCCCGCGTCGGCCGCGACCGCCTCGTCGGCGACGACCCTGCGGACGGGCATGGGCAGGATGAGCTCGATCGTGTCGCCGAGCCGCCACGCCCGCCGGACCCGGACGTAGCCCGCGGCGGGGTCGACGGCCACGGACCTGCCGTTGACCCTGAGCCTCGGCTTCTCGTCGTTCCTGTCGAGGAACCGGTAGAGGCCGGAGGGGACGGCTTCGTTCCGGGCCCAGCCCGGGATGCGGACGTCGACCTCGAAATCGCCCCTCCCGCCGTCGGGCTCGACGGCGATCTTGACCGTCCCGTCCCACGGATAGCGCGTCTCCTGGACGAGGAGGGCCTTGTGGCCGCCGATGTCGACCCGGGCCCGGCCGCCGATGAAGAGGTTCACGTAGACCGTGTCCCCCTTCGTGGCATAGACATAGCCGGGCAGCGACGGCAGGAAGCGGGTCACGTTCGGCGGGCAGCAGGCGACCTCGAACCAGGGGCTGCGCCCGTAGCCGCCGGCGGACTCGAGCGGGTTCTGGTAGAAGAAGCGGTCGCCGCCGAGCGAGACGCCCGAGAGGAGCCCGTTGTAGAGGACGCGCTCCAGGACGTCGACGTACTTCGACTCCCCGTGGAGGAGGAAGAGCCGCTCGTTCCAGAGGGCGTTGCCGATGGCCGCGCATGTCTCGGCGTAGGCCGGTGTTCGGCAGGTCGTAGTTCGGGCCGAAGCCCTCGCTGACACCGGCCGAGCCGACCCCGCCGGTGAGGTACATCTTCTTGCCGACGACGTTCTCCCAGAGCCGGTCGATGGCCTCGGCGTAGGCGGGGACGCCGCCGAGGGCGGCCACGTCGGCCATGCCCGAGGCCATGTACATCGCCCGCACGGCGTGGCCCACGGCCTCGTCCTGCTCGAGGACGGGCTTGTGGTTCTGGAGGTATTCCTCGGACTCGTAGACGGCGAACGGGTCGCCCTTGGCGTAATGCGGGCCCTGGTGGTAGTGGCCGCGCTCGTCGAGGAAGAACTTGGCCAGATCGAGGTACTTCTTCTCGCCGGTCACGCGATAGAGCTTGGCCAGGCCGATCTCGACCTCCTGGTGCCCGGGGAAGCCGCGGCGCTGGCCGGGCCCCGTGCCGAAGGTCCGGAGAAGGAGGTCGGCGTTCTTCAGGGCGATGTCGAGGAAGGTCCGCTCGGCCGGTCGCCAGATAATGGGCGACGGCCGCCTCGTACATGTGCCCGACGTTGTAGAGCTCGTGGCTGACGCGCAGGTTCGACCAGCGCTCGGGCCCGGCGCCGGGCGCGGGGTTCAGACGGGTCGACCGTCCGCGCCGTGTAGAGGTAGCCGTCCGGCTCCTGGGCCTTGCCGATGAGGGCGACGAGGTCGTCGAGCGTCCGCTCGAGCGCGGGGTCGGGGTGGAGGCGGAGGGTGTAGGCCGCGCCCTCCATCGCCTTGTAGATATCGGAGTCGTTGTAGCGCTTGCCCTTGTAGGCGCCGGGCATGAGGCGCGCGGCCTTGCGGAAGTTGTCGACCCGGCCGGTCTCCTCGTTCATGCGCAGGGCGTAGGGGACCGAGACCGTGCGGTTCGTCTCGAGGCGCGGCGCCCAGAAGGCGTCGGTCAGCCGGACGTCGGTGAACGGCACGGGCCGCACGGGATAGTCCTTCGGCAGGGGCTCCGAGCCCGTCTGCGCGGCGGCCCCGGGCGCGGGGCGAAGCGCGGCGGCGGCCAGGACGAGGACGGCAAGGGCGGGTCCGACGAGGGCGGTCAGTCCCTTATGAAACGGCATGGGCCTCCTCCGGTCGTGAGCTTTAACGGAACATTATACCCTAAGTCAACTCCCAGGAGGGCCGCCGGGATTCATCCGGGTCCGGCCGCCCGGGCGGGCGCCCGGGGCCGATTGAGGCGCGCGCCCGTTTTGGGTAAAATAGCCGGCATGAGCGGACCCTGGCTCATCCTCGTCGGCGTCGCGGCCGGGGTCTTCTCCGGGCTCTTCGGCATCGGCGGCGGCATCATCATCGTCCCGGCGCTCATCCTGCTCGCCGGCTTCCCGCTCGTCAAGGCCACGGGCACGTCGCTGGCCGCCATCCTCCTGCCCGTCGGCATCCTCGGCGTCCTCGCCTATTACCGGGCCAAGACGATCGACCTCCGGGCCTCGGCCTGGATCGCCTCGGGCCTGCTGACATCGGTCGCCCTGGGGGCGTGGTTCGCCAACAGGCTCCCGGTCGGCCTGATGCGCAAGTTCTTCGCCCTTTTCTGCCTCTACGTCGCCTGGAATTTCATCGACCCGGTCCGCCGGGTCAAGCGCGCCCTGGGCAAGGAGGTCGCGGCGCGCCCGGAGCCGGAGTCGGACCCGCGGCCGAACCCCCTCCCGCTCGTCGCGATCGGCCTCCTGGCCGGGGTCATGGCCGGGATGTTCGGCATCGGCGGCGGCAACATCATCGTCCCGCTCCTGACGCTCGCCCTTGGCTTTCCGACGAAAAGGGCCATCGCCACCTCGCTCGGCGCGATCCTCCTGCCGTTCGGCCTGCCGGGCGTCCTCGTCTATTACCACCAGGGGACGCTCGACCTCGCCGCGGCGGCCTGGGTCGCCCTCGGGCTCTTCCTCGGCACCGTCTTCGGGGCAAAGACGACCATCCGCCTGCCCACGGCCACGGTCCGCCTCCTCTACGGCGTCTTCCTCGTCTTTGTCGGCGCCCGCTTCTTCTTCTGGTGAGCGGGGCGGCCCGGCTCCGGCCCGAACTTGACAGGGGGATGCCGAGAGCCCATGCGGCCTGACCTTCCTCATCGAGCTCAAGAACGGCGGGTCAGGTGCGGACCTCGAACAGCTTGCCGGTGGCTCGGGCGAAGACCTCCCCGTCGCCGCCGAGGAGCTCGCTCTCGGCCAGGACGATCTTCCCCTTGGCCCCGGTCACGCGGCCTACGAGGCGATAGGCATCGCCGGTCCGCGCCGGCTTGACGTACCTGACCGTGATCTCGCCGGTGACGCAGCGCAGGCCGTTCGACCCGGCGGCGTAGATCATCACTTCGTCGAGGACGGTCGCCAGGAGCCCGCCGTGGACGATCCCTTCCCACCCTTGAAAGCGCTCCGGGAAGACGACGTCGGCGGCCGCGCGACCCTCGCCCGTCGTCCATGCGGAGGACGAGTCGGAGCCCGCGAGCATTCTTCTCGCCGCACACGAAGCATCGCCTGTTGTCGGTGAACGCCTTCTTCATTCCGGCCATCCTCTCCGCCCCATGTAGCATATTTCCCGCGGCGCGGCAAGCGCGGCCGGCTTGTCCGCGGCCGGCAATCCCGATATAATCGGGCGCGCGGCCCCGCGACACCGCGGGCCCCATCCTCGAGCGAAGGAGCGATGCCATGGCCGAAAACCCCCACGACCAGCTGGTCCTCAGCCTGTTCAAGGAATGCGACGCCCTGCTCCAGGGCCATTTCAAGCTGACCTCGGGCAAGCACTCCGAGTGGTATTTCGAGAAGATCCGGCTCATCGAGAAACCCGCCGCGCTCGAGAAGATCGTCGACCTCCTCGTCGAGAAGATCGAGGCCGAAGTGTCCGACTTCGATTATGTCGTCTCGCCGGCCTACGGCGCCATCGCCATCGGCTTCCTGGCCGCCCTCAAGCTCGGCAAGAAGTTCGCCTTCACCCAGCGCGCCGACGAGAAGATGACCATCCGGCCGGGCTTCTCCGGGCTCGACGGCGCCCGGGCCGTCATCGTCGAGGACATCCTGACGACGGGCGGCTCGATCCAGGAGGTCCTCGCCTGTCTCAAGGAACGTCAAGTCGCGGTCAAGGGCATCTACGTCCTCGTCGACCGGACCGGCGGCGCCGTCCCCATCGAGGGCAAGCCCGTTTCGAGCCTGCTCGCCCTCAAGGTCGAGGCCTTCGAGCCCGAGGTCTGCCCCTTCTGCAAGAAGGGCCTGCCCATCACGAAGCCCGGCGCCTCCGACAAAAAGGCCTGAGGCTGGTTGTTTTTCCCTGCCGAAGGTTTCTGTCCCGGTGCGTCTCCATCCGGCCTTCGAGGCCTCGGGTTTGGCCTCCACTCCAGAGTGCGGCTTGCGCTAAGCCGCACATGACGTTTCGGCCAATCCCCGAAGCCCCTCAGGCTCTTAGGGTGGCGCTGAGGCCGCCTGAAAGCCCCCGTTTGGAAGGGGACCCGGCGGGATTTCCGACGGGGGAACCGGGACAGGTTCCCGGGGCCGGGGGATAAGGACGGCCTTGGCGCCACCGTGACCGGGGACGCACGCGGACAGGACCCGCGCGGTCAGGCCGAGGGGCTCTTTCGCGCGCCCGGCGGCGGCGGGCGGCTTCGGGGACGCCGGGGCCAGGAGGTCGGAGACCCTCCATCCCCCGCCGAGCGCCTTGATGAGGTTCACGCTGGCCGTCATCTGCCGGGTGAGGAGGTCGACCGCCTGCAGCTCGTTGGCCAGCGCCGTGTTCTGCGCCGTCACGACCTCGAGGTAGGACGTGATCGCCGTCATGTAGCGGTTATTGGCCAGGCGGAGCGACCGCTCGGCCGCCGCCACGGCCTCGGCCTGGTAGCGGGCCTCTTCGGCCAGGAGGCGCAGGGCCGCCAGGTTGTCCTCGACCTGCTCGAGCGGCGGTGAGCACGGTCTCCCGGTACTCGGCGACCGTCGCCGTCGTAGGCCGCCCGGGCCTGCTGCGTAGGCCGAGCGGCGCTTCCCGGCGTCGAAGAGCGTCTCGGCCAGCGAGGCCCCGAGCGACCAGATCCGGTTCGGCAGCGAGAAGAGACTCGGCGAGCGTCGAGTTCTCGTAGCCGCCGAGGCCGGTCAGGCTCAGGGTCGGGAAGTAAGCCGGCCACGGCGACGCCGATCTGGGCGTTCGCGGCGGCGACGCGCCGCTCGGCGGCGGCGATGTCGGGCCGGCGCTCGAGGAGCTCCGACGGCAGCCCGACGGGCACGACCGGCGGCGTCGCCGCGATCGGCGCCGCCGCCAGCGCGAACTCCAGCGGCGGCGTTGCCGACCAGCACGGCGATGGCGTGCTCGAGCTGGCGCGCGAGTGATCCCGAGGTCGGTCGCCTGGGCGCGGTCGACGTCGAGCTGCGTCTTGGCCTGGGCCACGTCGACCCCGGAGACGACGCCCTGCCGGTAGCGGTTCTGCGTGAGCTCGAGCGCGGTCTGGTAGCCGGCGACCGTCGTGTCGAGGAGCTCGATCTCGCGCGTCGAGCCCGCGGAGGAGGAAGTAGTCCGCCGCCAGCTCCGCCTGGATGGCCAGCCGGACGCCTCGAGGTCGGCGGCGCTGGCCTGGGCGCTCGCGACCCCGGCCTCGACGCTGCGCCGGATGCGGCCGAAGAGGTCGAGCTCCCAGCCGAGGTCGACGGCGACCTCGTAGCGCCGTGACGGCCGGCGCCGGCCTGCCCGGCGACCGGGCGACGCCGTGGTCACGCCGCTCGACCGCGTCGCCGAGGCGCCCGACGCCGACGCGTCGGGAAGAGGGACGAGCGGACGCCCGCGCACGAGCGCCCGGGCGCCGCGGAACTGCGCCTCGGCCTGGGCGATGGTCTGGTTCGAGACGTCGACCTGCTCCTCGAGCGCGTTGAGCTCCGGGTCGCCGAAGGCCTCCCACCACTGCGCCGCGCGGCGCGCCTCGTCGGCCGGACTGGGCGGCCTTCCAGGTCAGTCCGGCGGCGGTCCGCTTCCGTGGGCATCTCCTTGTATCGCCTGCGGCACGGGAGCCGCGGGGCGCCTGTAGGCGGGGCCGACCATGCAGGCCCGCGGCGAAGAGCGACCGGCAGGATCAGGGCGAGGCGTCTTGGGATCATGTTCCCTCCCCGTGGGAAGCGAGGCGGCGGGCGAGCCTGCGGCGGACCGCCGCCAGCCGCAGCCGGAACCGGTCGAGGTAGAGATAGACGACCGGCGTCGTGAACAGCGTCAGCATCTGGCTGAAGATCAGCCCGCCGACGATGGCGATGCCGAGCGGCCGGCGCAGCTCCGACCCCGTGCCGCCGCCGATCGCGAGCGGCAGCCCGCCCAGCAGGGCGGCCATCGTCGTCATGGTGATCGGCCGGAACCGGAGCAGGCAGGCCTGGAAGATCGCCTCCTCCGGGCTCTTCCCCTCCGTGCGCTCGGCCTCGATGGCGAAGTCGATCATCAGGATCGCGTTCTTCTTGACGATGCCGATGAGCAGGATGATGCCGATCAGGGCGATGACCGAGAGCTCGGTCCGGAAGAGCGAGCAGCGCCAGCAGCGCGCCGACGCCGGCCGAGGGGAGCGTCGAGAGGATCGTCACCGGGTGGATCAGGCTCTCGTAGAGGACGCCGAGCACGATGTAGACCGCCAGGAGCGCCGCCAGGATCAGGATGGGCTCGTTGGCCAGCGACGACTGGAAGGCCTGGGCCGTCCCCTGGAAGCTGCCCCGGATGCCGGCCGGGAGCCGGATGTCCGCCTCGGCGCGCTTGACCGCGTCGATGGCCGTCCCGAGCGCGACGCCGAGCGGGAGGTTGAAGGAGATCGTGACCGACGGGGAACTGCCCCTGGTGGTTGACCGTGGAGCGGGCGCCGTCCTCGGCTCGTAGCGGGTGAAGGCGGCGAGCGGCACCAGGCCCGAATTCGCCGTCGGGATGTAGATGTAGCTTGAGGCCCTCGGGGTTCTGCCAGAACTTGCGGGTCGACCTCCATGATCACGTGGTACTGGTTGAGCGCCGTGTACATGGTCGAGACCTGCCGCTGGCCGAACGCGTCGTAGAGGTAGTCGTCGATCATCTGCGGCGTGATGCCGAGCCGCGAGCGCCGTCGTCCGGTCGATGGTCAGGTTGGCCTGGAGCCCCTTGTTCTGCTGGTCGCTGTTGACGTCCGTCGAGCTCCTTCAGGCGGCGCAGCTGCTCGTAAACCCGCGGCGCCCACTCGAACAGCTCGTTCGGGTCGTCGCCCTGGAGCGTGTACTGGTACTGGGCCGCGCCGAACCGGCCGCCGACGCGGATGTCCTGGACCGACTGCAGATAGAGCGTCGCGCCCGGCGACGTGGCCGAGCTTGCCGCGCAGGCGCGCGATGACCTGGTCGGCCGTCACGTCCCGGTCTTCCTTGGCCTTCAGGCTGACGAACATCCGGCCCGAGTTGAGGGTGCCGCCGCCGATGAACCCGGCCGCGTTCTCGACCGCCGGATCGTGGCCCACCGTATCGACGAATTCCGTGAGCCGCTTCCTGCTGGGCCTGGAACGAGGTGTCCTGGTCGGCGATGATCGAGCCGGTCAGCCGGCCCGTGTCCTGCTGGGGGAAGAAGCCCTTGGGGATCTTGACGTAGAGGAAGACCGTGGCGGCCATGGTCGCCGAGCGTCACGGCCATCGTCAGGCGCTGGTGCCGGAGGACCCAGCCGAGCGCCCGCTCGTAGGCGCGGAGGATCCCGGCGAACCAGCGCTCGCTCGCCCGGAACAGGCGCCCGCCGCCCTCCTTGCGGTACGGCTTGAGGAGCTTGGCGCACATCATCGGCGTCGCCGTGAGCGAGATGACGAGCGAGACGAGCGATGGCGACCGACAGGGTGACGGCGAACTCCCGGAAGAGGCGGCCGACGATGCCGCCCATGAGCAGGATGGGGATGAAGACCGCGACGAGCGACAGGCTGATCGAGAGGACCGTGAAGCCGATCTCCTCGGCGCCCTTGAACGCCGCCTCCAGGGGCGCCATGCCCGGCCTCGAGGTGCCGGGTGATGTTCTCGATGACGACGATGGCGTCGTCGACGACGAACCCGGTCGCGATGGTCATGGCCATGAGCGACAGGTTGTCGATGCTGAACTGCAGGAGGTACATCACGCCGAACGTCCCGATCAGGGAGATGGGCACGGCGACGCTCGGGATGAACGTCGAGCGGGAGCTCCGGAGGAAGAGGAAGACGACCAGGATGACGAGGGCGATGGAGATGAGGAGGGTGATCTCGACGTCGCGGACCGAGGCCCGGATCGTCCGCGTGGCGTCGACGAGCACGGACAGGTCGATCGTCGGCGGGATCGCGGCCCGGAGCTGGGGCAGGACGGCCCGGACGCCGTCCACGGTCGCGATGATGTTGGCGCCCGGCTGGCGGGAGATGATGACGATGATCGCCGGCTTGCCGTTCGAGAGACCGGCCGCGCGGATGTCCTCGACGGAATCCGTGACCTTGGCGATGTCGGCCAGGCGGACCGCCGCGCCGTTGCGGTAGCGACGACGAGCGGGCGGTACTCGGCCGCCTTCATCAGCTGGTCCGTCGTCGACAGGGCCCAGACCCTGGTGAGGCTGGCGACCTCGCCCTTGGGCCGGTTGGCGTTGGCGGCGGCGAGCGCGGCGCGGACGTCCTCGAGGCCCAGCCCGGTGCTGTTCAGGGCGACCGGGTTGACGTCGACGCGGACGGCGGGCAGCGCGCCGCCGCCGACGGAGACCTGGCCGACGCCGGGGACCTGGGCCAGCTTCTGCTGGAGGATGGACGAGGCGAGGTCGTACATCCGCGCCCGCTCGACGACCTCGGAGGATAAGCGCGAGCAGCATGATCGGGGCGTCGGACGGGTTGACCTTGCGGTAGCCGGGATTGCTCGGGAGGTTCTTCGGCAGCTGGCCGCGGGCGGCGTTGATCGCGGCCTGGACGTCCCGGGCGGCGGCGTCGATGTTGCGGTTGAGGTCGAACTGGAGCGTGACGTTGGTCGAACCCAGGCCGCACGACGAGGTCATCTCGGTGACCCCGGCGATGCGGCCGAACTGGCGCTCGAGCGGGGTCGCGACGGATGAGGCCATCGTTTCGGGCTGGCCCCCGGCAGGCCCGCGTAGACGCTGATCGTCGGGAATTCGACCTGGGGGAGGGGCGAGACCGGCAGGAACATGAAGCCGACCGCGCCGGCCAGGGCGATGGCCACGACGAGCAGGGTCGTCGCCACCGGGCGGCGGATGAAGGGCGCGGAGAGGTTCATGCCCTCTCCCCGGGGGCCGCGCCGGCCGCGGGCCCGGGGCGAGGCGCTTCCCCACGCGTCTCACGTGGTGGGACAGGCGGTCGAAGGCGAGATAGATGACCGGCGTCGTGTAGAGGGTCAGCATCTGGCTGAAGATCAGGCCGCCGACGATGGCGATGCCCAGGGGACGGCGGAGCTCCGAGCCGATGCCCGAGCCCACGGCCAGGGGAACGCCGGCCAGCAGCGCGGCCATCGTCGTCATCAGGATCGGCCGGAACCGCAGCAGGGCGGCCTGGTGGATGGCCTCGTCCGCGGGCTTGCCCTCGTCGCGCTGGGCGTCGAGGGCGAAGTCGATCATCATGATGGCGTTCTTCTCGACGATGCCGATGAGCAGGATGATCCCGATCAGGGCGATGACGGAGAAGTCCGTGCCGAAGATCATCAGGGAGACGAGGGCCCCGATGCCCGCCGAGGGCAGCGTGGAGAGGATGGTCACCGGATGGATGTAGCTTTCGTAGAGCACGCCGAGGAGGATGTAGACGGTGATGATGGCGGCGAGGAGGAGGAACGGCGTGTTCACCATGGAGGCCCGGAAGGCCTGGGCGGTGCCCTGGAAGCTCCGCTGGATGCTCGCCGGCAGGTCGAGTTCCCGGGCGGCCTTGTCGACGGCCCGGACCGCCGACGCCCAGCGAGGCGCCGGGGGCGAGGTTGAAGGAGACGGTGACCACCGGGAACTGTCCCTGGTGGTTCACGGCCAGGGGGACGTTGGAGAGCTGGACGTCGGTGAACGAGCCCAGCGGCACCGATCCCGCCGCCGCTCGCCTTCAGCCGGACGTGCTCGAGGTCCTCCGGCTGCTGCTGGAAGTCGGGCAGCGTCTCGAGGACGACGCGGTACTGGTTGAGCTCCGTGAACATCGTCGAGACCTGCCGCTGGCCGAAGGAATCGTAGAGCGCGTCGTCGAGCATCTGGGGCGTGATGCCGAGCCGGGAGGCCGTCGTGCGGTCGAGGGTCAGGCGGGCCTCGAGCCCCTCGGTCTGCTGGTCGCTGGCCACGTCGCGGAGCTCGGGGAGCGTCCGGAGCCGGTCGACGAAGCGGGGGGCCCACAGGGCCAGCTCCCGGGCGTCGGGGTCCTCGAGGCTGTACTGGAACTGCGTCCGGCTGACGCGGTCCTCGACGGTCAGCTCCTGGATCGGCTGCATGAAGAGCGTGATGCCCACGACGCCGCGCCAGGCTGCGGCTGCAGGCGGCGGATGATCTCGCTCGCGCTGGCCTTCCGCTTCTCCAGGGGCACGAGGTTGATCTGGATGCGGCCGCTGTTGACCGTCGTGTTGATGCCGTCGATGCCGATGAACGAGGAGAGGCTTTCGACGGCGGGGTCCTTGAGGATGACCCGGGCCAGCGCCTGCTGCCGCTCGGCCATGGCCGTGAAGGAGACGGTCTGGGGCGCCTCGGAGATGCCGAGGATGACGCCCGTGTCCTGGACCGGGAAGAAGCCCTTGGGGATGACGATGTAGAGGACGACCGTCAGCACCAGCGTCCCGACCGCCACGACGAGCGTCTCCCGGCGGTGGCGGAGCACCCAGGCCAGCGTCCGGTCGTAGAACCTGATCACGCTGTCCAAGGCGCGCTGGGACGTCCGGTAGAAGCGGCTCTGCTCCGATTCCGGCTTGAGCCGCAGGAGCTTGCTGCACATCATCGGCGTCAGGGTCAGCGAAACGGCCGCCGAGATGAGGATCGTCACCGACAGGGTGACGGCGAATTCGCGGAAGAGCCGGCCGACGACGTCGCCCATGAAGAGGAGCGGGATGAGCACGGCGATCAGCGAGACCGTCAGGGACATGATCGTGAAGCCGATCTGCTCGGAGCCCTGGAGGGCCGCCTTGAGCGGCGGCACGCCCTCCTCGATGTAGCGCGAGATGTTCTCGATCATGACGATGGCGTCGTCGACGACGAACCCGGTGGCGATCGTCAGGGCCATCAGGGTCAGGTTGTTCAGGCTGAAGCCGAGGAGGTAGATGACCCCGAACGTGCCGACGAGCGAGAGCGGCACGGCGACGCTCGGGATGACCGTGCCGGCGGCCGTGCGCAGGAAGAGGAAGATGACCATGACGACGAGCGCGATCGTCAGCAGGAGCGTGAACTCGACGTCGCGGACCGAGGCCCGGATCGTCGTCGTGCGGTCGGTCAGGACGGAGACCTTCACCGACGAGGGCAGCGAGGCCCGGAGCTGCGGCAGGAGCCGCTTGACGCGGTCGGCGACGGCGATGATGTTGGCTCCCGGCTGTCGCTGGATGTTGACGATGACGGCCGGGTGGTTGTTCATCCAGGCGGCCTGCTTGACGTTCTCGGGGGCGTCGACGACCCGGGCGATGTCCGACAGCCGGACGGGCGCGCCGTTGCGGTAGGCGACGACGAGCGGGCGGTAGTCGGCGCTCGTCAGGATCTGGTCGTTCGCCCAGATCGAGTAGGCCTGCTGGCGGCCGTCGAACGAGCCCTTGGCCTGGTTGACGTTGGCCTGGACGACGGCGGTCCGGACGTCCTCCATGGTCAGCCCGAGCGAAGACAGGGCGACGGGGTTGACCTGGACCCGGACGGCCGGCTTCTGGCCGCCGCTGATGCTGACGAGCCCGACGCCCGGCAGCTGGGAGATCTTCTGGGCGAAGCGCGTGTCGGCGTAGTCCTCGACCTTGGAGAGCGGGAATCGTGTCCGACGTCAGGGCCAGGGTCAGGATCGGCGCGTCGGCGGGGTTGATCTTGCTGTAGATCGGCGGGTTCGGCAGGTCGCGCGGCAGGTAGGTCCCGGCGGCGTTGATCGCGGCCTGGACCTCCTGCTCGGCGACGTCGATGTTCAGGTCGAGGACGAACTGGAGGGTGATGAGCGAGCTGCCCGAGGAGCTCGTCGACGTCATCTGGTTCAGGCCCGGCATCTGCCCGAACTGGCGCTCGAGCGGCGCCGTCACGGCCGAGGCCATGACGTCGGGGCTGGCGCCCGGATAGAAGGTCACGACCTGGATCGTGGGATAGTCGACCTGGGGCAGGGCCGAGACCGGCAGCTGGCGGAAACCGATGGCGCCGGCGATCAGGAGCCCCACCATGAGGAGGGACGTCGCGATCGGCCGCTGGATGAAGGGCCGGGAGGGGTTCATGAGGCCCGTTTCCTGGGCCCGGCGTCGCTGTCCGCTCCGGCCATGGCCACCCGGGTCCCGGCCTGGAGCTTGTCGACGCCGTCGATGACGACCGTCTCCCCGGCCGCGAGCCCCTGCCGGATCGACCGTGTCCTCGCCCTGCGTCAGCCGGATGTCCACGTTGCGGATCTCCACGGTCTGGTCGGCCTTGACGACGAAGACGTAGGTCGACTGGGGGCTGCGCTGGAGGGCCGCCGTCGGCACGACGACCGCGCCGCGCAGGGTGTCGACGAGGAGCTTGGCGTAGATGAGCTGGTTCGGGTAGAGGGCTTGGTCCTCGTTCGGGAAGAGGGCCTTGATGCGGATCGTGCTCGTGCTCACGTCGACCTGGTTGTCGATGGCCAGCAGCTTGCCCTCGGCGAGCTTCTGGGCGGAGCCCTCGTCCAGGGAGGCCAGGACGGCGAGGGTCTTCCCGGCCCGCAGGGGCGGCAGGATCTGCGGCAGATACTTGGCGGCGACGGTGAAGACGGCCGCGATCGGCTGCTGCTGGGTGATGACGACCAGCCCGTTCGCATCGCCGGCGTGGACGATGTTCCCCTGGTCGACGAGCCGGAGCCCGACGACGCCCGGGATGGGCGCCGTGACGCGGCAGTAGATAAGGTTGAGCTTGGCGCTGTCGACCTGGGCCTGGTCGCTCTTCAGCGCCGCCTCGTACTGGTTGACGACCGTCGCCTGCGTATCGAGCTGCTGACGGGCGATGGAGTCATCCTTGATCAAGGTTTCGTAGCGTTTGAGGTCGATCCTGGCATTGGCCAGGGCCGCCTGGTCCTTGGCCAGCTGGCCTTCGGCCTCGTGGAGCTGGACCTCGAAGGGACGCGGGTCGATCTCCGCCAGGAGGTCGCCCTCCCGAACGGATTGTCCTTCCTGGTACGCGACCTTGACGAGCTGGCCGTCGACCCGGGTCCGGACGGTGACGGTCTTGACCGGCATGACCGTGCCGGGGCCGGAGAGATAGATGGGGAAGTCCATGATGCGGGTCGTGGCAGCGGTCACCGGCACGGCCCGCGCCGCGGCGTCGCGCCCCGCCCCGCGCTCCTTGGCGGACTGGGCCGAGAGCGTCCGGAGCCGCGGGATCGCCACGGCCATAAGGACAAGGGCCAGCCCCAGGAACCAGGGCCAGCGGCGGCGTTTACCCTTCGTCGCGGCGGCATCCGGGGCAGTCACGACCGGGGCCGCGGGACGGCTGTTTGGGGAATCCTGTCTTTGAGAATTCATGAATCGTGCCTCCGAACGACCGCGGGGTGTCCCGCCAGCTCTCAGGGAAGCGCGGTCCCGCGACCGTTGTCCCGACCCCTTGGATCGTCTTTCATCGTGGCTCGTAACAAAGGATGATAGTCTCCACCCGGAGCCGCTGTCAAGAATCGGGCAGAGCTCCCAGTCTCGCAGTTTAGACGGATGACCGCCCGAATTTCTTCCCGGTGTCCCCGTCCTTACGGCCTCAGCGCCCGGACCGAGAGGCTGAGGACCGAGGAAACGTGCCCGACGAGCTCGTCGCGGGGGAGGCCGAGCTTCCTGATGACCTCCGGGGCCAGGGAATCCTCGAGGACGAGCTCGGCCGGAAAGACCGTCTCGCTCACGACCTCGACGTCGCCGAAGCCGGCCTTCCGGATCTCGGCCAGGTAGTCGTCCTTGACGAGCGCGCCGGCGACGCAGGCGACGTAGGCCTCGACGGACTCGCGGACGGCCGGCGGAAGGGGCTTTTTCAGGGCCAGGTCCGAGACCATGAGGCGGCCGCCCGGCCGCAGGGCGCGGAAGGCCTCCCGGAAGACCCGGGGCTTGTCCGTCGAGAGGTTGATGACGCAGTTGGAGATGATGACGTCGACGGAGGCGTCGGCCACGGGGAGGTTCTCGATCTCGCCCAGCCGGAACTCGACGTTCTTGGCGCCGCTCCTGCGGGCGTTCTCCCGGGCCCGGTCGACCATCTCGGGGGTCATGTCGACGCCGATGACCCGGCCGGACGGGCCCGACCTTCTTCGCCGCCAGGAAGCAGTCGATCCCGGCCCCGGCCCCGAGGTCGAGGACGGTCTCGCCCTTCTTCAGGCCGGCCAGCGCCGCCGGGTTGCCGCAGCCGAGGCCGAGGTTGGCGTCCTCCGGGATCGCGGCCAGGTCCTCGGCGGAATAGCCGACCATCCGGCCGGCCTCCTCTCCGCTCCGGGCCGACGTCCCGCAGCCGCAGGCCTTCGGGGCGCAGCAGCTCTCCGTTTCCCTCGCCGCCCGGGCGTACCTCTCCCGGACGTGCTTCTTGATGTCCTGGTCCTTGGTTGTCATCGTCGTTCTCCTTCTCTCCTTCAGGAGATGATGTCCTTCATCAGGGGGCCGAGCCGGCCCCTGACCATGTCCGTCGAGCTCGTCGGCCTTGACCAGGGTCATGCAGCAGACGGCCCCGCCCTTCCGCCAGAGGATGAGGGCCAGCTTGTCGCCGGCGCGGATGCCGGCGGCCTCGCGGACCTCCTTGGGGAGGACCATCTGGCCCCGCTCGTCGACGCTGAGGAGCGCCTCGACCCGGCAGCAGCCGGCCCCGTCCTCTTTCGTTCTGCCCGTCATGCGCGTTCTCCTCATTCTGATTATTCTGAATATTCAGAATTATAAGAATCTTTCGGGCCGTTGTCAAGGCCTTTCTTGCGCGCCGCCCGAGCGGCCGGATATTTCTCGACCCGCTGTCGGCCCGGCCGCGAATATGCTATGATGTCGGCGTCAAGACGTTGAAGGAGGGCCTTTGGCGAAGAGCAGCAGAGCCTACAAGAGTTCGAAGAGGAGCCGGGAACTGGCCCGGCAGAAGAAGCAGGAAGAGAAGCGGCTGAGGCGCATCGCCCGGCACCAGAACCCCCTGGCCGAGGGCGAGGCACCGCCGGAGGAGCCCGGCCTCGAGCCGGAGCTCGAACAGCCGCAGGGGACCGAGCCGGGCGGCGAGACGCCCGAGGGCGGGTCTCCCGAAAACCCGTAATCGGATCCTCCGCTCCGCCCCCTCCCCCGGCAAGCCGCCTGGGGCCTCCGGCGGATGAACGGCCGCCCCGGCCGAGCCCGCCACGCCGACCCGGGACCCGGACCCCGGCGGAGGCGTTCCCACCCCTCCCCCATCCACTCCTCCCGGACGTCCCGGCTTGGGAAGCTTGACAACTCCGGAGTTTTTAAATATATTCCCAT
>CAWDTC010000018.1:0-26525 GCA_963805045.1 Candidatus Aminicenantota bacterium
GCGTCGTCTACCCGGCTTCGAAGGGCCGCGGCTTCCACCCGCTCCTCTTCCTCGCGAACTACATCAACCTCGTCGAGATCAACAGCACCTTCTACCGTCCCGCCTCGCCCGCGCTGGCCCTGTCGTGGCTCCGCAAGGTCGAGGGCTTCCCCGACTTCCTCTTCGCCGTCAAGCTCCACCAGCTCTTCACCCACGAGCGGCGGGATTTCTCCGCGAAGGACGTCGACGAATTCAAGGCCGGGGTCGAGCTGCTGCGGGTCCGGGGACGCCTGGCCGCCCTGCTCCTCCAGTTCCCCTGGTCGTTCAGGGCCACCGCGGCGAACGAAGCCCATCTCCTCCGCCTCTTCGGCCTCTTCGGCGGCTGGCCCCTCGCTCTCGAGGTCCGCCACTCGAGCTGGGACCGGCCGGCTTTCTATGACCTGCTCCGCGGGAACGGCGTGGCCTTCGCGAACATCGACCAGCCGCTCTTCGAGAACTCGATCGCGCCCTCGGCCGTCTCCACGAACCCGGACTTCGCCTACGTCCGCCTCCACGGCCGGAACGCCGAGAACTGGTTCCGCGAGGACGCCGGGCGCGACGACCGCTACGATTATCTCTATGCGAAGGACGAGCTCGACGGCTGGGTCCAGCGGATCCGGGACCTCGGCACGAAGAGCTCCAAGGTCTACGTCGTGACCAACAACCATTACCGGGGTCAGGCCATGGCCAACGCCCTCCAGATCAAGAACATGATCACCGGCGAGAAGGTCGACGTGCCGGAGACCCTGCTCGAGAAATACCCCGTGCTCCGGGAGATCGTCCGCCAGATCCGGGCCGGCCAGATGGACCTCTTCCTGAAGAAGGGCGGCGCGGACGACAAGGATGGCAAGCCATGACGAACTGGTGGGAGAACGATTTCGCCACGGTCCGGGGGAACAAGCTCTACCTCGCGGGCCGGAGGGCCGTCGACCTGGCCGCCCGCTACGGGACGCCGCTCTACGTCTACGGGCAGGAGGCCGTCCGGGCCCGATACCGCTATCTGGACAAGATCCTCGCCGCGCACGCGCCCGTCGCCCATTGGATCTGCTACGCCATGAAGGCCAACCCCCACCCGGCCTTGCTCGCGCTCCTCCGGCGGTGCGGGGCCCGTATCGACGCCGTCTCCCCGAACGAGGTCGACGCGGCGATGGCCGCCGGCTTCCCGCCGGAGCGCATCCTCTACACGGGGACGAGCGTCAGCCGCGACGACCTCGAGCGCGTTTTCGCCGTCGACGGCCTGACCGTCAACATCGACGCCGCGGAGCAGCTCGACGTCATGGCCGCCGTCAGGCGGCGCGTCTGCCCGAAGAAAAGGGTCCGGGTGTCGGTCCGCTGGAACCCCGGCATCGGCAGCGGCTTCAATCCGCGGGTCGTCACCGCCGGCGCCCGGGCGTCCGACGGAACCCCCATCAAGTTCGGCGTCGAGGAACGCAAGGTCGCGGCCGTCTTCGAGCGGGCCCGGGCCCTCGGCTTCGCGCCGGTCGGCCTGCACCACCACCTCGGCTCGGGCTGGGTCCGGGAGGATTTCCCGGCCGCGCGCGAGGCCGTGGGCAAGATCGTCCGCAAGGCCAGGGAGCTCGAGGACCTGGGCCATCGCCTCGAGTTCCTCGACTTCGGCGGGGGCTTCGGCCCGCGCTACACGAAGCCCAGGGGCTCTTCCCCGTCGAGCGTATTCCGTCCGTCTGCCGGGCCGGACCGTCCGCTCGGCCTGGGGCCATCGCCATCGAGCCCGGGAAGTTCCTGGTCGGGGAGGCCGGGCCGTCCTCCTGCGGGTCGAGTACCTCAAGGAGAGCTACGGCAACCTCTTCGCCTGCGTCAACGGCGGGACCTACAACACCGTGCCGCGGCCGGCCATCTATCCCCAGGCCCGCCACGAGATCGTCAACGCCTCCCGCGTCCGGGGACGCCGCGGCCCGCTGACCGTGGCCGGGCACCTCTGCGAGACGGGCGACGTCTTCGGCAGACCGGATCCTGCCCGTGCCGAGGGCGGGCGAGATCCTGGCCGTGCTCCTGGCCGGCGCCTACTGCCGGAGCATGGCCTCGACCTTCAACCTCAGGGACATCCCGCGGGAGTCCTCGTCTGACGCGGAGGGGCGGCCGCCGATGTCAGCCCTCCTCCCCTTGACCCGTCCCCGGCCGGACGCCGCCGGTTTCGTCGACATCCTCATGGGGCGGCGGGAGCCGGGCGGCCGCGTCCCGCTCGTCGAGTACCTCGTCGACGAGGCCGTCCTCCGGCCCGTGCTCGAGGGCCTCTTGGGGAGGCGCTGGACGGCGCCCGGCGCGGACGGCCGGGCTTCCCTCGCGGATACCTCGACAACTTCACCGCTTTCTGGCACGGCCTCGGCTACGACTGCGTCCGTTTCGAGCAGGGCCTGCCCTTCCCCGAGCCCAAGCTCGTCGCGCCGCCGGCGGGGAACGGGGGTCTTCCGCCGCGGGTTTGGGCCGACGAGCATCGCGGCGCGATCACGAGCTGGGACGATTTCGAGCGCTACCCCTGGCCCCGGGTCGAGGATTTCGATTTCTTCCCGTTCGAGCACATCCTCCGTCACCTCCCGGAGGGGATGGGATTCCTGACCTGCCACGCCGGCGGGCCCTTCGAACACCTCTCCTGGATCATGTCCTACGAAGGGCTGTGCTTCGCCCTGGTCGAGGACAGGGCCCTCGTCCGGGCGGTCGCGGACCGCGTCGGCGGGCTGCTCCTCGATTTCACCCGGAACCTCCTCGACCTCGGCGGCCTGACGGCGGTCTTCGCCGGGGACGACATGGGCTTCCGCTCGGCAACGCTCGTCTCCCCGGCCGACCTGCGGGCCTTCGTCCTTCCCTGGCATAAGAGGATCGCCGCCCTCGCCCACGAGCGGGAGCTGCCCTATTTCCTCCATTCCTGCGGGAACGTCGAAGCGGTCATGCCCGACCTCATCGACGACGTCGGCATCGACGGCAAGCACTCCTTCGAGGACGCCGTCGTCCCCGCCGAGGCCTTCCAGGAGCGGCACGGCGGCCGGGTCGCGGTCCTGGGCGGCGTCGACGTCAACATCCTGGCCGCCGGGACGCCGGACGATGTCCGGGCGAGGACGCGCCGGCTCATCGAGACCTGCGGCGGGCGCGGCCGCTTCGCCGTCGGGTCGGGCAACTCCATCCCGAGCTACGTCCCCGCGGCGAACTACCTGGCCATGGTCGAAGAAGCGCTGCGGTAGCCCCTGACGGTCTCGGCGGCGGGGACCTCCATCGGAGGTCCTTTAGAGGCGGGAGGCGCCGGCGGGGCTTTGAGCCGGTCTATTTGCCGAGCGCCGCGATGATCTCGTCGATGTCCGGCTGCTGCGGGATGTCGTAGACCTTGATGAAGGAGACGCGGCCGCTCTCGTCGACGATGATGTTGGCCCGCTCGGAGAAGCCGTCCTCGTCCCGGAAGACGCCCAGGGCGTGGGCCACGGCCCCGTGGGGCCAGAAGTCGCAGAGGAGGCGCGTCTCCTTGAGGCCGAGCTCCTTGGCCCAGGCGTGCTTGGTCGGGAAGGAGTCGACGCTGACGCCGACCGCGACGGTGTTGAGGCGGTCGAAGTCCGCCTTGCGGGCCTCGAGGGCTTTCATCTGCTCGGCGCAGACCGGCGTCCAGGCCAGCGGATGGAAGGACAGGAGGACCTTCTTCCCGGCGAAGGCCGAGAGCTTGAATTCCCGGTTGTGATGGTCCTTGAGCGTGAAATCCGGGGCGATGTCGCCGACCCAGATCGTCTGCGTGTTCCCCATTTTCTCCCTCCCCCACGCGGCAGGCGTCGGGAACGCCTGCCAAGCGGGTTCATTATGCCACGCGGCGGGCCAAAAGACAAGGCGCGACGGAAGGGGCACCCACCGGCCTCCGGACGCGCCCGCGGCGTGGAGAGGGGCGGGGCGGCGCGAAAACCGGTTGCAATGTCCGGTTCGCCGTCCCTAAAATAGGGACTCGAGTTCCCGATCCCAAAAAGGAGCGCCCGATGAAAAAGCACCGCGTCTTCGCCGTCATCACGATCCTCCTGGCCTGCGCCGCGGGGGCCTTCCCCGCCCCGGCCGCGGGCCGGACCGGATATTACAGGTTCCCGGCCGTCCACGGCTCGACCGTCGTTTTCACCTCCGAAGGCGACCTGTGGTCGGTTGCCCTCAAGGGAGGGCCGGCCGTCCGCCTGACGACCCATCCCGGCCTCGAAACGAACGCGGCCATCTCTCCGGACGGGGCGACGATCGCCTTCTCCGCCCAGTACGAGGGTCCGACCGAGGTCTATACCATGCCCCTCGGCGGCGGTCTGCCTGTCCGCCGGACCTTCGCCGGCCAGACCTCGATCGTCCGTCGGCTGGACGCCGGACGGGAGGATCATCTACGCGACGCAGAAATATTCAACCTTGCCGAACACGCAGCTCGTCATCCTCGACCCGAAGACGAACGGCGAGACGGTCCTCCCCCTGGCCCAGGCCGCCGACGGGACGTTCGCGGCCGACGGCCGGACGCTCTTCTTCACCCGCCTCCCCTTCCAGGGAAGCTACACGAAGCGCTACAAGGGCGGGACGGCGGAAAACCTCTGGAGATACGCGGACGGGGAGGCCGAGGCCTCGCCTCTGACGGCCGATTACGCCGGGACGAGCAAGAACCCGATGCCCTGGCGGGACCGCGTCTATTTCGTCAGCGACCGCGACGGGACGATGAACCTCTGGTCGATGGACCCCGGCGGCAGGGACCTCCGCCAGCTCACCTTCCACAAGGGCTTCGACGTGAGCTCGCCGTCCCTCGACGGCGGGACGATCGTCTACCAGCTCGTAGCCGACCTCCGCGCCTTCGATATCGCCGCGGGCACGGACCGCAAGATCGACATCACCCTCCCCTCCGACTTCGACCAGATGCGCGAGAGGTGGGTGACGAAACCGCTCGACTACCTGACGTCCGGCCACGTCTCCCCTTCGGGCGACCGCGTCGTCCTCGTTTCGCGCGGCCAGGTCTTCGTCGCCCCCGTCGGCGACGGCCGCTGGGTCAGGGTCGGCCGCAAGGACGGCGTCAGGGTCCGCGCCGCCCGCTTCCTCGGGGACGGGAAGAGCCTCGTCGTCCTCTCGGACGAGAGCGGCGAATGGGAATTCCACCTCTTCCCGGCCGACGGCCTGGGCCCGGGCGAACAGCTGACGAACGGGGCCAAGGTCATCCGCTTCGACGGCGTGCCGTCGCCCGACGGCAGGTGGGTCGCCTTCGCCGACAAGGACTTCCAGCTCTGGCTGTTCAATGTCGGCCGGAAGGCCTTGACGAAGGTCGCGGTCTCCGACACAGGGATGTTCCGCGGCTTGGCCTGGTCCCCCGACAGCCGCTGGCTCGCCTACGTCGGGGCGGCGGCGAACGAATTCAGCCAGGTCTGGCTCGTCGAGGCGGAGACGGGCCGGGCGACCGTCCTCACCGACGACCGCGTCGATTCCTATGACCCGGCCTGGAGCCCGGACGGGAAATGGCTGTACTTCCTGTCCGACCGCACCTTCCAGAGCGCCGTGGGCAGCCCCTGGGGAGCGCGGCAGCCCGAGCCGTATTTCGACAAGACGACGAAGGTCTACGCCATGGCCCTGACCGCGAAGGAGGTCTTCCCGTTCGCGCCGGCCGACGAACTCACCAAGGACGACCGGAGCGGCCGGGAGGCGAAGGAAGCGGGGGAGGCGGCCGGCCCGACGGCCAGGCCCGCCGGAGCCGGCCGGCCCGGCCAGGAGAAGGGCCCGAAAGAGGCGCCGCCCGCCGTGGTCATCGACTTCGCCGGCCTCCAGGACCGCGTGTTCGAGGTCCCGCTCCCGGCGGGCGTCTATTCCGGGCTGGCCGTCGGAGAGAAGACCCTGTTTTTCGTCGACCAGGAGTCGAACGCCGCCGGCCGGCCCAAGCTCCAGGCCGTCGAGATCAAGAACCGCGACGTCCAGCCCAAGACGCTCCTCGAGGACGTCCGCAGCTTCGAGCTCTCGGCCGACGGCAGGAAGCTCCTCGCCCGCAGGGGCGGGGACTTCTACGTCATCGACGCCGGGACGAACCCGCCGAACCCGCAGACCCTGGCCGAGCGGCACGTCGACCTGGCCCGCTGGACGTTCTCCATCGACCCGCGCGAGGAGTGGCGGCAGATGTTCCTCGACGCCTGGCGCATGGAGAGGGATTATTTCTACGACCGGAACCTCCACAACGTCGACTACGAGGGGCTCCTCGAGCGCCACCGGCCGTTCGTCGACAGGGTCAGCGACCGGGCCGAGCTCAACGACCTCCTGGCCCATCTCGTCGGCGAGCTCTCGGCCCTCCACACCTTCGTCCGGGGCGGCGACCTGAGGCCGTCGCCGGACCAGGTCGCGCCGGGCTCGCTCGGGGCGCGGCTGGTGCGGGACGAGGCCGCCGGCGGCTACCGCATCGCCCACATCTACCGGTCCGACCCCGAATACCCCGAGCGGTGCATCGCCGCTGGCCAAGCCGATGACGGCGATCCGCGAGGGCGACATCATCACGGCCGTCAACGGCACCCCGACGCTGTCGGTCCCCGACCCCTCGCTCCTCCTGCGGAACACGGCCGGCCAGCAGGTCCTGCTCGAGCTCAAGCCGGCCGCGGGCGGGGCCGCGTCGAAGGCCATCGTCTACCCGATGACCCCGGCGGCCGAGGCGGACCTCCGCTACGCGGAATGGGAGTACACCCGCCGCCTCGAGGTCGAGAAGGCGGCTCAGGGCGAGATCGGCTACGTCCACCTCCGGGCCATGGGCGGCGACAACTACACCGAGTGGGTCAAGAACTTCTACCCCGTCTTCGACCGCAAGGGGCTCATCATCGACGTCCGCCACAACCGCGGCGGGAACATCGACTCCTGGATCCTCGAAAAGCTCATGCGGCGGGCCTGGTTCTACTGGCAGGCGCGCGTGGGACGGCCGACCTGGAACATGCAGTACGCCTTCCGCGGCCACATGGTCGTCCTCTGCGACGAGTTCACGGCCTCCGACGGCGAGGCCTTCAGCGAGGGCTTCCGGCAGGCTCGGCCTGGGCAAGGTCATCGGCACGCGGACCTGGGGCGGCGAGATCTGGCTGAGCTCGATCGAACGTCCTCGTCGACCGCGGCCTGGCCTCGGCGGCGGAGATGGGCGTCTACGGGCCCGAGGGCGAGTGGCTCATCGAGGGCCGCGGCGTCGATCCGGACATCGTCGTCGACAACCCGCCGCACGCGACGTTCGGCGGCCGGGACGCCCAGCTCGAGGCGGCCGTCAAGTATCTCCAGGACCTGATCAAGAAGGAGCCGGTCGAGGTGCCCAAGCACCCGCCCTATCCGGACAAGAGGAAGTGACGAGGCGGCGGGCGGACGCGGAGCCGTGACGCGGATGTGAGAACGGCGGCCGGGTTAGAGCCTCACCGAGGTCCCGAGCCCGAGCTTCTCGGCGTTCGCCAGGGCGCGCGCGGCGGCGGCCAGGTCCTGGACGGCGAGGCCGACGGACTTGAAGAGCGTCACGTCGTCCGCTCGCAGGCGCCCCGGCTTCTCGCCCGCGACGACCTCGCCGAGCTCGGCCCGGACGTGGTCGCGCGTGATCAGGCCGGACTCGAGCGGCATGATCAGGTCGCCCGCCTCTTCCCAGGCCGCCTCGCGCTGGTCCACGAAGACGAGGGCCCGGACGACCGTCTCGGGCGGGATCTCCCTGACCTGAGGCTTGTACGACCCCACGGCGTTGATGTGGGCGCCGGCGGCGAGTTCCCCGTCGGCGAAAACGGGCGTCTCTGCGGTCGTCGCGGTGCAGACGACCCCGGCGCCCGAGAGCGCCTCGGCGGGCGTGGCCGCGGCCGACACCGCCGAGGCCGAGCTCCCGGCCGGCCCGGGCCGCGAACTCGGCGGCGCGGGCGCTGTCCGTATCGAAGACGCCGGCTTCGCGGATGGACCGCACGGCGCAGACGGCCTCGAGCTGCGTCCTCGCCTGGAGGCCGGCCCCGAAGACGGCGGCCTTGCGGACGTCCGGCCGGGCCAGAAGGTCGGTCGCCGCGCCGGAGGCGGCGCCCGTGCGGATGGCGGTCAGGGCCGTCCCGTCCATGACGGCCAAGGGCGTCCCCGTTCCGCGCCGTCCAACACGAGGGCCAGGGCCTGGATGAATGGAAGGCCGAGGTCGCGGTTCCGCTCGAAGAGGGTGATGACCTTCAAGCCGACCCGGCCGGCCGAAGGGCTGTAGGCGGGCATGACCAGGACGTCGCCTCGGCCTTCTTCGACGCGGATACGGGTCCGGGGCGGTACGACGGCCTTGCCGGCGGAGAGCTCGCGGAACGCCTCTTTCATCGCGGCGACGGCCTCGGGCATGGGGAGGGCGCGCCGGACCTCGGCGCCCGAAAGGATCCGCAGGCTTTCCCTGTTCGCTCATGAGCGGCGTCTCTCCTTCGCCTTGACCAGGGCCAGAGCGGAGGGCGCGACGGCCAGGCCGCCGAGCGCCGTGCAGCGCAACTCGCGGGGGAGCGCCCGGCCGACGGCGAACGATGCGTCCACCGTTTCGTCGAGCGGCACGGGATTCTCATATCCCCCCATGACGAGGTCGGCGCAGACGAACGCGTTGACCGCGGCCGCGGCGTTGCGCGTCTGGCACGGGATCTCGCACCCTCCACCGACGGGGTCGCAGACCGAGCCCATCGTGTTCTGCAGGGCGACGGCGGCGGCGTCCACGGCCTGGCGGGGCGTCCCGCCGGACGCCTCCACGACGGCCGCGGCGGCCATGGCCCCGGCCGCGCCGATCTCGACTTGGCAGCCCGCGGTCTCGGCGGCGAACGTGGCCCGGGCCGCGATGACCTGGCCGACCCCGCCGGCGGCGAAGAGCGCCCGCGCCAGGACCGGGAGCTCGACGTTCTTTTCGGTCTCGAGCGTCACCAGGACGCCGGCCAGCACGCCGGCCGAGCCGCCCGTCGGCGCCGCGCAGACGACGCCCTTGCTGTTCGAGGTGTGCATGCCGGCCATGGCGCGGGCCGCGGCCCGCGTGAGCAGGCCCCCCAGGGGCAGCTCTCCCCGCCGCTCCGCTTCCATGATCCGGGAGGCGCACGGCGCGGTCAGAGGCATGGCGACGTTCCTGTCGTCCAGACCGCCCGCGACGGAGGCGCGCATCACGGCGTAACGGGCCGACATCTCGGCCGTGAGCGCGGACTCGGGGAGCCCGAGCAAACGCGATTCGGCCCGCCGAGCGGCCGCGCCGAGAGACAGCCGTTCCCGCTCGGCCAGGGCGACGAGCGACGCGGCCGACCTGATCCCGCCCCGGCCCGGCTGGGGATAGAGGACGGGCGCCACGGCCCGGACCACCGTCACCCCGGGGATCTCCGAGACTTGCCGCGCCAGGTCCGGCAGCGGCGGCGAATCGAAGTCCGCCTGCACCGCGCCGCCGGTCCGGGATTCCGCCGACGTCGTCCGCCCCCGGGCGAGCCGTTCCACGGCGCCGCGGACCTCCGCCGAGCGTCCGCGCCGGCACTCGGCGACAAGGCTCCAGCTGCGGCCGTCGACCGAGACCGGGCGGCCGTTCAGGCGGTCGATCTCGACGATGCCGCCGCCCACGGACTTGGCCCGGAGCTCGAGCACGCCGCCGGGCGCGCCACCCATGCGGACGCGCATGGCATTCGGGTGGCCGGCGTGCTCGAGCCGTTCGACGGCGAAGCGGATCCGGAGGCCGGCCCGCCCGGCCGCGCGAAGGGCCTCCTTGTAGCGCGCGTCCGTCATCTCCCAGCCCAGGCACCCGGCGGCGAAGGCGAGGTCCACGCCGAGCGGCCGGTAGGTGGCGGCGTAGGAGCCGTCCGGGTCGAACGTCACGAAGACATCCTTCGGCCGGCCGCCGGCCAGGCCGCAGGCGAGCCGGGCGATCCGGTAGGCGCCCGCCGTGTGCGAGCTCGACGGCCCGCGCATGACCGGCCCGATCACGTCGTTGAGGACGCTCACCTCAGCCACAGTGCCACCTCCCGAGGCGCCTCGCGGGCCCGCGGCGCGGCGGGCCGGGACGCTCTCTCCGGCCGAGCCTCATTATATGCGATTCGGGGATTTCCCGCAGCGGGTCAGACCGGCTTTCTAAAATGCTCTCAGAAAAACGCAGTTGTAGATCTTGGGGACGCCCTCGCCGTCCTTCCGCACCTCGCCACGCAGCAAACAAACCGGCGGTGTCCCGTACGTCACGCACCTCGTCTCGCCGATGCCCTCCAGGACCCCCGTCTCGTCCTCGAACATGTAGAAGTACTTCGGGCCGCGGCCCGTCACCGCGCCGCTCCCCGCCCCGCCGTTCCCGCCGTTGCCGCCGCCGTTCGCGCCGTAGGTCACGCGCTGGCGGGCGTCCACGGCCCGGACGACGAGCTCGACCATCGTCCCGGCGCAGTCCTTGAGGTCCCTGACCCGGAGCGCCGGCCTCTTCCCCTCGTAGAGGTCGAGCTCGTCGCCGTCCGGGCTGAAGCCGAGCGACTCGAAGAGCATCTCGCCCTTCTCGTCCGGGGCCACGTCCGCGACCTCGTCCATGTCCTCGAGGCCCTGGAAGTAGCGGAGGATCTGGCGCGTCCGCCGCGGCTCGAGGGAATCGAAGACGCCGGCCTTGATGAGGGCCAGGAGCTCCGCCTTCGCCGGCTGGACGCGGGCCAGGAAATCCTCGACCGAGGCGTATTCCCCGCCGTTCGTCCGCTCGCCGATGACGCGGTCGATCGCCTTCGCGCCCCAGCCCCTTGATCGAGCCGAAGCCGACGCGGATCGCCTCCCCGCCGCCCGGGCCTCGACCTCGAACCGTGGACGCTCCGGTTCGCGTCCGGCCCCAGGATGCGGATGCCGAGCCGCTTGGCCTCCTCGACGTACTCGGCGAGGTCGTAGTAGCCGCCCGCCGGCGTTGAGCACGGCCGCGAAATACGGCACGGGTGGTGGACCTTGAGGTAGACGGCCTGGTAGGCCATGGCGGCGTAGGAGGCGCTGTGGGCCTTGTTGAAGGAGTAGGAGGAGAATTTCTCCATCGTCCGCCACAGCGTCTCGACCTCCGCCGCCGCGTAGCCGCGCTCCGGCCGCCTCGCGGAAGAACTTCCGGCGCAGGGCGGGGTCCCCTCCCTTTGCGCTTCAGGCCCCGCCGCAGCAGGTCGCCCTCCTCGGGCGGCAGGCCGGCCGCGCGCTCGGCGATCTGCATGACCTGCTCCTCGTAGAGGAGGATGCCGCCCGTCTCGGGCAGGATGCTGTCCAGGAAGCGGGTCGTCGGACACGACCGCCCCGCCCGCTCCCGGCGCCGGAGGAGCGCCTCCTTCATCCCGCTCTCGGTCGGGCCGGGCCGGATGAGGGCCAGGGCCTGGGTCAGCTCGAAGATGTCCGCCGGCTTCATCCGGCGCAGGAGGTTCATCATGGCCGGGCTCTCGACCTGGAAGCAGCCGATGGTCTGCGCCGTCCGGAGGCGCGCGTAGGTCGCGGCGTCGCCGGCCGGGACCGTCCGCAGCCGCGAGCTTCGTCTTCGTCTCGGAGATGGCCGCCAGGCCCCGGACCGAGAGGAGGTCGAGCTTGATCAGCTTCAGGTCCTCGACGGCGTCCCTGTCGAAGTGGGTCATGCGCAGCCCCTTGGCCGAGGTCTCGAGCGGCAGGCAGCGCTCGACCGGCGCGGGCGTCAGGATGACGCCGCCGACGTGGAGCGAGACCTCGTGGTAGACGTCCTGGAGCTCGGCGGCGAGCTTCCAGGCCTCGAGGTAACCGGGCGCCGGCGCCGCCGTCCGCAGAGTACTCCGGCTCCGCGAAATACGGGACCCGCTGGCTGTGGCCGCGCGCCTCCTCGGGCGGGACGCCGAAGGCCCGGAGCGTCTCGTAGAGGGCCGAGCGGGCGCCGAAGTTCTTGAGGCTGCAGACGTAGGCCGCGCCCGTCCGGCCCGCGCCGTAGGTCTCGAGGACGTAGCTCAGGACCTCGTCGCGGCGGCTCGAGTCGAAGTCGAGGTCGATGTCCGGCGGGTCGGGCCGGCCGCGGTTGAGGAAGCGCTCGAAGTAGAGGTCGAACTCGAGGGGGTTGACGTGGGAGACGCCGAGGAGCCAGGCCAGGAAGGACGACGCGCCCGAGCCCCTGCAGGTTGTGGAGGATGCCGCGGCGCCGGGCGAACTCGACGACGTCGTGGACGACGAGGAAGTAGGGGCCGAAGCCGGCCTGCTCGACGGCGTCGAGCTCGCGGCTGGCCCGCTGGCGCTCCTTCCAGGTCAGGCCCTTCGCCGCCGTCAGCCGCTCCATGACGACGTCGCGCAGCGTCTTCGGGAAGAGGTCGGCCGGGAGGTTGGGGACGACGTCGTCGAAGGCGAAGTCGCACTTCTCGGCGACCTCGAAGGTGCGGGCGAGGGCGTCCCGGGCGGCGTCGCCGAAGCGGCGCAGGGCCAGGGCCTCCTGGTCGGGCCCGAAGACCCGGGTCCCGGCGAGGAGCCGGTCGCGCTCGGGCGGATAAGGGATTTTCTCCTCGATGGCCCGGAGGAGGACGAGCCGCTCCGGGCTCGCCACGTACTTCAGCGGGTTGGCCCAGACGACGGGCAGGTCTTTGATGGAACTCGGGGGACACGTACCCGATTCTCCGAATTGGGACATGTCCCCATCGTCTCGAAGTTCGAAAAATCGGCGCCGAGGTAGAGGTCGCCCGGCGGGACCTTGCCGCGGAGGTCGGCGAGCATCTCGGCCTCGCTCGGCCGGGCGCTATTCCCCGACGGGGAATCAGGCGGCTGGTCAGACGGGGACACGTCCTCTTCGTACGTGTCCCCATTCCTGGCCTCGGGAATGTAGATCACGACGAGGCCGGAGGCGTCCCGGACCTCCCTCCGGTTGAAGATCTCCATCAGGTTCGCGTAGCCCTCGCGGCTGTTGACGAGGAAGACGAACCGCCGGCCGCCGACCTCGAGCTCGCAGCCGAAGAGGGGCTTGAACCCGCCGCCCTCCGCCGCCCGCTTCCACTTCCCCCAGCCGTAGAGGTTGCCGAGGTCGGCCAGGGCCGCGGCCGGGACCCGCCGCCGCGCGAGCCAGGCCACGGCCTCCCCGAGCGTGACGCTCCCCCGCCCCGGCTGTAGACGGAATGGATGCGGAGGGGAACGAACATCGCCGTCTCTCTCTTCCCTTCTCCTCGAAAAGACCTCTCCCCGCCCCCGTCCCTCACCTCGTCAGCGAGGCCGTCTTCAGGACGTAACCGCGCCGCGGCTCGAAGGCGTAGACCGAGTCGAGCATCTTCTCCCGGACCGTGAGCACGGACCCGAAGCCGTACTTCTCCCGCACCCGGTCCACGGCCCGGCCCAGCCGCTCCGGGCGGTCCGAGTACGGCTCGAAGAGCGACAGGGGCCGCGCCCGGACCAGGTCCGAGGCCTTGACCCCGACCAGCCGCAGGGCCAGCCGCGACCCCTCGACGAGCTCGAGGAACAGCTCCTCGGCGATCTCGTAGATCTTCCCCATCTCCTGGAGCGGCGTCAGGACGAGCCGCCGCTTGATCTCGGTCCGGAAGTCCGAGTAGCGGGCCTTGACCTCGATGACGTGGGCGTAGAGCCGGTCCTCGCGCAGGCCGAGCGTCAGCCGGTCGCAGAGGTAGGCGAGGTGGGCCAGGAGCAGCTTGCCGGTCCCAGAGGTCCTCGAGGAAGGTCGTCTCCCGCGAGACCGACTTGGGCAGGGCGCGGACCGACAGGGTCCGGCTGTCGATGCCGCGCGACTGGAGGTAGATGTCCTCGCCGCACTCAGCCGAAGAGCGAACGGAGGGTCGCGCGCGGCAGGCCCCACAGCTCGCCGATCCGGTGGATGTTCATCAGCCGCAGGACGACCTGGGCCTTGGGGCCGATGCCGGGCAGGGTCTCGATCGGGAGGCCGCGCAGGAAGTCCTCCTCTTCGCCCTCGCGGACCTCGAAGAACCCGGCCGGCTTGGCCTTCTTGGCCGCGAGCTTGGCCAGGATCTTGTTCGGGGCGGCGCCGACCGAGACCGTGATGCCCAGCTCGCGCTCGACCCCGCGCTTCATGTCGCGGGCCGCCTCCGTGAACGACGGATAGAGCCGGCCGCAGCGGGTGAGCTCGAGGTAGGCCTCGTCGAGCGAGGCCTCCTCGACGTCGGGCGTGTAGGTCGTGGAGGACGCGGAAGAAGCGTCTCGGAGAAGGCCTGGTAGACCTGGTAGTTGCCGCGGACGAAGACGCCCTGGGGACAGAGCTTGTAGCACTGGCGGAGGGGCATGCCCGTGCGGACGCCGAACTTGCGGGCCTCGTAGGAGCAGGTCGCGGCGACGCCGCGCTCGTGGGCCAGGCCGCCGACGATGACCGGCAGGCCCTTGAGGGCCGGGTTGAGCAGGACCTCGACGGAGGCGAAAAAGGCGTCGATGTCGACGAGGACGATGTACCGTCGAGGCAGGCATACCTGTCCCTTTCATCTTTACAAACATCTATTTTTTCGAAGCGGACCGCGGGGCGGCCTAGGTCGTCATCTCACGGTCCGCTCCCCGCTCAGTACTTCCTCAGGACCCCGATGACCCGGCCGAGGATCCTCGCGTCCGGGGCCTCGATCGGCTGGTAGGACGGGTTCTCCGGCACGAGGTAGACCCGGCCGTCGTCCTGCCGCAGGCGCTTCAGGGTCACCGACCCGTCGCCGAGCATGGCCACCACCATCTCCCCCGAGGCGGCCGTGTTCGTCCGCTCGAGGAGGACGTGGTCGCCGTCGTCGATGTAGGCGTCGATCATGCTCTTGCCGTCGACCCGGATGCAGAAGATGTTGCCCCGCCGCCGGCCGACCATCCAGGCCGGGACATCCATGGCCTCGCCCGAGACGTCGAAGGCCTCGCGCGCCGCGCCGGCCGGGACGAGCCCGGCCACCGGCACCTTGACCTGGCTCTCGAGGAGGGCCGGCAGGCCGGCGACGCGGACCTCGCCGCCCTCGCGGGCGAGGTAGCCCTTGCGCTCGAGGCTCTGGAGGTGCTTGAAGACGGCCGAGGGGTTGGCCATGCCGAGGGCGGCGGCCAGGCCGCGGACGGTCGGGGCGTAGCCGTGCTCGAGGACGAAGTTCTCGACGGCCCGCAGCACCGCCGTCTGTTTGAGGGTCAGTTCCCGTCTCAGCTTGTTTACCATTTTGTTCACCATTTATAAAATAAGACCGCCGCGGGCGTTTGTCAAGAGGGAAAATTGAAATCAAGGGGGGCGGCCGCGGGACCCGGCGAACTTGACTTTAGGATAACCCATCGTCTAACATCCCTCCTCTATCAATTGCCGCAACAGGAGGTCTGAAGCCATGGATCTTAAAGAAGCCATTTATACCCGCCGATCCATCCGCGCCTATCAGCCTAAACCCGTCGACCGTACCCTTGTCCAGCAGTTGATTGACGCCGCCGTGCAGGCACCGTGCGGAATGGGTATCCAGCCGTGGGCGTTCGCCGTCCTCCAGGACCCCGCCGTCCTCGCCGACCTCTCTGACCGGACGAAGACGCACCTGCTCGGGATGATGGACCGGATGCCGCCGCTCGCGAGATATCGAGATATGCTCGAGGACCCAAAGTTCAGTGTCCTCTACGGCGCTCCTACGCTGGTCTTCATCTTTGCCAAACCGAACTCCAGTCCGACCGCCGAGGTCGATTGCGCGTTGGCCGCCGAAAACCTGATGCTTGCGGCGCGCGGCCTCGACCTGGGCACCTGCTGGATGGGCTTCGTGGGCATGTATCTCGAGACCGCCGAGGGCAAGAAGCGTTTCGGCATCCCTGATGACTATGCTGTCGTGGCGCCGATCGCCGTCGGCTATCCTGCCGGCGCCTTCGCGACGATGGAAAGGAATCCCCCGGAGATCATCTTCTGGAAACGGCCAACGGTAGCGCGTTAGAACGCGGGATCTTCGGCGATCCTTTTCAGGCGTTTGCCGCTGTCCTTGCGCTGCGTGACCGCCAGGATAACGACGTCTTCCCCGCAGATTCTATAGTAGGCCCGAAAATCGCCGCTCCGTAACCTGAACAAGTCCGGGTCAAAACCGGATATCTTTTTTCTTCGCGATTTTCCGAATGGGACGTGAGGGACCTCAAGATAAGCCTTGAGGTCCTTCACGAGCCGGACGGCCGCTTCGGTTTCTAGGCCCTCGACATCCCTGACTGCGGCCGGGCTGAAGACGATTCTAAACCGTTTTTCGCGCATGACGCTTTTCGAGCTTCCTGAGCAGGTCGTCGGCCGCCAGGCCGCCCAGCTTAAGATACTCGGCGTAGGCGTCTTCGATCCTTGACCGGAATCCGGGATCGTTTTCGATAAGAAAATCCTCAACGTCCTCCTGCGTCACATGGTGAAGGACCGCAGCCGGTTTCCCATAAGCGGTGATGATGATGTCGCCCGTTTCCGATTCCTTGAGGAGGTCCATGGTCTTTTGTTTGAGTTCTTTGACACCCGCAAAACGCATCTGCGATCTCCTTGGGTTGTTACACTATAGTGTAACTCTGCTCGACGGGCATGTCAAGAGTTCCTCGACCTCCCGAGCTCGGGCGCTCTTAGGTGGGGCCGCTATGAAGAAGACGCTCGAACGCGGGCCCGTGTTCATTTTCACCCCGCTTGGCAGGATATTCGGGTTTGTTCCTCTACCCCTGTCGTTTCTTGTAATCTTGCTAGCCCTTGTGGCACTCTACATGGGGACAACAGAAGTGATAAAAGAGATTTTTTACCAAAAAGTGAATTTTTGATTTAACGTTAAAAGGAGGAATAATGAAAATGCGCTGGAATCATTACCTTTCTTATTTTTTTGGCGGTGCCTTTCTCGCCAATGCTATCCCGCATTTTGTGAGCGGGGTCATGGGACATCCATTTCAAAGCCCATTTGCCTCCCCGCCTGGCCAGGGGCTTTCTTCCGCGATTGTGAACGTACTATGGGGGGCTTTCAATATAGTTATTGGTTACTTACTCGTGTGCCATGTCGGAACCTTCGAGTTACGCCGAACGAAGCATATAATTGTTGCGGGATTAGGTGCATTGCTAATGGCATTGATGTTGTCCCGAGCATTTGGGCGGTTCTACGGGGGCATTTAAGTATTTGATAGGAAATTCCTTTGTTGGCGCAGCATGGATCCGCCGGCGGATGGGCGGTCCGGACGGCCGAGAAAGCGGTCAAGAACGCCACGACCTTCGTCCTCCCGCCACATATGACCTGGCCTTCGTCGGGAATGTGGATGTGACCCGGCTGTGGACGGTGAAACCGGTGTGGGGAGTGTCAAGGACGCAGGGGCATTGAAGTCAGCGGACTCGGCGCCGCGGGATTGAAGCCGGCTGCCCGCCCTGTTCAGGCCGCGCCTTCGACCTTTCCCAGAACATCCTCGGGGAGATGATGTCGAGAGAGCCGGGTTTTGTCAGATCGAGAAGCTCCCGGTCTCCCGTCACGGAAGGGCTTCAGATCGAGATTAGTGCTGGCGGCTAGGATAGAAACCCATTGCCCGGCGGCTCGCTCTCCCCTAGAATGAGGTCAAATAGACAAAACCGCCCGGGGGACGGGTCTATAGAGGTAGAGCGGACGAGAACCGGAACGAGATGAGGCCCGATGAAATCTACGACCGCTACGGGGAGAAGATGTATCACTATCTGGCCCTCAGGCTCGGTTCCCCGGACGACGCCGAGGACGTCCTCCAGGAAACGTTCTGCCGCCTGGCCCGCTATTCGGCGCGCTGGGGGCTCGTGCGGAATCCCAAGGCCTTCGTCTTCAAGATCCTGAGGAACGAGGCCAACCGGTTTCTCGCCCGGCGGATCAAGCGGCGGGAGGGCGATCAGGCGGGAATCGACGAGGCGAGAGGACTCGCGGCCGCCATCGAGGCGCCCGCCGATGCCGACGCCGGGCTCATCGTCCGGATTCTGGGGGAGCTGCCCGACGAGCAGAGGGAGGTCATCATCCTCAAGGTCTTCCAGGATCTCTCGTTCAAGGAGATCGCCGCGGTCTGCGGGCTCCCGGTCAACACGGCCGCCAGCCGCTACCGCTACGGGATCGAGAAGCTCCGCTCGGCCATGGAGGGGAAGACATGACGCGCGAAGGGAACGGCGACATCGAAAAACGGCTGAGGTCCTTGACGCTGAAGCCTGCGCCGCCAGGGTTGAGGGAGAAGGTTCTGCAGGCGGCCGCCAAGAATAAAGGGGAGGCGGCCTGGACGACTCCCCTGCTGAGGTGGTCCCTCGCCGGCTGCGCGGCCGTCCTCGCCCTCGTTTTCATCGCGGACGCGGCACTCAGCCGAAATCAGCAAAGCCGCCTTCATGCCCTCATGGACGGTTCGCCGCTGATGCAGGACCGGGCGGCCGATGAGAACCGCGTCCTGGCCGAAGTGTTGGGAGAGCCTGTCGGCCGGAAGCTCTTCGCTCAAGACGGGCGGATCGCGGCCGAGGAGAGAGGAGCCGGGCAGGCTCGCCGCGAGGAACTTCTTAAGGAGTTGTTGAAGGAGGACTTCGATGGCAGCGAAAGCCAAGAGAACAGTCATTAGGATCCTTGCCGTTCTGGTCATCGTCGTGACGTCGGTCCTGCTCGTCCGGGCCGTATTCAACTACACGACGGGGAGAGCCCTCGAAAGATACCTGACCAAGGCCAAAGCCGAAGGGATTCCCTTACGCTTGGAAGACATCGCCCCCCGCTGTGCCGATTCCGATAATGGGGCCCTCCCATGGAAGGCCGCCGAGGCTCTGTTCATTCTTCCGGAGCCGGCGGAGAGAAAACTCACCGCAGATACCGTAGGAG
Organism: Candidatus Aminicenantota bacterium; assembly: GCA_963805045.1. Classification (GTDB taxonomy): domain Bacteria; phylum Acidobacteriota; class Aminicenantia; order Aminicenantales; family Saccharicenantaceae; genus DATKJS01. The sequence continues at coordinate 18,636 of CAWDTC010000018.1, forward strand.
CGTTCTTTGACGGAAAGCCCCTGGGTGACGCAGCCCGTAGGACCCTGGCCGCCCTTTGCGAAAAAAATCGGAGGGTCTTCGGGCTCATCGCCGAGGCCGCTGCCAAACCCTGCTTCAGGTACGGGGATTGGAAGAAGGGGCCCTGGGAAGTCGAGCAGGTCAAAGCGGTCAAAACGATCCAGGCGACACGCCTTCTCGGCCTCGACGCCGTGCTCCAGGCAGACGCCGGGCGGGTCGAGACGGGCCTAGCCGAGTACCGCGACGCCATGCGTTTCACCCGGAAATTGATGGGCGAGCCCATGCTCATCAACAACCTCGTCGCCCTGGCCGAAATGAAGGCCCTTCTCATTTGCTTCGACCGGATCGTCGAGGGACGGGTCTTGGATTCGTCCGTGCTCGGCGCATGGATGAAGGAGATGGACGTCGCCTCCTGGCGTCAACCATTCGTCCGCTTTATTCCCGTCGAAAGAGTGTTCGGGCTCGAATGGGGGCTCAAGGCGATCAGCGGTAAGCCGGGGGATCTTTCGGATTCGCTCAGCATGCTGGGGACGGAGAGGGGCGTAGACAGGTTTTTCTATTGGCTGGCACGGCCTCTCCTGAGATCCCAGCTCATCTGGGTCCACAATCGGTATGGAAACATCGAGAAGACTGCCGACGAACCCTACTACGCACAGATCGATTTCTTGGACAAATGGAGGTTCGTCCCGTGGTACTACAAGGCGACGGAAGTCCTCCTGCCCGACCTGCGCAGTGTCTTTATGAAAGAAGCGACACTCGAAGCCATGATGCTGACAACCCAGGCCGGGCTGGCCTGTAAGATCTACAAGAACAATACGGGACACTATCCCGTGAACCTCGATGCGCTGGTTCCGGAGATCCTGGCTAAAGTCCCCGTCGATCCGTTCACGGGGAAGCCCCTGGTCTATAAGATCGAGAACGGCGAGCTCCTCATCTACAGCCTGGGGTCGAATCTGAAAGACGACGGCGGTCGCGGGACCTACATGATCACACAGCTCGTCATGGAAAAAGACGACGATTGGGCCTGGCGCGAAAGGATTAAGTAGGCCTAAAATCAGGCAGGCCGCGGACCCCCGGCCGTCACAGGTACTTGACCAGCGCGCCCCAGCGCTTGTCCATCCTGAAGCCCCGGCGGAGGAAGAACCCCGGCAGGTAGGGGTGCGTGAGGACGATGGTCACGCCCTGGCTGGCCATCCGGCCGCAGAAATCGTCGACCATGGCCCGGCCCAGGCCGGCCGACTTGAGCCGCGAGGTCACGACGACGGCGTCGATGAACCGCACGTTCCCCGACATGGCCCGGTAACACATCCCGCCGACGACACGCCCCTGTTCGTCGAGGGCGATGATATGGCGGTCCTGGGGGGAGATGACCTTCGGATAGTTCTCCTTGTAGAACATGCGGTAGAGCTCGCCGATCTCGGCCGGGTCTACGGTCGCGTGGAAGATGTAGGACGCGCCGCGCCGGTCAGTGAGGCGCGACTGGACGACGACCCGCTTGGCGCCCTCCTCCCCTTCCTGGACGATATCCAGCCGGCTGTCCGGCTCGAGGCGCGGGAAGACCATCCGGCTGAAGACGGCCCGGTCCCGGTCGTCGTGGAGGGCGGCCTGGAGGTCGGAGAGCTCGACGAGCTGCACGGCCGGCCGCGCGGCGTCCTTCGACATCCGGTCGAGCAGGCGGTCGAAGAGGGCGTCGACCCTCGCGCTCCGGCCGGCGAAATACGTCTGCCGGTAGTAGAAATAGCGGACGATCTCCGGGAAGCGGTCGAGTCCGTAGCGCCGGAAGATGTCGAGGCCCCTGCGCTCCCTCTCCTCCGGCGCGGCCAGCGGGGTCGCCTGGTCCCATTCGTGGTAGGCCCGGACGGCGTTGCGGGCCGGAAAGGGGATGGCGTAGGTTCGCTCGAACTCCTCGCGATAGACGGCGAGGGCGCCTGGGAGCGCCGCCCCTTCGGTCCCGGCCAGGGGCTCGGCGGCCAGGTCCGCCTGGAGGCGGGCCAGGAAGTCCGCCGCCTCGTCGCGGCCCAGGGCGTCGTAGCAGGCGTCGAAGATCCATTCGAGGTCGAGCGAGCCGCGGCACCACGGATAATGGGCGAAGGTCCGGCGGTAGAAATTGTCGAGGAGCGGCCGGACAAGGGACAGCGTGTTCCGGTACTCCGTCCAACCCTCGAGCCCCGTGAGGACCGTCTCGTCAACGAACTCCTTCTCGGGGATGACGACGCCGTCGGGGGAAACGCGGCCCGGGACGAGCCTCCGGCCGCTCGTCCGCCAGGCCCGGAAGAAGGCGCTCATGGCCTCGATGAAGAGGCGGCGCCAGACCGCGGGCACGGGCAGCGTCGCGTCCGTGTCGCGCCGGGCGGCAAAGCCGCGGACCCTCTCCCAGAGCGTGAGGTGGCCGAGGTAGCGCCAGGAGACGGCCCCGGAGCCGAAGAAGACGGCCCCGAGCGGAGGCAGTGCGGGGCGTCCGGCCGGCGGCGAGGCCAGGACCGCGGACCAGAGGACCGTCCGGAGGGCGCGCCCCCTCATCTGGCCGCGGCCGGGCGTGACCTTGAGATCGAAGTGCCGGTCCCCCGGGGCCGAGACGGTGACCCGGTAGGCCGCCGTCCCGCCCGACGAGAGGAGGGGCGAGACCCAGACCGACCCCGGAGCGAGCGAGGCCGGGTCGAGGTCCTCGCCGTAGGCCATGCGGACCGATTCCCGCAGGAAAGGCGACCCGGCGAGCAGGGCGCGGAGCCGCCCGGCCTCGGCCGGCTTGACGGCCTCGTCGATGACGATCCGGCCCTCCCCGGCTGCGCCCCGCGGACCGCCGCCGGCCGCGGGATTCTCGTGCGACCCGGCCAGCCGGGCCAGGTGGCGGCCGGCCGAGGCGGCAAGGTGCGGGTCGGCCTCGTGGAGGACCCAGCTCGAGAGTTCGGCCCGCACCCCGGCCCAAGAAGACCGGCTGGCGGCGCCCGATGTCGATGAAGAGCCGGAGCAGCCGCTCGAACTGGCGTCGCGCCACCGGGCCGGCCGGCCAGGCCAGGGTCTCACGGTAGGCGGCCATGCGCCGCCTCAGGGCGTCGAAGCGGGGACGGCCGAGCTTCGAGGAGACGATGGCCTCGATCGTCTCGCGCGTTGAGGAAGGGCAGGCCCGACTGGACGAACGAGGCCAGCGTCTTCCCGTAGTCCACGGACGGGTTGTCAAAGAGCAGCAGCCGGTAGGCCCAGCAGCGGACCTTCTCCCGCGGGTGCCGCGCCATGGCCCGGAGCCGGCTGCGGATGAGCTCGGACATCCGCAGGTCCGGCTCGGTGAAGGCCGTCTCCAATTCCTCGAGGATGCCGGTCGCCGGATCCCCCTCCGCGAAGAGGACCGGGGCGAGGAGGGTGCTCAGCCGGACGAGGTTCGCGTCCTTGATCTTCTCCGGCCGCGGCGGTGTCGCTCGGCGCGTAGACGCAGCCCCCCTGCTCGGGCAGGGCGACCCGCCCGCTCATCGGCTCGAGCGGCACGTCCCAGCCTTCCTTGCAGGGGGCGAAGGCGGATGAGGGCCGGGTTGGCCGCCCAGAGCAGGGGCTGGCGGGCGAAGAGGCCGAGGTCGACGACCGTCCCCTGCGCCTCGTACTCGAGGTCGCCGACCCCCAGACACGCCCCTCCGCCCCGTCCGGCCGGACGTCCAGGCGGAGCCTCCGGTGGCGGTCGAGGAGGCCCCGGTCGTCGCGCGAGACCTCGTCCTCGAGGATGCCGAGGTCCCGGAAAAACCAGAGCGGCACGCGGACCGTCCCGCCCGGGCCGGGAAGATCGACATAGTTCTTGCGGTAGAGCTCTTCGATGAGCCCGGCGAAGTCCTCCTCGATCCGCCGCCGGTTGTAGGAGCCCTTGGCCGTCAGCTCGCCCCGGACGGCGTCGAAGTCGCGGTCGAGGACGGCGAAGTTGACGACGCTCTCGTACGGGGCGAGGTCGGTGTTGGCGGCGGAGACGATCCAGCGGTAGTACTCGCGCTCGTTGTCCTGCCGGAGCGATTCGGCCAGGACGGCGTCGCTGCGGTCGGGGACGATGAAGAGGACGTTGTGCGGCCGGCCGTCGCCGACGAGGAAGGTCCGCTTGACGCCCGGCACGCCGGCGAACTTGTCCTCGACCTTGCGCGGGGCGACGGTCTGGCCGCGGTTGTTCTTGTAGATGTCCTTGAGCCGGTCGACGATCCGGTAATACCCGTTCGGCAGCCGCCGGAACACGTCGCCGGTCGGGAGCCAGTCATCGGCGTCGCCGCCGGTCGGGTAAGGGATGAGGTCGCCGGGCCCCTTGTCCTCGAGGTACCGGCCGACGTAGGGACCGCTGACCTGGAGCTCGCCGCCCTCGCCCAGCCGGACCCTGATCCCCGGCAGCGGCAGTCCGTGGGTCTCGTCCTCGTAGCCGCCGGGCGGCGTCATGGTGATGCCGCCGGTCGCCTCGGTCATGCCGAAGCCGCTGGCGACCTCGATCCCGGCCCGCTCGAAGAAGCGGAAGACCTTGGGCGCGAGGTAGCCGGCGGCGGAGATGCCCCAGCGGAGGCGGCGGCCGACGACCCCCCTGACGACCGCGGCGACATCCGCCTCGGGCCCGGCCGCGTCGAGTCTTTCCAGGCACTTCTCGTGGAGCTGGGCCCAGCGGACGGGGACACTGACGAAGGCCGTCGGCGCGACCTTGGGGAAGAGCGCGAAGAGCGTTTCCGCCGACGGGTTCCCGGAGAGGACGTAGGTCCCCCGCCAGTAGATCGCCCCGAGCATCTCGAAGTAGCGGCCGAACGTGTGGTAGAGCGGCAGGAAGCTCAGGAAGACCTCGTCGTCGCCGACGTCGGGCAGGGCCGCGGCCCGGGCGAAGCGCTTGGTGACGAGGTGATAGGCCGAGAAGGAGACGCCCTTGGGACGGCCGGTCGAGCCGGAGGTGAACATGACGGTCGAGACCTCGTTCAGGGCCATCCTGGGCCGGGACTCGAGAAGGGCGTCGACCGCGCCGACGCTCATCCCCCGCAGGTACTCGCCGAGGAAGACGTCGCCGGTGCCGCGCAGCGCCGGGTCGAGGACGACGATCCGGAACGGCCGGGCCGTCCTCCGGCGCGCCTCGGCCAGTCGGTCGCGGCGCTCGGCGGTGTCGGTGACGGCGATCGAGATGTCGAGGGCGTCGAAGATCTCCACGAGGTTCGTGAGGTCGAAGTGGGGGTTGAGCGGCGTGTCGAGGATGTCGTGGAACAGGCAGGCCAGGTCGGCGCAGGCGACGTCCAGGGAGTTTTCGGCGTAGATGGCCACGCGCGCCGGGCGGCCGTCGGCGGCGGCGAGGGCCATGAACACGCCGGCCGTCTCCCGCGTGCGTCGACGAATCTGGGCCAGCGTCCAGGCCACGGGCACGGGGCCCGACCTGTCCTCGAAGAGGACGCGGCCGGAGTCTTCGCCGGCGCGCCCCTCGAAAAGGTGGCGGAGCGAGTAGCCGGATTCCCGGATCAGCCGGAAAGCGGCTTCCGCCCAGCGCTCGCGGTGCGGCGCGTCGCCCAGGCCCCGGAGGAAGGCGGTCGAGGCGGTGAGCTCCAGCAAGGTCCGGGCGGCGTCGCGGTCCACCCCGGGCAGGGCCTCCATAGTCTCGAGGAGTTCGAGGGCCAGGGCCGGCTCCATCGTCCGGCCGGGAGCGGCCGGGGGCCATTCCCTGCGCACGGCGTCGAGACGCGACAGGAGGTCCCGCCCGGAAAGGGCCTTCAGCGGGTTCGCTTTTGACTTGGCCAAGGAGGTCATCGCTTTCCCGTTCAATATATACCAATATGGTCCTTAGAGTCAACAATATTTTTGTAAATAATTGTTGACAAATGAGTGTCCGTGGTTTATATTAGGATTAGTCCAAGATTGTGTGGTCTATACCATCGGAGGTCTCCATGGCTGAGCTGAGACTCGACAAGGCCCGGTCGGCGCCCCCCGCCTACCAGCAGATCATCAGTTTCTTCGAGGGACAGATCCGCCAGCGGCGGCTCCATCCCGGCGACAAGCTGCCGACGGAGCGCGACCTGGCGCTCGAACTGAGGACCGCCCGCGGCACGGTCAAGCGGGCCTACGAGGAGCTCGTCCGGCGCGGCCTGGTCGAGGCCTGCCCCGGACGGGGCAGCTTCGTCTCGGCTTCGTCCACCCCGGCCGCGACCGAGGACCGCAAGGACAAGGCGCTCCGGCTCATCGACGGCCTGCTCGACGAAATGACCCCGCTCCGGTTCAGCGCCCAGGAGATCCGGACCTTCTTCGACCTCCGGCTGCTGGCCCGCGAGGACGAGCTCCGCAACCTCTCGGTCGCCGCCGTCGACTGCAATCCCGAAGCCCTGTCCATCTTCGAGAACCAGTTCCTCCTCATCCCCTACGTCAACATGGCCAAGATCCTCCTCGACGACCTCGCCGACGACCCGTCCGCCTCGGCCCGGCTCCAGAGTTTCGACCTCATCCTGACGACGACGACGCACTACCAGGACCTCATCGACCGCTTCCCCGAGGTCCGGGCCAAGGTCGTCCAGGCGGCCGTCGCCCCGACCCGCGCCTCGATCGTCAACCTGGCCCGTCTCACCCCGAGCCAGCGGATCGGCGTCGTCTGCGAATCGCGGCGCTTCCTGGCCATCGTCGTCGACCACCTCAAGGCCTTCGACATCCCGGCCGATCACGTCGCCTCGCTCTTCGCCTCCCAGGCCGACCGGCTCGGCGAGTTCATCGGCGGGCTCGACGCGGTCATCGTCCCGGCCGGTTTTTCGCTCCAGAAGCACAAGGACCATCTCGCCGCCCTCCAGGCGTTCACGGAGCGGGGCGGGGTCGTCATCTCCTTCGACTACCAGATCGAGCGCGGTTCCATCCTCCACGTCGAGGAGCGGCTCCGCTCGATGCTCGACGACCGGACGAGGAGCGGCCGATGAACCCGCGGACGATCGTCCTCGGCGTCATCGGCGCCGACTGCCATTCGGTCGGCAACCGGATCCTCGACGCGACCTTCAGCGAGGCCGGCTTCCGGGTCGTCAACCTGGGCGTCATGGTCAGCCAGGAGGAGTTCATCGACGCGGCCGTCGAGTCGGACGCGGGGGCCATCCTCGTCTCCTCCCTCTACGGCCACGGCGAGATCGACTGCGAGGGGATGCGGCCGAAGTGCATCGAGCGCGGCCTCGACGAGATCATCCTCTATGTCGGCGGCAACCTCGTCGTCGGCAAGACACCTCGGGACGTCGTGGAGCGCAAGTTCAAGGCCATGGGCTTCGACCGGGTCTTCCCCCCGAGCATAGACCTGACCGAGGCCGTGGCGCTCCTGAAATCGGACATGGACGCCCGCTCGAGCCTTTCCGGGGCGGACGCGGCCAAGGAGACGACCCGGGCATGAGCCTCCCCCATCTCGTCAGCATCGACATCGGGTCGACCTGGACCAAGGGGGCCCTCTTCGCCCTCGAGGACGGCGGGCTGCGCCTCGCCGCCCGCGCCGAGGCCCCGACGTCGACCGACGACCTCGCCCGCGGCTTCCGGGCGGTGCGCTCGGAGCTCTCCGACGGGGACGCGGCCTCGACGCCGGTCTATCTCTCCTCCTCGGCCCGCGGCGGCCTCAAGATCGCCGCGCTGGGCCTGACGGCCGACCTGACCGTGGCCGTGGCCCGGATGGCAGCCTGTTCGGCGGGCGGACGCGTCGTCGCGGGCCTACGCCTACGAACTCGCCGCCGAGGACGTGGCCGACCTCGAGCGGCTCGAGCCCGACATCATCCTGTTCACGGGGGGCACGGACGGCGGGAACGCCGCGGTCGTCCTGCGGAACGCCGAGCGCCTGGCCGCCTCTCCGCTCCGGAGCCCCATCCTCTACGCCGGGAACCGCAAGATCCGGGAAGGGTCCTCGAGATCCTAGGTTCGAAGCCGGTCGAGGTCGCGGACAAC
>CAWDTC010000019.1:0-74549 GCA_963805045.1 Candidatus Aminicenantota bacterium
GAGTAGTTGCAGACAGCCGCAGAGATTGTACGACAAAACGATAATTTATGCTAGCAGAAACGTACACCAATTTTAGAAAGAGTGAAGGGTGAAGGGTGAAAATGGATAGGGAACAAGCATGGTTACGCTGGATTTCCAAACACGGTTACGCTGATATAGCAGATCCCCAGGATTTTCGCAATAACAGCGTCAGCGTCCTTGATCCCTATCCAATTTTCACCCTTCACCCTTCACCCTTCACTCTTCACTCTTTCCCGGAGGGACTTACATGTACTTTTTCACCGCGGCGTTCAACGTCTGCTCATCGACAAAGCCGACAATGGTATCGACAATTTTGCCGTCTTTGTCAATGATGAAATTGGTGGGATAGCCGGTGAGCTACCCGAGAAAGGCACATGCGGCTGGAGTCCATAAAGACGACGGGGTAATTGATCCCGTTGTCTTTGACATAGGCACGGACCGTATCCCGGCTGGTATCGGCGGAAGCGATGCCGATGATTTGCAACGGCAACTGCTCGTCATTCGCCTTTTGCTGCAGATCGATCGGCCCCGCGCGTTCATTGGCACAGTTATGGCACCAGGTGGCGAAGACTTCCACCACCACGACTTTGCAGCGAAACGTCGATAAGGTGACCGGCTGATTGTTGGTATCGGTCATGGTAAAATCAATCGGACCGGCCTCGCGGGGCGGAGTTACCCCTGCCGACGCGTTGCCTGCCACGCCGAGGAACAAGCACGACCAGCAGTACGAATAGCACTGGTGCTGCATGCTTCATATCTCTTCTCCTGCCTGACAAACAAAAGAGAACACCATCCGCTGCGCGCGTCGCGGAGGGAATGACACTATCGATGACAATCGCGAAACACGGAGTGTATTTCCTGTCACCATCATTCCCTACAGGCACATGGCGTCCACTCATATGTTTGCGTTATTTCGGCGGCATGCATGAAAAATGGTGCATGTACGGATTGTGTCATCTTACGCCACTGTCGTTGTTACGGGGGGAGGCAGTTGGGACCGTCGTCGTATGGGGGAGGTGCCACCCGGTGGCATACGATAGCGCCTGGGCGGCGATTTGACCAAACCTTAACATTTACGATGCCAAATTAACTTGTTCGCCAATATATTTATCGATATCCAGTGGTAGAATAAGAATTACAGATCTATCGGCTCCATGGAGTGGGAACCACCATGGAGTACTCAACGATCTGTTAAGAAAGGAGAATGAGAATGCGTTCCCTATCCGTAAAGCGAGGGTTTTACCCTCATCGAATTACTTGTGGTAATCGCTATTATCGCGATTCTCGCCTCCATCCTCTTCCCGGTGTTCGCCAAAGCGCGGGAAAAAGCACGCCAGACCACCTGCTTAAGCCAGATTCGTCAGATCGCCATTGCGGCGCAGGTCTAGGACCAGGACAACAATGCCCGCTACCCCGGCATCGGCGGCCAATCGAATCGGGATCAAGCACTCGGCAACTATTAGGCAACAATGCCGCGGATGTTCACCTGCCCGAGCGACTCCAGCAGCGACTCGGGAATGTCAACAGTTACGGCTACGAGCGGCATGATGGTGACCGCCTCCGGTGCCGGCGTCAATGAATCCGTCATCACCGCCCCGACTGAAGTCGGCATCGTCTGCAATGCCTCTCCGTCCATGTCCTATGGCGGCACGGCGGGCTGGTGGGCGGCGGTGGGCTGTCACCCCGTCGCCAGCACGGGCGTGATGCCCGCAGCCTCGCCATAGCGGCGGCACCGTGGTGGGCTATGCCGATGGGCATGCCATTTATTGTCCGGGCGGCTACGATCCGAAAGACGTCCTCCAATAACGTCACCCGCGCTTTCTACCTGGTGAACGCGCTGGGTCTCATGCAGAGACCCGGCCGGCGGTCTGTGCACAGTTCAGGCCTGGCCGGCTCGGCATCAGGAGACGACAAACTACAATAACGCCACCATCACCATCGGTGGCGAGTACTACACCATGCCGATTCTCACCGCTGCTGCCGAGGCATGGAAAAAAGCAGCGGGCGCCGGCTATTACACCCGCGGTTTCCTGGGCATGGGCGCGACCACGGGTCGCCCGGCGGACTATGCTCTGGGGATATGCGGACGGCAACTATAACAGCAGCAACTCCAAGCGAATATCCACTCGGCGCAGCTCGATTGGTGTTTATTGTGTCCAAGAACGCCGAAGATCACCTCGACAAAACTCCCTGGTCCATTTCAATAGGCGGCTACTATTCCGCCACCACCGCCCAAATCGACAAGCTTGTTGAACTATTATGATCCGGGGCAGCGGCGATCAGGGCTATTCCGCGAACGCCCTTCAGGCCTATACCTATGACGGCAACAGCGGCAACCTTGTCCTTCTTGAAACAACAAACTTAACATGATCGTCGGCAGAGGGGGGGGAACCAGGCTGTTGTCGCCACCGACAATCAGGATATGGTCAACAAAGTCGCCGGCGACCCGTACGGCATCGGTTACTGCTCCAGCGCAATGGCCGACCCGAACAAGGTGATGATCCTCGGCGTAGTCGAAAACGGCGTGAGCAGTCTCTATCCGCCTAATACCGGTAACAATGTGGACAGTGTCGGCTGGCGTATACGAATTAAAATTGACCATATTATAATCATCATCCAGCCTGCCGATGAATGTCGTGAACTGTATGCCGTCCCGACTGGCAACGCGGCGACCGTCAGTGATAACACCAGATTTGCTGATAGCATGCTTAAGCCCCTCCAGCAGCTTTGTCACACCCTCCCTCCAGGCTGGTCCGCTCTTCCAGGCCAGCTACTTGGCGCATTCATATTGCACAGAATGCAGGAAAGATGCGCTTAGCGTCAGGCGCCCGGCTGCTGGTGCAGCCGGGCGCCATGTTGTCGTGCAGAGGGTGCCGGGTCATGTGTCACGCATCCCGGTATTCCATCACAATACTTAATCTCCCACTTAGCGCGTCTCGCAAAATCCGGTGCCCGCGCGGATTATAGCTGGCGGATGATCGATTTTCGATGATCGATGGTCGATACTCGATGGTCGATGATGGATTTCCAGCTCACGGCGACAAGATCGGACATCGACAATCGACCATCTGAAATCAATAATCCGAGCCTGAACCGGATTTTGGGACATGCTCTATTTAACCTCATCTGCGCAGTTTATACGAAGATTAAGTAAGAGATTAAGTATCTGTACACGCGCAATCAATCTCGGTGCTCGTGACAAGTGACCCACTAATGTATCCCGCACAGCCGAATCAACCCATACAACACTGCCGCGGCCAACCCGCAGGTCGGGATGGTCAACACCCAGGCCATGACGATATTGCCCGCCACGCCCCAGCGCACCGCGGATAAGCGTTTTGACGAGCCGACGCCGAGGATGGAGGAGGAGATAGGCTCGGCCCGCAGCTCGACATAGAGCATGACGGAGTAGGTATGGAAGACGGGGGCCAGGACGAGCGATACGGACAGCGGGAAATCGGCCGGGGCGAGGACCCGCCGGCACTCGGAGGCGATGCGCGTCTCGCGGGCCGAGAAGCCGGCCGGGTCGGGCTTCTCGGTCGCCGGGAGAAGGTTGAAGGCGACCTGCTCGCGGAAGACCTTCTTCGGCAGGGCCGAGCTGCCGAGGAGGGCGAAGCTCTGCTCGGCCAGCTCCTGGATGCCCTCCTCCTCGAAGGCCGAAACCGGCTCGAGGACGACGGCCAGGGCCTTGGCGACGCCGAACGGCCGGTCGAGGGCGTGGAGGAGGCGGGAGAGGATGATCGTCGCGGGGTTCGGGTTGGCGATGACGGGCGACAACCGAGCCGCGGAGCGCCGCGTCGTTGACCCCGGCCACGACGAGGGGAACGTCCTCGCGGGCGTTGAACGTCTCGGCCAGGTCGAGGGCCCGGTAATCCCCCCGGCGGCGGCCTCGCCGATCTCCGAGTTCGTCCGGGCGTCGGCGGCCAGCAGGACGAGGTCCAGGCCCTCGAGGACCTTGCGGTCCAGGTGGTGGACGACCTTCGGCTCCTCGCCGAACTGGGTCAGCTTGCTGAACTCCTCCTCGACGTCGGGGTCATAGAACTCGAACGCGCGGAGGGGGAAGCGCTTGACATTGAGGACCCTCTTGATCTCCCGGCCGCGGAGCGTTTCCGAGCCGACGAGGGCGAAGGAGAGTCCCTTCTTCCTGGACGCGGCCACGACGGGTCCCTTAGCGGCGGGCCTCGAAATCCGCCATGATCCGGTACATCCGGTCCTTGAGGGCGAGCTTCCTCTTTTTGATCTCCCGCTCGGCCACGTCGTCGGCCTCGGTCGGGTGCAGTTTCTTCCGGATCCTCTCGAGCGAGATCTCGCAGGAGCGGTGTTCCTCGAGGATCTTCCGGAATTCCCCGTTCTCCCGGGCGAGCGTGTCCTTGAGTTCCTGTTCGTTCATCCCGTCCGTTTCTCCGCGGTCAGGATATCATAACCCCCCGGGCATTTCAATTTGACGGGAGCGGGGGCCGTGCGGGAAAGGGGGCATGTGCCCGGGTACGTGTCCCCTCCGTGACGGGCCCCTGATGATTGACTTCCGGCCCCCGGATTACTATACTGATTGGGCCGTCCGGCGGGGGCCCGACGGTCGATGGCTAGGTAGCTCAGTCGGTAGAGCGAAGGACTGAAAATCCTTGCGTCGGCGGTTCGATTCCGTCCCTAGCCATTCTCCTTATTTTGTCCCTTCTTTTCCTTCTCCCCGCCCGCTTTCTTCTTAAAGGAGAGATCCCCGGCCTTGTCCACGGAAACGGCGACCGTGTCCCCTTCGGCGAACTCGCCTGAGAGGATCTTCATGGCCAGCGGGTTCTGGACGTCGCTGCTGGATGACGCGCTTGAGCGGCCGGGCGCCGTAGACCGGGTCGTAGCCGCGCTCGGCCAGGAGCGCCTTGGCCTCCGCCGTGACGCTGAGCCCGATCTTCCGCTCGGCCAGCCGCTTCCGCAGGAGCTCGAGCTGGAGGTCGACGATCCTCAGGATGGCGGCCTTCGTGAGCGGCCGGAAGATGATCGTCTCGTCGATCCGGTTGAGGAACTCCGGCTTGAAGTTCGCCTCGAGGATCCCCCGGACCTCCTTCTCCATCCTCGCATAGTCGCCGCTGAGCTCCTTGATGACCTGGCTGCCGAGGTTCGAGGTCATGATGATGACCGTGTTCTTGAAGTCGACCGTCCGGCCCTGGCCGTCCGTCAGGCGGCCGTCGTCGAGGATCTGGAGGAGGACGTTGAAGACGTCGGGGTGGGCCTTCTCGATCTCGTCGAGGAGGACGAGCGAGTAGGGCCGGCGCTTGACGGCCTCGGTCAGCTGGCCGCCCTCCTCGTAGCCGACGTAGCCGGGCGGGGCGCCGATGAGCCGCGAGACGGTGTGCTTCTCCATGTACTCGGACATGTCCAGCCGGACCATGGCCTTCTCGTCGTCGAAGAGGAACTCGGCCAGGGCCCGGGCGAGCTCGGTCTTGCCGACGCCGGTCGGCCCGAGGAAGATGAAGGAGCCGATCGGCCGCGAGGCGTCCTGGATGCCGGCCCGCGAGCGCCGGACCGTGGCGGCCACGGCCCGGATGGCCTCGTCCTGGCCGATGACCCGCGCGCCCAGGATCTCCTCCATCCGCAGGAGCCGGTCGACGTCGCCCTCGAGCATCTTCGAAACGGGGATGCCCGTCCATTTCGAGACGACCTGGGCGATGTCCTCCTCGTCGACCTCCTCCTTGAGCATCTTGCCCTTGGCCTGGAGCCGGGCCAGCTCCGCGCCGAGGCGGTCGCGTCTCCTTCTTGTTCTCGACGAGCTTGCCGTAGCGGATCTCGGCCGCCCGCTCGAGGTCGCCGCGCCGCTCGGCGCTCTGCTCCTCGGCCTTGAGGGCGTCGCCCTGCTCCTTGAGCTTGCCCATGGCCTCGATGACCTTCTTCTCGCTCTGCCAGCGGACGCGCAGGGCGTCGGCGTGCTCCTTGAGCTCGGCGAGCTCCGCTTCGATCCGCTCGAGCCGCTCGGCCGAGGCCGGGTCCTTCTCCTTGCGCAGGGCCTGGCGCTCGATCTCGAGCTGGAGCTTGCGGCGGTCGAGCTCGTCGATCTCCTCGGGCATGCTGTCGATCTGGATGCGGACGCGCGAGGCGGCCTCGTCGACGAGGTCGATGGCCTTGTCCGGGAGAAACCGGCTGGTGATGTAGCGGTTGGAGAGCGTCGCCGCCGCGACCAGGGCCGAGTCCTTGATCTTGACGCCGTGGTGGACCTCGTACTTCTCCTTGAGGCCGCGGAGGATGGAGATCGTCTCCTCGACCGAGGGCTCGCCGACGTAGACCTGCTGGAAGCGGCGCTCGAGGGCCGCGTCCTTCTCGATGTGCTTCTTGTACTCGTTGAGGGTCGTCGCCCCGACGCAGCGGAGCTCGCCGCGGGCCAGGGCCGGCTTGAGCATGTTCGAGGCGTCGACCGCGCCCTCGGCCGCGCCGGCGCCGACGATCGTGTGGAGCTCGTCGATGAACAGGATGACGTCGCCGCCCGACTCCTTGATCTCCTTGAGGATGGCCTTGAGCCGGTCCTCGAACTCGCCGCGGAATTTCGTCCCGGCGACGAGGGAGCCGATGTCGAGGGCCAGGAGCCGCTTGTTCTTGAGCGACTGGGGGACGTCGCCGTTGGCGATGCGCTGGGCCAGGCCCTCGACGACGGCCGTCTTGCCGACGCCCGCCTCGCCGATGAGGACGGGGTTGTTCTTCGTCCGCCGCGACAGGACCTGGATGACGCGCCGGATCTCCTCCTCCCGGCCGATGACCGGGTCGAGCTTGCCCTGCCGGGCCAGGGCCGTCAGGTCGCGGGTATACTTGTCGAGGACCTGGTATTTGCCCTCGGGCTCCTGGTCGGTGATGCGCTGGGAGCCGCGCACGGCGGCCAGGGCCTGGAGGACGGCGTCCTCGGCGACGCCGTTCTCGCGGAGGATCGGCCGGCCTCGGAGCCGCCGTCCCTGAGCATGGCCAGGAAGAGGTGCTCGGTCGAGACGTACTCGTCCTTGAGCGCCTCGGCCGCCTTCTCTGCCGCCGCCATGATGTCACGCAGGGACGGCGAGAGCACGGGCTCCCCGCCCCCGCCGACCTTGGGCAGCCGGGCGAGGGCGGCTTCGAGCTCGCCGCGGATGCGGGCCGTCGGCGCGCCGACCTTGGCCAGGACGGCGCTGACGACGTTCTCCTCCTGGCCGAGGAAACTCCAGAGCAAGTGCTCGGGCCGGACCTCGGGGTTGCCGAGCTCCTCGGCTTTGGCCTGGGCCCTCTGGAGGGCCTCCTGCGACATGACGGTGAGTCGGTCCCATCTCATGGTTTTTCTCCGCGCCGAGGGGGTCTTTGGCTCTATTAAACCGCCCGCCCGCGGGGCTGTCAAGCCGGCACGCCGGAGTTCGTCGCCCCCTCTTGACAAACGGGTCGCAAAGGATGTTTATTCATCATAGGAGCCCGTCATGGAAGAGATGGAGATCACGAGCTGGCTGACGCTCGACGCCATCAAGAAGTCGAAAGCCGCGGAGATCGTCGAGTCGGTCGGCAGCCTGCAGACGGACCACAACATGTCCGTCTTCTGCGTCGTCGAGGACGACTTCCTCGAGCTCCTTTACAGCGATTCCGCGGCCAACACCCTCCGCCGCTACGACGACCGGGACGAATTCGAGAAGGCCCTCGAAGAGCGGAAGGAGGACGCCGGCGAGGCGCCCTACGAAGAGGGCGAGGACCGGGACTACGACGAGGACGAGGAAGAGGAAGACGAGGACGAGCCGGCGCACGAGGCCGAGGACGAGACCGAGGCTTACTGAGGCTCGGGGCCGGGCTTGAGCCCGTCCTGGAGCCGCTTCAAGATATTCAGGGCTTCCAGGGGGGTCACCGAGGCGAGGTCGAGTGCCCCGATTTCGTCGGCCGCCTCGCGGGCGCGCGCGCTTTCCCGGTCCTCCTCGAAAAGCAGCATCTGGCTCCGGTCCCGCTCTCGCGCCGCGCGGTAGGCCAGCCGCGGCGCCCCGGCCTCGTCGAGCTCCTGCTTCTCCAGGTTGAACAGGATCTCGCGGGCCCGGTCGATGACATCGCGCGGGATGCCGGCCAGCTTGGCGACGTGGATGCCGTAGCTCTGGTCGGAAGGCCCCGGCAGGATCTTCCGCAGGAAGAGGACCTCCCCCTTCCACTCCCTGACCGCGACGTGGTAGTTCTTGATCCGCTTCAGGGTCAGGGCGAGCTCGGTCAGCTCGTGGTAGTGGGTGGCGAAGAGCGTCTTCGGCCGGAGCCCCTCGCGCTCGTGGAGGTACTCGGCCACGGCCCAGGCGATGCTCAGCCCGTCGAACGTGCTCGTGCCGCGCCCGATCTCGTCGAGGAGGATGAGGCTCCGGGAGGTGGCGTTGTGGAGGATCGCCGCCGTCTCGAGCATCTCGACCATGAACGTCGACTGGCCGACGCTCAGGAAGTCCATGGCCCCGATCCGGGTGAAGATGCGGTCGACGAGGCCGAGGGTCGCCGCCGAGGCCGGCACGAACGAGCCCATCTGGCCGAGGATCGAGATCAGGGCGACCTGCCTGAGGTAGGTCGATTTCCCGCCCATGTTGGGCCCGGTGATGATGAGGATCTGGTTCGCGCCGCCGTCGAGGTCGGTGTCGTTCGGGATGAAGGGCTCGGCCTGGCTCGTCTCGATGACGGGGTGGCGGCCGTCGCGGATGACGATGGCGTCGCCGTCGTTGACCTCGGGCCGGACGTAGCCGCGCCGCGCCGCGCACTCGGCCAAGCCGAGGAGCACGTCGAGCGCGGCGACGTCGGCGGCGATCCTCTGGAGGCGGTGCGTCTCCCGGGCCACGGCCCCGCGGACCTCGAGGAAGAGGCGGTTCTCCAGGGCGCCGATGCGCTCCTCGGCGTGGAGGACCTTGTCCTCGTACTCCTTGAGCTCGGGGGTCAGGAAGCGCTCGGAGCCGACGAGCGTCTGCTTGCGCATGTAGTCGGCCGGGACCTGGGGCAGGTTGGGCTTGGTGACCTCGATGTAGTAGCCGAAGACCTTGTTGTAGCGGACCTTGAGCGAGCCGATGCCCGTCCGCTCGCGCTCCCGCTTCTCCATCTGGGCGATGAACGTCTTCGCCGAACGGCTGACGGAGCGGAGCTCGTCGAGCTCGGCGTCGAAGCCGTCCTTGATGATGCCGCCCTCGGTCAGGAGGAAGGCGGGCTCGTCGAGGATGGCCCTCTCGATGAGCGGCGGCGACGTCGGCGGCGTTGTCCCAGCGGCCGCGGATGTCCGCGAGGAGGCGCGCCGCGAACGGCCGGAGCGCGGTCTCGACCGCCGGGAGCTGGGTCAGGGACCTCTTCAGGGCGACGAGGTCCCGGGGGCCGGCGGCGCCGAGCGAGACCTTGCCGCAGAGCCGCTCGAGGTCGTGGACGCCCGCGACGAGGTCGCGGAGCTCCCGCCGCTCGATCGTCCGTCCGAGGGCCTCGCCGACGGCGTCGAGCCGGTCGCGGATGGCGGCGGCGGCGGCGAGCGGCCGGAGGAGCCAGGCCCGGAGGAGGCGGCCGCCGGCCGCGGTCACGGTGAAGTCGATGACGTCGACGAGCGAGTCCTTGACCCGGCCGTCGCGGAGGTTGCGGACGAGCTCCAGGTTGCGGATGGTCGCGGCGTCGAGGGTCAGGCGGTCGCCGGGATGGAGATAGGAGATGCGGTCGATGAGGGCCAGGGAGTCCCGGCGGACCTTCTTCATATAATAAAGAAGGGCGCCCGAGGCCGAGACGGCCCGGGGCTTGTCGGCCAGGCCGAAGCCGGCGAGCGAGCGGGCCCCGAAATGCTCGAGGAGGACGTGGCTGGCCTGGGGGAAGTCGAAGAGCCAGGCCTCGGCCGGGCTCCTGGCGACCGAGGCCAGGCCGTTCGCGGCGAGGACGCGGCCGAGGGCCTCCTCGGCGCCCTCGGCATAGAGGATTTCCTTGGGGCCGGCCTTGAACATCTCGTCGGAGAGGGATTTCCCCTCCGTCCAGGCGCCCTCGGCCGTCCGCATCTCGCCGGAGATGAGGTCGGCCAGGGCCAGCCCCCAGCCGTCCGGACCGAGGTCGACGGCGGCGATCGTCAGCGGTTCCTTGGCGTCGTCGGCCTCGACCTCGACGGCCGTGCCCGGCGTCAGGACCTTGATGACCTCCCGCTTGACGACGCCCTTGGCCGTCCGCGGGTCCTCGACCTGCTCGCAGATGGCGACCTTGTGGCCGAGGCGGAGGAGCTTCGCGAGGTAGGTGTTGACGGCGTGGAAGGGGACGCCGCACATGGGGACCTTCTGCCGGGAGGTCAGGGCCAAGCCGAGGAGCGGGGCGGCCGTCTTGGCGTCCTCGTAGAACATCTCGTAGAAATCGCCCAGCCGGAAGAAGAGGAAGGCGTCCTTGTGCTCCGCCTTGACGCGGAAGTACTGCTCCATCATCGGGGTCAGGGAGGTGTCGTTGGCCATCGTCGCGCCCCCTCACTATACCGGGGCCCCCACCTATTTTCAAGGCGAGAACAGTTATTTGGCGGGGGGATCCTGTCCGTGCGCGCCAAAGGCCTTGGGGATGGCCTCCACTCCAGAGTGCGGTTCTTCACGCCTTCCCGGAGCGTTCTTTCTCGGCGTCTGCGGAACTCGCTCTTCATGCTCCAGCCCGCCCCCGCGCGTGAATGCCATTTAAGTAGGGCCGCAGACTGCTGGCTCATGCTCAGACATCCTCGCCGCCCTCAAGAGAGGGGACCCTTATTAGAGGATCCCCTCTCTTGAGGATTCCCTCGAAAAACGCTCCGGGAAGGCTAAACCGCACATGACGTTCCGGCCATTCCCCTTCGGCCTCGGGCTCTCCCCTGACGCGGAGAATGGGACTGTCCCGCTCTCGGGGACGCACGGAAGGACCCTTCCGGCGAATCCCCGAGGCCGCTAGGGAATCGGCGGGGGGGCTAGCGCAGGTGGCGCCAAGGCCGTCCGTAAGCCCCCGTTTGGAAGGGGACCCGGAGGTTCCACGGGGACCGGGACAGGTTCCCGGGGCCGGGGCAAGGACGGTCTCGGCGCCGCCGCACAGGGTGACGCACGGACAGGACCCTCCGACCTGAGATGGGGTCCGATTGACAAGGTCCGGTCGGTATAGTAATCTCGGACGCGTGAATGTCCCGAACTACCTGACGCTCGCCCGCATCATCGCCATCCCCGCCCTCGTCGCCGTCATGCTCACGAATTTCCACGGCCGCGACCTCGTCGCCACGGCCATCTTCGTCTTCGCCTCCCTCACCGACTGGTTGGACGGTTACTTCGCCCGCAAAAAGGGCCTGGTCACGGTCATTGGCCAGCTGCTCGACCCGACGGCCGACAAGCTCCTCATCACCTCGGCCATCATCTGCCTCGTCCACCTCGGGCGCGTCGCGGCCTGGGCCGCCGTCGTCATCATCGGCCGGGAGCTGGCTGTCTCGGGCTTCCGGGCCATCGCCTCGTCCAAGGGCGTGAACATCCCCGCCTCGGGGCTCGGCAAGGCCAAGATGGGGCTCGAATCCGTGGGCCGTCGGAGCGCTCATCCTCGGCCCGGTCTACTTCGGCAAGTTCTACATCCTCGCCCAGGTCGGCCTGTGGCTGGTCATCGTCGCGGCTCTGGCCTCGGCGGCCGAATATTACGTCCGCTTCGGGCCGCAGGTCCTCTCAAAGCAGCCCTGAGAGCGCGGCCCGCGTCCGCTCCACCCCCGCCCAGTCCTCCACGTTGTGACAGGCCGGCGGCTTCGCCCAGCCGCGGCTGGCCCGCTTGAGGAGGCCGGTCAGGACCTTGCCCGGCCCGAGCTCGACGCAGGCCTCGACCCC
This sequence comes from Candidatus Aminicenantota bacterium, assembly GCA_963805045.1. Taxonomy (GTDB): domain Bacteria; phylum Acidobacteriota; class Aminicenantia; order Aminicenantales; family Saccharicenantaceae; genus DATKJS01. The sequence goes on from CAWDTC010000019.1 coordinate 11,778, forward strand.
GAGCTCCTTCAGCGCCTCCATCGTCCGCGTCCAGAGGACGGCCTGGCTGACCTGGCGCTTGAGCGCCTCCCGCGCCTCCGCAGCGGTCCGGACGGGCCGGGCGTCGACGTTGGTGACGACCGGGAACTTGAGGTCGTGGAAGGCGACGGCGTCGAGGTCGACGGCCAGCCGGGCCGCGGCCGGCGCCATCAGACGGGAGTGGAACGGTCCGCTCACCGGGAGCATGACCGACCGCGGCGGCTTGATCAGGGCCAGGGCCTCCTCGACGGCCGCCTTCTCGCCGGAGATGACGGTCTGCTCCTCGCTGTTCCAGTTGGCGATGTCGACGACGCCCGAGCGCACGGCCTCGAGCGCCTTGCGGATGTCCTCGCCGGCGACACCGAGGACGGCGGCCATCGCCCCTCGCCCGGCCGGAACGGCCTCCTGCATGTAGCCGCCCCTCCTGTGGACGAGGACGACGGCGTCCTCGAAGCCGAGGGCGCCGGCCTCGACCATGGCGCAGTACTCGCCGAGACTGTGGCCGGCGGCCACGGCCGGCTCGAGTCCGAGGAGGCGCGCGGCGACGACGCCGGCGACGAGGAGGGCCGGCTGGGCGTTCGCCGTCATCCGGAGCTCCGGCTCCGGGCCCTCGAACGAGATCCGGGAAATGGAATAGCCGAGGGCCTCGTCCGCCCTCGCGTAGAGCTCGCGCGCGAGCGGCGATCGCTCGTGGAGGTCGCGTCCCATCCCGACAACCTGTGACCCCTGTCCGGGGAAAAGATAAGCGATCCGGCTCATGCGGCGGCCTCCTCCCGGCTATTTCAGGCAGTCGCGGTTGACCCGGACGTCGGACTGCGCCCGGATCGTCCGGACCCAGTCGGCGATCTTGGCCGCCCTGAGCTCGGCCCGGAGCCGCGTTTCGAGGTCGGCCCGGACGCTCTCGAAGGAGCCGGGCTCCAGGCCCTTGGTCTTCTGCTCCGGGACGTAGACATCCCGGTAATACTTATCGACGTCGCCGCGCGAGACAGGGACGGGGGCGGCGAAACGCGCCGAGACGACCCTCTCGTAGCGCAGCCGCTCCTCGAGGTAGGGGCGGAGGTCGGCCTCCGTGAGCCCGAACTTCCGGAGCTTGGCGGCGAACGCGTCCGGACCGAACTGCGCGCGCAGGTCCGCCAGGGCCCGGTCGGGGTCGACCGCGCCTCCGGGCCCGGGTTCGCGGGCCATGGCCAAGACGAGCTTCTGGCCGATGAGCGAGTCGAGCGCGGCGAGGGCCGCGTCCCCGGACGCGGGCGGGACGGTCCGGTCGATGAGCCCGAACTCCTGGGCGATGCGGACGTCGGTGAGGGTGACGGGCTGGCCGCCGACGACTGCGACGAGGCAGTTCACGGTCTGGGCGCGGCCGGCGCCGGCCGACAGGAGACCAGCGAGAAGGAGGAGAACGGATGTTTTTTTCATGGCGTTAGAACATGTTCCCGATGGTGATGAAAAAATAGGCCGTCTTCCGTCTCGTCTGCGGCGGCACGAGGTTCGCCGCGGGCGTCCGGATGTTCCAGGCGAGCTCGACGCGGACCGGCCCGAGCGGCGTCCGGTAGCGGAGGCCGGACCCGACCGCCGCCTCGAGGTCGGCGAGGCGGAAATCCCGGATGTATGGGAAGACGTTCCCGAGGTCGAGGAAGACGCCCCCCGCCAGGTCCTTGAAGGCGGGGATGAGTGGGAAGCGCATCTCGGCGTTGAGGAGGAAGAGGGCTCGGCCGCCGTCGGGATATCCCGTCGTCGGATCCTTGGGGCCGAGGTAATCGAAGGATTCGCCGCGGAAGGAGTTGCTTCCGCCGGCGAAGAACCGCTCGGGAACGGAAATCTCGCCCTGCGCCAGGCCGAGCCGGGCCAGGAAGCTGAAGTCGACACGGGACAGGACGGGCTTGAAATACTGGAACTTGAAATAGGTCTTCCAGTAGTCCGACTCCGTGCCGAAGAGCGGTTTCGCCTTTTGGACCGTCGCGCTCAGGAAGCTCCCCCTCTCCGGATTGAACGAATCGTCCCGCCTGTCCAGGGCCACGCTGACCGAGGCCAGCGTCGTCGAGTAGTGCTGGAGACGGATATCGATCTCGGACTCGGGGATCTCGAGGTTCGAAAGGTCGGTCCGGCTCCAGCTGAGCGCCCCGAGCACGATCAGGCGGGGGAGCAGGGGGCGGGACAGGTTGAAGCTCACGCCGCGGCGGTCGAAGGTGAAGCTCGTGCGGTCCTCCCGCTCGACCCAGCCGAGGAGGGCCGGCCGCAGGGCCAGGCCGAAGAGGTAGGGCTGGTTCCAGGAGACGATGGCCCGGCGCTCGACGTCGCTGTATTGACCGACGAGGCTCAGCTGGGCGGCCAGGCCGAGGACGTTGCTCCGGATGTACTCGCCCGTCGCGCTCGGCCTGAACTGGACTTGCTCCGACGAGGGGATGGCGTCGCGCGATTCGAAGCCGAGGCCGAGCCCGGCGTAGTTCGCCTCGCCCTCCTGGACGTTGACGACGACGTTCTCCTGGCCGGGGTCGGTCAGGATCTCCTCCATCCGGACCTCGGAGAAAACGCCCAGCCGCTCCAGGCGCCGCTTGCTGTCCTGGATGAGGGAGAAGTCGGCCGGCCCGCCCTTCCTGACTTGGATCTCCTTGGTGATGACGCTCAGCCGGGTCAGCCTGTTGCCCGCGACGAGGATGTTCCGCACGGCGACCGGCGTGCCCTCTTCGATCTCAAAGGTCACGGCGTAGGCGTTCCCCTCAGCCGGCTCGGCCCGCGCCGCGACCTTCGTGCCGCGGATGCCGTGGTTGAGGTAATAGCTCTCGATGATGCCCGAGTCCCGTTGGACGTTGGGCGGGAAATAGGGCCCGCCCCTGACACTGACGAGCTCCCGCAGCACGGCCTCGGGCGCGAAGAGGTGCATCCCCGAGAGGGTGATCGAGGCGACCGTCCGGCGGGCCCCCTCGTCGACCTTCAGGATGGCCTCGACGCCGCGGCGGGAGGGGGGCAGGGCGAGCTCCGCGCGGGCGTCGGGGAAGCCGTTGACCCGGTAGAAATACTCGATCTCGGCGGGAAGGGCGAAGAGACGGTCGTAGCTCAATAAGGAGAAGAAGAGGGCCCGCTCGGTGACGAGGAGCTCGTCCTTGAGCTTCTGGGCGCTGAACGACTTCACCCCCTCGAAGGAGATCTTCTCGATGGCGTACTTCCTGCCGGCATCGACGTCGTAGACGACGCGCAGCTCGTTCTCCGTCCGCTCGATCCGGCTTTTCACCGTCGCGTAGACGTAGCCTTTCTTCCGCACGTAGCCGAGGACCCGGACCTCGCCCTCGGCCAGGCCCCACTCCTCGAAGATGCGCTCCTCCCAGATCGGCGAGAGCAGGCTCGTCGGGACCTTGAACCCGTTGACGACGATGGTGATCTTCTCCCGCGGCTGGACCTCGAGGGTGAGGGCTACGGTCCGCGCCGCGTCGTCGAAGCGCTCGGAGGCGAGCTCGATCTCCGCGCGCCGGTAGCCGAGCGAGGCATAATATGCGGCGAGGGCCTGGATGTCCCGCTCGAGGAGGGCCGGGACGTAGGGCTGGGGCCGCCGGGTCCTCATTTGCCTGAAGAGGTTGCCCAGGGAGACGCCGACCGGTCCCTGGATCTCGAGCGAGGCGATGCGGTACCGTTTCCAGCCGGAGATCCGGAAGACGACGTCCGCCCGCGGCTCGGCCGGGTCCCGCCGCACCGAGGGCGTCACCTCCGCCCCGAAGTAGCCCTGCCGCCTGAGCCCCTCGCGGAGCTCCTCGACCGCCTTCGGCAGACGCTCCTCGGACAGGACGTTCCCCGGCCGCAGGGACTCCAGGGCCTCCCGCAGGCGCGAGGCGCGGAGCCGGACGCCCTCGAAGCGGACGCGCCGGACGGTGATGTTGCGGACGAGCTCGAAGACGAGCTCGACCCTCTCCTCGCCGCTCCGCGTGACCCGGACGTCGGAGAAGAGCCCCGTCTGGTAGACCTGCTTGACGACCCGGTCGATGGCCAGCGGCGAGTAGGCGTCGCCCGGCTTGAAGGGGATGAGGTCGGCCTCAGGCCCCCGGGCCGGCCGCCCGTCGACGAGGACGCCGACCCGGGCGAGGACGGGTCCGGCCGCCTCCTGGGCGGAGGCGCCGCAGGGCGCCGCGGCCAGGGCGAGGGCGGCGAGGAGCGCCGCGGCGGCGAGGGCGGCGGCGGACGGGAGCGTTTTCCGGGCCAAGTCAGAACCTCTTCCTGAACTTGAGGTCGAAGCTGACCCGCCCGAGCTCGTCGCGCAGGCCGACGAGCGAGAAGTCGTTGCTGATGTCCCACTCCATCCGGTAGATCTCCTCGCGCTGCGTCGCCAGGTTCGTCGAGTACATGAAGAGGACGTTGCGCGAGAGCTTCTTGCCGAGCGTCAGCCGCGCCGTCATTTCCGCCGAGGTCCCGGAGACGAACGGGTCGATCCGGAACCGGTCCAGCGTGAACAGCCCCTCGGCCCGCTTCTTGGCCTGGTCGGCGATCTGGAATGAGAGGAGCGAGGCCGTGCTCAGCTGGTTGCTCCGCTCCGGGTCGTAGGCGTAGGTCTGCTTGAAGGCCTCGCCCAAGGCGAGCAGGGCCAGGACGTCCTCCGGCGGCATGGGCGGCGATGAGCTGAACTCGGGCTTCAGGCGGCCGGCCGGCCCGCTGAGGATCATTGTCACGCGGTAGTCCTTGACGTAGGTCTCGGCCCGGATCTCGACGTAGGGCTCGGCGACGACCGGGTTGATGAAGCTCAGCCGCCCCTTGAGGATGCGGAAGTTCTGGTCCTGGAAGTCGATGTTCCCCTTGAGGAGCTCGATGTCGCCGAGGAGGACAGGGTCGTCGGCCTCCCCGGTCACGGACAGGTCGAAGCGGCCGGAGACCCGGCCGAGGGAATTGTCCATCAGGGCGTTCTCCTGCGCGCGCAGGCGGAGGTTCAGGGACAAGTTGTCGAAGAATCCGGGTTCCCGGCTCGACGGCGAGGGGGCTTGGGAGGAGAACGCGAACCCCTCGTAGAGCTCGCGGCGCCAGGTCAGCCGCTTGAAGAGGATGTCCCCGTCGAGGACGAACTGCCGGCCGTCTTTGAGCAGCCGGGTGCTGGCGTCGACGAGGGCCCGGGTCCGCTCGAGGGGGGCGACGAGCATGTCCTTCCCTTCCATGGTCACGTCGATCGTCTCGACGCCCCCGGGGCCGAGGCCGATCTCGCCCGAGGCCTTTACGTCGCCGCCGCCGAGCTTCCCCTTGAGCTCGGTGATGGTGATCCTCCGGTCGTCGACGCGGGCCGTGCCGGCGTAGTCCGTCAGGGCGTGGGCGAAGCGCGGGAAGGGCATGAGCGGGCCCGCGATGGAGACCGAGCCCGCGACCTGGGGCGAGTCGCGCGGCCCGCTCATCCCGGCCGTGAAATCCAGCCGCCCCTTGGCCCCTGCCCATGGCAGGAGGAGGTCGAGGTTCGTCCAGTGTCCCTGAAGGCGGCCGGTCAGCGTGTCGCCGGGGAGGGCGAAGCGGACCCGGCCCTGGACCTCGTTGTCGCCGGGCAGGAAGGCGCTCCGGACGTCGAGGGCCAGCTCGTCCTTGGCATAATCCAGGCTGAACTCGCCGGAGGCCTGGGTCTTCTGGATGGGCGGGAGGACGAGGTCCTTGATCGAGAAGCGGCCGCCGAGCTTGTCCTTGCCGAAGACGCCCTTGCCCGCCACGTCCAGGTCGAGGAGCGGCCGGAGACGCCGGGAACGAGCACGGCGACGTCGACGTTCTCGGCGCGGAGATCGGCGTCAAATTCCCGGCTGACGAGCCCGGCCAGGGCCCGTCCCCGGACGCGGCCCCCGTAGAGGCCGAAGCCGATCTCGGGGAAGGAAAGCGTCCCGTCCTTCCACTCGAGGCGCCCGGCGACCTCCTTGAACGTCTGGCCGTAGCCCCGGACCTCCGGGCTGGCAAAGGCGCCGCGGACCTCCTCGCTCTTGGGCGTCTCGACGACGTCGAAATCCCCGGACGCCCGTCCCTCGAGGGCGACCGGGATCTCGAGCGAGGCGAAGACCCGGGCAAGGTCGCCCTCCGCCTTGCGGACCGAGGCCTCCGTCCGCGTCGGGCCGGCCTTGACCCCAATCTCCGCCTTGAGGCCGGGGTCGTCGACGCGAAACTGGCCCTGGAACTCGTCGCCGACGATGACGGCCTCGCCCTCGGCAAGGGCGGCGTTGAAGAGGGCGAACCCGGCCGGGGCGAAAGTGCCCTTGAGGGTCACCTTCGGATCGTCGGCTTGGCCCGTCAGCCGGACGTCGGTGGACCCGGCCCCGCGGATCTCCGGGAAGTCGAAGGGCTCGGCCAGGAGGAGGGAGACGAATTCCCGGGCCTGCTTGAGGTCCGTGACGGAGCCGCGGATCTCGGTGTCGATGCCGCCGTGGACGCGGAGGGCGGCCCGGGCCTCGAGCCGGGCGAAGGGCGACTCGAGGTCGCGCGTCGAGAGCTCCACATCCTGCGTCGCGGGATCATAGCGGACGTCGACGGCACCGCGGAAGGAGAAGCGGTTGCCCTCGCGGACGAGCCGCTCGTCCCGGAACTCGCCCCGCGCCTGGAGCTTCCCGTTCTCAACGGAGAACGTCCCCCAAGCCGGCGAGAGGACCGGCCAGGCGATGCCGATCTCGCTCATGACAGGGTCGAGATAGGCCCCCTTGACCTCGCCGTCGACCCGGTCTCCCCGGAAGGCGACGGAGACCGATTCGCTGGGGCGCCCCGGCATCTGGACGTCGAGGGCCACCCGCCCGCCCGGCTCGGGGCCGACCTCGAGACGCCCGCGGACCCGGCCCATCGCGACGCCGCTCAGGACGAGGCCGTCGGCATCGAGGTCGGCGCCGAAAGACAGGGCGCCGCCCTTGCGCACGAGCTTTCCCTGGCCTCCGGCCTTCCCCTTCCAGCGGAAGGGCAGGTCGAGGAGCGCCGCCACGTCGGACATCTCGGCCTCGAACCGCGTGTCGAGGTCGATCTCCGGGTCCCGGAGGCCGTTGATCCGGCCCTCCCCTCTCAGGACGACATCCGCCCCCTCGAGCGCGAGGCGCTGGACCTTGACCTCCGCCCCCCGGCCGGTGAGCATGACCTCGAGGCGGCCGCTGAGAGTGAGGTTCTCGGGCTTCGCCGTGAACGTGCTCTCCCCGGAGGTGGCCCTGACGGCGAATTCGCCGCGGCCCTGGGTGAAGAGGACCTTCAGCCCCCGGGCCTCGAAGGCGTCCCCCCCGTCCTCGTAGCTCAGCGTCCCGTCCTCGACGAGTCCCTTCAGGACGGTGAACGGCAGCGAAACCGGGAGCTTCGGCGCCCCTCCCGGAAGGCCGCCCCCGCCGGAGCCGGATGCGGGGCCCGTCGATGAAGACGTTGACGGCCTTCTCGTTCCGCAGGAGCGAGAGGAAGGGGATCTCGATCCGCACCCGCCGGGCCTCGAAGAGCGCGCGGTTCGGCCAGCGAGCCGACGTTTTCGGCGACGATGGACGGCGGGAAGTAGCTCAGCCGGAGGTCGCCGTAGCGGACGACCTTGCGGACCTCCCGGCCGATCTGCCCCAGGAAGATGTTCTTCCCCACGACGACGCTGCCGCAGAGAAGGAGGAGGACGACGGCCGTGACCAGGGACCTCCGGACCCGCCTGGCGACGTTCTGGACGATGCCCGTGGACCCGGAAATGGAGACGGATTCTCACGCCTTGACCTTCCTCCAGTCGGCCAGGAAGCGCTCGACGCCCGCGTCGGTGAGCGGGTGGCGGACGAGCTTGGTCATGACCGCGTAGGGGATGGTGGCGATGTCGGCGCCGAGCCGGGCCGCTTCGACGACGTGGCGCGGGTGCCGGACGCTGGCCACGATGACCTCGGTCTCGATGCGGTAGTTCTCGAAGATGGTGACGATCTCCTCGATGAGGGCCATGCCGTCCTCGGAGGCGTCGTCGAGCCGGCCGATGAACGGGCTGACGAAGCGGGCGCCGGCCTTGGCCGCGAGGAGGGCCTGGCTGGCCGAGAAGACGAGGGTCATGTTGACGCCGATGCCCTCGGCGGCCAGGACCTTCGTCGCCTTCAGCCCCTCGACGCCGACGGGGATCTTGACGACGACGTTCGGGGCCAGGGCGGCCAGGCGACGGGCCTCCGGGATGATCTCGTCGGCCCTGGTCGCGACGGCCTCCGCGCTGACGGGGCCGGGACAGATGGAGCAGATCTCGCGGACGAGGTCCTCGAACTTCCCGCTCTCCTTGGAGACGAGGGTCGGGTTCGTCGTCACGCCGTCGAGGATGCCCCAGCTCGCGACCTCGCGGATCTCATCGAGGTTGGCCGTGTCGAGGAAGAATTTCATGACGCCTCCTTGGCGCGTCCGGTCCGGACGCAGGTGTTCGAGAGGACCCCGATGCCGTCGATCTGGACGTCCACCCGGTCCCCCGGGACGATCGGGCCGACGCCCGCCGGCGTGCCCGTGGCGATGATGTCGCCGGGCAGGAGCGTCATGACCCGCGAGACGAAGCGGACGAGGAACGGCACGGGAAAGATGAGGTTCGAGGTCGCCCCGGACTGGACGAGCTTGCCGTTGAGGAAGGTCTTGAGGTGGAGCGCGCCGGGGTCGAGGCCCGTGGCGATGCAGGGGCCCGCGGCGGCGAACGTGTCGAAGGACTTGGCCCGGGTGAACTGGACGTCCTTCATCTGCAGGTCGCGGGCCGTGACGTCGTTGAAGCAGGTGTAGCCCAGGATGTGGCCGTCGACCGGGTCGTCGTCCCGAAGGAGATGCGTTCTCTTGCGGATGACGACGGCCAGCTCGCCCTCGTAGTCGACCCGCGCCGACATCTCCGGGTACTCGACGGCCGCCATCGGCCCGATGAGGGCCGTGGCCGGCTTGAGGAAGATGAGGGGCTCGGCGGGCACGGCGTTGCCCAGCTCCTCGGCGTGCTCGCGGTAGTTGCGGCCGATGCCGACGATCTTGGACGGCGCGACGGGCGGCAGGAGCCGGACCTCGCTCATCGGGATCGGGCTGTCCCCGATCTTGAAGTCCCGGAAGATGGATCCCTTGAGCGGGAAGAGGAACTCCTCCTTGAGGACGCCGTGGAGGATCCTCTTCCTGTAGCGGAACCGGTAGATCTTCATGCCTCCGTGCCTTTCAGCCCCACGGGCCCGGCCTCGGTCCGCGGGCTCTCGTTCCCGCTCTTGTCTGCGGCGCTGACGGCGTAGACATAGGTCTTGCCCTTCTCCGCCGTCGTGTCGGTGAAGGTGTTCGCCCGGAGGAGCGGGCCGGGGTTCAGCGGGACGAACGCCGAGCCGGCCGCCTCCCGCCGCCAGACCCGGTAGCCGGCGAGGTCCGCCTCCCGGCCGGCGGTCCAGCTCAGCGAGATGACGCCGGCCCCGGTCAGAACGACGAGGCCCGACGGGCGCGGCCGGCGGGAAGGTGTCCTGCGGCACGACCCGGCGCGGCGCGGAAGGGTCGCTCTCGACGGCCGGCCCGGCGCCCGGGGCGACGGCCCGGACGGTGTAATCGTAGGCGACGCCGAAGCGGAAGTTCCGGTCGGCGAAGACGAGCCCGGCGACCGGCTCGGGCGTCAGGCTCTCCGGGGCCGCACCGGCCTCGGCCCGCCAGACCGTGTACCCGGCGACCCCGGCCGGCGCCGAGCCGTCGATGTTCGCCGCCGGGGCCTCCCAGCGGACCTCGATGCGGTCGGCGAAGACCTCGGCCTGCCGGATCGCCGGCGGCCGCGGGCAGGCCCTGACCTCGACGGGCACGGCGGCGCAGAATTCCGACGGCCGCCCCTTCTCGTCCAGGACGCGGACGGAGAAGGCCAGGGCCGTCGGCCTGAAGCCCTCCCCGGGAAGGGGATAGACGAAGGTCACGCCGGAGGCCGTTCCCGTCGGCCGGAGGTCCTGCGCCGCAACGCGGCGGCCGAGCCGGGCCCGGGCCGCGAAATCCCGGACCGAGAGGGGTGCGCGCGCTCCCCCGGCGCCGAGTTCGAGGAGCCAGACCTCGGCCGCCTGGACGGCCCGGAGGGGACGGCCGTCGACCGCCCTCGAGGGATTGACCCAATCGAGGACGACCGAGGCGCCGCGCTGGCGGGCGGCCAGCTCGCGCACGGCCTGGGGCCGCGGGCTCGCCGGCGGGCGTAACGGGCCCTTCCGGCCGCAGGCGGGAAGGCAGAACGCGGCCAGCCCGAGGGCGAGAATTCCTGCCGGTCTCTTCATCAGAGAATGAAACGCCGCAAGTCCTGGTCCTTGAGGATGTCCTTCAGCTGGCGCTGGACGTACTCCCGGTCGATCTTGATGGCCGTCTTCCCGATGTCCGGGGCGTCGAAGGAGATGTCCTCCATGACCTTCTCCATGACCGTGTGGAGGCGCCGGGCGCCGATGTTCTCCGCCTCGGCGTTGACCTTCTCGGCGACCGCGGCGATCTCGTCGATGGCGTCGGCGGTGAACGCGACCCGGACGTCCTCGGTGGCCATGAGGGCGGTGAACTGCTTGGTCAGGGCGTTCTCGGGCTCGGTCAGGATGCGGACGAAATCGTCCTTGCCGAGGGAGCCGAGCTCGACCCGGATGGGGAAGCGCCCCTGGAGCTCGGGGATGAGGTCCGACGGCTTCGAGACGTGGAAGGCCCCGGCGCCGATGAACAGGATGTGGTCGGTCCGGACGAGCCCGTAGCGGGTGTTGACGGTCGTGCCCTCGATGATGGGCAGGAGGTCGCGCTGGACGCCCTCGCGGCTGACGTCGGGCCCGTGGCCGCGACTCGCGGCCGGCGATCTTGTCGACCTCGTCGAGGAAGATGATGCCGCACTGCTCGACCCGCTCGATGGCCAGCCGGGAGACGAGGTCCATGTCGACGAGCCGCCGCTCCTCCTCCTCGAGGAGGATGTCGCGGGCCTCCCGGACCTTGACCTTCCGCCGCTTGGACCGGCCGCCGAGGAAGCCGGGGATGAGCTCCTGGATCTGGAAGCCGATCTCCTCGACCCCGGCGTTGGAGAAGATCTCCATGGGCGGCACGGACTTGTCCTTGACCTCGATCTCGACCGGCCGGTCCTCGAGCAGGCCGTCGCGGAGCTGCTTGCGGAACTTCTCCCGGGTCTCGGCGAAGCGGTCCGCTTCGGACGTCCTCGCCGGCCGGGGTCTCGCCCGCCCGGTGAGCGGCGGCAGGAGGAGGTCGAGGAGGCGCTCCTCGACGTTCCGCAGGGCCTTCTCCTCGATCTCCGCGATCTTCTCCTGCTTGACCATGTCCACGGACATCCGGACGAGGTCGCGGATCATCGACTCGACGTCCCGCCCCACGTAGCCGACCTCGGTGAACTTGCTGGCCTCGATCTTGAGGAACGGCGAGGAGGTGAGCTTGGCCAGCCGCCGCGAGATCTCGGTCTTCCCGACGCCCGTCGGCCCGATCATGAGGATGTTCTTGGGGGCGATCTCGTCGGCCAGCTCGGCCGGAAGCTTCCGGCGGCGGAAGCGGTTCCGGAGGGCGATGGCCACGGCCTTCTTGGCCGCGTTCTGGCCGATGATGTACTTGTCGAGCTCGGCGACGATCTCGCGGGGGGTCAGCTCGACGTCCGGGACGGCGGCCGGACGCGCCCTCGAACGTCTCGGGGAGCGGGATGGGCATTCAGAGCTCCTCGACCGTGATCTGCTGGTTGGTGTAGACGCAGATCTCGGCGCTGATCTTGAGGGCCTCGACGGCGATCTCGCGGGCGCCGAGGGCCGTGTGCCGGATGAGGGCCCGGGCCGCGGCCAGGGCGAACGGGCCGCCCGAGCCGATGGCGATGATGCCGTCGTCCGGCTCGATGACGTCCCCGGTGCCGGAGATGAGGAAGGTCGTTTCCTTGTCGGCCACGACGAGCAGGGCGTCGAGCTGCCGCAGGGACTTCTCCAGGCGCCAGTCCTTGGCCAGCTCGATGGCCGCCCGGGACAGGTTGCCGCGGTACTCCTCGAGCTTGACCTCGAACCGGGCGAAGAGGGCGAAGGCGTCCGAGGTCGCCCCGGCGAACCCGGCCAGGACGGCGCCCTTGTGGAGGCGCCGGATCTTCTGGGCCTTGGCCTTGAGGACGGTCTGGCCCATGGTCACCTGGCCGTCGGCGGCCATGGCGACTTTCCCCTGGTGGCGGACACAGACGACGGTCGTCGATCGGATCATCGCATCTCCTCGGGAGCCGCTCTCATCATAATGGATGGGACGGTTTAAGTAAAGGAGGGACTGTCTCTTTTGGGCCACCGGACGGGGACGAGAGCCGAAGGCCGAAGGGGAATGGCCGGAACGTCATGTGCGGCTTAGCGCAAGCCGCACTCTGGAGTGGAGGTCATGCCCGAGGCCTTTGGCGGACGTGCACGGCATCCGCTCGACCTGTGGGAGGGCGTTTGACCTGCGTGGGAGGGATGCATTAAGATACGGCCGCGAGACACCGGAACGCGGAGGGAGTGGCCCATGTCGTCCCTGGCCCTGGTGGTGATGGCGGCGGGCGTCGGCAGCCGCTACGGCGGGCTGAAGCAGATGGAAGGCTTCGGCCCGGGCGGACAGGCCGTCCTCGAGTACTCGGTCTACGACGCCCTGAGGGCCGGGTACGACAAGGTCGTTTTTATCATCCGCCGGGATTTCGAGGACCTCTTCCGGGAGCGGGTCGGCCGCAAGGTCGAGCGGGCGGCCGAGACCGCCTATGTCTTCCAGTCGCTCGACCAGGTCCCGCCCGGCTTCTCCGTCCCGGCGGGCCGGGCCAAGCCTTGGGGGACGGGCCAGGCCGTCCTCATCTGCAGGGACGCCGTCCGGACGCCCTTCTCGGTCATCAACGCCGACGATTTCTACGGACGGACGGCGTTCGAGCTCATGGCCGCCGAACTCCGGCGCCCAAGGCCCGTCGGCGGCCTCTCCCATTACGCGATGTTGGGGTACCGCCTGGAAAACACGCTCTCGGAACACGGGCACGTCGCCCGGGGGCTCTGCGAGTCCACCCCGGAAGGCGAGCTCCTCAGCATCCGCGAGCTCCTCAAGGTCCAGAAGTTCGACGACGGCATCAAGCACACCGAGAACGGCGTCGACTGGCTCCCCCTCCCGGCCGGGAGCCTGGTGTCCATGAACTTCTGGGGCTTCGAGCCCGACCTCTTCGCCGAACTCGAAGCCCAGTTCCGGGAGTTCCTCGCCGGGAACGCCGCGCGGCTGGACAAGGCCGAGTTCCTCATCCCCGAGGCCGTCGGCGTCCTCATCCGGCGAGGAAGGCCCGGGTCAGGGTCCTGCCCACCCGGGAAAGCTGGTTCGGCGTCACCTACCCCCAGGACCGGGTCCGGGTCCAGGCGGCCATCCTGGAACGGGTCCGCCAGGGGACCTATCCGGCCGACCTGTGGCCGGCCGCCTGAAGACGACGCCCCGGAGGAAACCATGAAAGCCGTCCGCACCGCCGCCATCGTCCTCGCCGCGACAGCCGTCGGCCTCTTCGCCGCGGCCGCCGCCGGCCAATCCGCGCGGCCGAACGATTACGAGAATCCGCGCCTGCCCGGTTTTAACAAGGAGGCCCCGCACGCCACGTTCATTCCCTATCCCGCGCTCCCCTCCCCTCTCGAGGGCGGGGCGGAGACGCCCTGGCGCCTGTCGCTCAACGGCCCGTGGAAATTCCACTGGTCGCCCGGACCCGCCGGCCGGCCGGCGGATTTCTGGAAGCCGGGCTACGACGTCGGGGCGTGGCGGGAGATCCCGGTCCCCTCGGACTGGCAGTTCGAGGGCTACGACATCCCGATCTACGTCAACATGACCTACGAGTTCGCCCCCAACCCGAACCCGCCGCTTCGTCCCTCTCGACCGACAATCCCGTCGGTTCCTACCGCCGGACGTTCCAGGTCCCGGCCGGGTGGAAGGGCATGGACGTCTTCCTCCAGTTCGGCGCCGTCAAGTCCTTCTTCTACGTCTGGGTCAACGGCCACCTGCTCGGCTTCAGCAAGGATTCCAAGACGCCGGCCGAATGGAACGTCACGCCGTACCTCGTCGATGGCGACAACGTCCTCGCCGTCGAGGTCTACCGCTGGTCGGACGGCTCCTACCTCGAATGCCAGGACTTCTTCCGGCTGAGCGGCATCGAGCGCGACGTCTCCCTGACCGCGGCGCCCAAGGTCCGCATCCGGGACTTCTTCGTCCGTCCCACGCTCGACGCCGCAGGACCGCGACGGGCGGCTCGACCTCTCGGTCGAGGTCGTCAACGGCGCCCCCGGCGGCCGGCCCGAGGGGCTGGCCGTCCGCATCGGCCTCTACGACGCCGCGGGCCGCCGTGTCCTCGCCGCGGGCCGGCCGGCGGCGTTCGGCGCCGGCGACGAGGCGGTCGTCGTCGTTCTCGGAGCCGGTCCGGGCACCCCGCCGCTGGAGCGCGGAGACGCCGGACCTCTACACCCTCGCCGTCGAGCTCGCCGGCCGGGACGGCCGGACGCTCGAGGCCGCGAGCCGCCGGGTCGGCTTCCGGAAGGTCGAGATCCGGGACGGCCGCTTGCTCGTCAACGGCGTGCCCGTCCTGCTCAAGGGCGTCAACCGCCACGAGCACGACCCGCGACCGGCCACGTCATCTCCGAGGAGTCGATGCGGCGCGACATCGAGCTGATGAAGCAGTACAACATCAACGCCGTCCGCACCTGCCACTATCCCGAACGACCCGCGCTGGTACGACCTCTGCGACGAGTACGGCCTCTACCTCATCGACGAGGCCAACATCGAATCGCACGGCATGGGCTACGGCGCCGACGCAGCCTGGCCAAGGACCCCGCGTGGGGGCCGGCCCACCTCGACCGCATCGCTGCGCATGGTCGAGCGCGACAAGAACCATCCGTCGGTCATCATCTGGTCGCTGGGCAACGAGGCCGGCGACGGCGTCAACTTCGAGGCCGACCTGCGCCTGGATCAACAGCGCGACCCGTCGCGGCCCGTCCATACGAGCGGGCCGAGCTCCGCGCCGCACACCGACATCGTACTGCCCGATGTACCGCGTCGATCCAGGAGATCGAGGCCTACGCCGCCTGACAAACCGGCCCGGCCGCTCATCATGTGCGAGTACGCCCACGCCATGGGCAACTCCACCGGCAACCTCCAGGACTACTGGGACGTCGATCGAGAGGCACCGCGCACCTCCAGGGCGGCTTCATCTGGGACTGGGTCGACCAGGGCTTCCCGAAGACGAACGCCAAGGGCCGGCCCTTCTGGGGCTTCGGCGGCGACTGGGGTCCGCCGGACACGCCGAGCGACGCGAACTTCTGCTGCAACGGCCTCGTCGGCCCCGACCGCGCCCCGCACCCGGGCCTGGCCGAGGTCAAGAAGGTCTATCAGGACGTCAAGTTCAAGCCCGTCGACCTCGCCGCCGGGAAGGTCGAGCTCGCCGACCGCTACGACTTCATCGGCCTCGACCGCTTCGACCTCCGCTGGGAGGTCGCGGCGGACGGCCGGACGGTCGCCTCGGGCGCGGTCGAGCGGCCTCGCGTCGGGCCGCGCGAGAGCCGGACGTTCGTCCTCCCCCTGCCCAAGGTTCCGCCGAGGCCCGGCACCGAGTACTTCCTGAACCTGTCGGTCGTGACGAGAGAAGCGTCGCCCGGCCTCCCCAAGGGCCACGCCGTGGCCGCGGAGCAATTCGCCCTGCCGTGGCAGGCCGCCGCGGCGCCGGCGCGCGATATGACCCCGGCTTCTCCGGCCGCCCTGACCGTTGAGGACGGGCCGCGCACGATCGTCGTCTCCGGCCCGGACTTCCGGCTCCTTTTCGACCGGCTCACGGGCACGCTGGCCTCGTTCCGGTTCCGCGGCCGGGAGCTCATCGCCTCGGGGCCCGAGCCGAACTTCTGGCGGGCGCCGACCGACAACGATTTCGGCAACGGCATGGACCGGCGCCTCGCCGGCTGGCGGCGGGCCAGCCTCGAGCGCGAGCTCGAGTCGCTCGCGGCCGTCCAGGAGTTGCCGGACCGGGTCGTGGTCACGGCCTCCTACAAGCTCGGCGGTGTCGCCGCCATGCATACTGTCCGTTACACAATATCATGCGACGGACAGGTCGTCGTCGGGAACGAGCTCGCGCCGCGCGCCGGCGCCAAACTGCCCGAGATGCCGCGCGTCGGGATGCGGATGGCCGTGCCGCGCGCCTTCGACCGCGTCCGCTGGTTCGGCCGCGGGCCCCAGGAGAATTACTGGGACCGCAAGACGGCGGCCTTCGTCGGCGCCTACGAGACGACCGTCGGCCGCGGATCAATGTCCCTACGTCGCCCCCCAGGAATACGGCAACCGCAGCGACGTGCGCTGGGTCGCCCTCCGCGACGCCGACGGGGTCGGGCTGCTCATCGCCGGCCAGCCGCTCCTCGGCTTCTCCGCCCTGCCGTACTGGCCGGAGGACCTGACGCTCGAGAAGCGCGGGGCGAAGCACCCGGCCGACATCGACGAGCGCGACTTCGTCTGCCTCGCCCTCGACGCGGCCCAGATGGGCGTCGGCGGCGACGACTCCTGGGGCGCGCGGGTCCACCCGGAATACACCCTCCCGGCCAAGGCCTGGTCGTATTCCTTCCGCCTCCGCCCCCTGGCCGCCGGCGACGACCCCGACGCGGTGGCCAAAGGCCTGCGCTGAGCGCGGCGGCACCGGAGGCCGGGCCCTCCCCCGCCCGGCCCGAAACTCTTCGCGCCCCTGAAGCGTATTTATTAGGGGTTTGAAAATTCCCGGCCATCTTGCTATTGTTTAAGAAAGAAGTCCCGTGCCTGCCATGAAATGCCCTCGCTGCCAGTTCGACAACCCGGGCGAGACCCGGTTCTGCGGCTACTGCGGCCTCGAGCTCCAGGGGACCGGCGCCAAGGGCCGCTCCGCCGGGACGATGACCTACCAGACACCGGCGCGCGGCCTCGAGCGCGGCACGACCTTCGCCCGGCGCTTCGAGATCATCGAGGAGATCGGCCACGGCGGCATGGGCACGGTCTACAAGGCCTTCGACACGAAGATCCGCGAGGTCGTGGCCCTCAAGGTCCTCAAGCCCGACATCGCCGCCGACCCGGACGTCATCGAGCGCTTCCAGAACGAGATGAAGCTCGCCCGCAAGGTCGCCCACCGGCACGTCTGCCGGATGTACGACCTCAACGAGGAGGGCCTGACGTTCTACCTGTCCATGGAATACGTCCAGGGCGAGGACCTCAAGAGCTTCATCCGGCGCTCGGGCCACCTCACCGAGGCCAAGGCCGTCGCCCTCGGCCGGCAGATCGCCGAGGGGCTGGCCGAGGCCCACCGCCTGGGCGTCGTCCACCGCGACCTCAAGCCCCAGAACGTCATGATCGACCGCGACGGGAACGCCAAGATCATGGACTTCGGCATCGCCCGCTCGCTCCACGGCCGCGGACTGACGGCCACGGGCGTCATCGTCGGGACGCCGGAGTACATGTCGCCCGAGCAGGCCGAGGCGGCGGACGTCGACCGCCGGAGCGACATCTACTCGCTCGGCGTCATCCTCTTCGAGATGGTCACGGGCCGCGTGCCCTTCGAGGGCGAGACGCCGCTGGCCATCGTCCTCAAGCACCGCGGCGAGCCGGCGCCGGACCCGAAGGACACGAACGACCAGGTCTCGCCGGAGCTGAGCCGGATCATCCTGAAGTGCCTGGAGAAGGACCCCGACAAGCGCTACCAGCACGCCGAGGAGATCGTGGCCGACCTCGACCGCCTGGCCGGGGAGCTGCCGACGCCGCGGCCGGAGACGCCACGGCCGGCGACAGCGCGGCGCAAGCCTGCCGCGAGCCGGGAGGTCACCGTCAAGTTCCGGCCCGCGAAGATCCTCGTCCCGGTCCTCGCGGTCGCTCTCGCGGTCGCGGCGGGACTGCTCGATCCTCAGGCCGTGGGCCTCGCGGAGGCACGCCGGAGGACCGGAGCGGGAGCGAAGTGCGGGACCAAGCCGGAAGGGCCGGACGGAGGTCCGCCGGGCTCCCAGATGCAGGGCCGCTCCGCCGCCGCCTTCCGCCAAGGGCGGGTCCGCGACGGCAGGGAGGGGTGGACCTCTCCAAGATCGTTCCGCTCCTCTCGCCCATCCTCGGCGGGGATTCGGCCAAGCTCATCGAGGGCAAGAGCGCCGAAGAGCTCGATCGTTTCCTGAACTCCGTCAAGGATAAGGTCCCCTCCCTGGCGGGCAAGATCGGCAACCTTCAGACCCAGATCAGGGACGCGCGCCGCTACGACCAGGCGGGCGACCCGGAGGCCTCGAAGAAGAGTTACACGAAGGGCGAGTCGGAGATGCGCAAGCTCCTGACCCTGGTCAACGAGAAGGACAAGGCCGAACGGGCGAAGGCCGAGATGGACGCCGCCAAGAAGAAGGCGGCGAGACGGCCGGCCGGCAGCCCCCGAACCTCCTGACCTGGATCGCCGGCGAAAAGGAGAAGGACGCGCTCGACAGCTATCAGAAGAACGATTTCGCCGGGGCCCGCATCCTCTACGGCATCCTGGCCAGGGTCTACGGCCTGAGCGTCCGGGGCGGGAACGAGGACGAGTGCCTGGCCGCCCTCCGGGACCTGGCGAAGACCTCGGGCGTCGAGGCGGTGGCCGCCCAGGCCCCGGCCAAGCAGTCCTGGCTCTACGGCCGGGCCAGGAGCGGAGGAGACGGAAGCGGGGACGCTCGCCCGCGACAAGGCCTATCCCGAAGCGGCCGAGCGGTTCATCCTGGCCGCCTTCCTTTACGAAAAAGCCAGGGACGTCGCGCTCGAGAGCGCTCAGGCCGCGGACAAGTGAGCGGAGGGCGGCCGCGGATCCTCTTCGTCTGCTACGGGAACATCTGCCGGAGCCCGATGGCCGCGGGCCTGGCCCGGAAACGGCTGGGCGGCCGGGCCGAGGTCGCGAGCGCCGGCATCGCCGCCGCCGGGGGGCCGGCCTCGGAGGACGCCGTCCTGGCCATGAAGCTCGTCTACAAGGTCGACATCTCGGACCACGAGGCCAGGAACATCACCGATTACGACCTCGCTTCGTTCGACGAGGTCGTGGCCCTGGACCTCGGCGTCTACTCCTATCTCAAGGGCCTGCGGGTCGTCCCCGAGGAAAAGCTCTCGGGCTGGGACATCGAGGACCCGCTCGGCCGGGGCTACGACGCGTACAAGGAAGCGGCCCGGAAGATCGAGCTGCGCCTCGGACAGTTCGTCGCCCGGCTCGGCCTCGACGCCTGCTGAGGCGCCGGCCGCCCTCCCTCTCAATCCATCATCGCCGCGAGGAACCGCAGTCGAGGGGATGTTGTCGAGGATGATCTTGAGCACGGCCAGGATGGGCACGGCCAGGATCATGCCGGGAATGCCCCACAGCCAGTTGCCGAAGAACAGGGAAAAGAGGACGAGAAGCGGGCTGAGCCCCAGCCCCTTGCCCAGAAAGCGGGGTTCGACGGCATTGCCCAGGATGAAGTTGACGGCCATGAGCAGGACGAGGATGCCGATGGCCGGCCCGAGCGTGCTGAAGTAGAAGACCGAGAGGAGGACGGGCAGGGCCGTGGCGACGACCGACCCGAGGGTCGGGATGAAGTTCAGCAGGAAGGCCAGCACGCCGAAGACGACGGCGAAGGGGAGGCCGAAGAGGGCCAGGATGAGGGACGTCAGGGCGCCCGTGGCCAGGCAGACGAGCGAGTGGACGGCGAAATACCTCTGGACCTGCTTGTCGATGCGCCGCACGGCGTGGATGACCGTCTTGGCCTGGTCCTCGGAGAAGGCCTGGGCGAGCTTCTTTTCCATCCGCCCCCGCCCGGCCAGGATGAAGGTCATGAAGAGGAAGACGAGCAGGAGGTCGGAGACGAAGGAGACGAACGGGCCGAGGGCCGACACGATGAGGCCGCCGACCTTCTCCGCGTTCAGGCCGTTGATCCAGCCCACGACCTCGGCCTTCAGCTTCGGGTTGGTCAGGTTCCGGTCGACGCCCTCGAGGAACGAGCGCATCATCTCGTTGTACGACGGCAGCTCCGAGGCGAGCGACTTGCCGCTCGAATAGAAGAGGACGCCGATGAGGAGCAGGACGACGACGGTCAGGAGGAGGAGGCCGACCAGGGCCACGGGTTTCGGGACCTTCTTCCGGACGAGGAAATCGAGCACCGGCGTCAGCGTGAACGACAGGAAGAGAGCCAGGCAGAAGGGGACGAGGACGGGCTTGGCCAGCTTCAGGAACACGCCGGCGAGGAAGACGACGACGGCGGCGACGCCGAACTTGAGGAACCTGTTGTCGTCCACGTCGGACCTCCCGGCCCTCATCATACCCAAAACGCCGGCAAAAGGGAACGGGCCGTCCGGGGCCCGCGCCGTCAGCGGCGCCTGGGCTTGACCTGGATCGCGGCCAGCCCCGGCTTCTTCTCGCACTCCTTGACGAAATCCTGCTCGCGCTGGGAGTTGACGTAGTCCGGCGACTGGAAGCGGTAGGAGAAGCGGGTGTGCTCGTCGTACTTGCCCTCGAGGATGGCGATGACGTCCTCGATGTTGACCCGCTCCTCGTCGGTCGGGATGACGAAGACCTTGACCTTGGAGTCGGCCGCCGAGATCTCGGTCTCGGCGTTGCGCGTCTTGGCCAGCTTGTTCTTGGCCTTGTCGAGCTTGACCCCCAGGAACTCCAGGCCCTCGAGCGACTTCTCGCGGATGAGGTCGGACATCTCGCCGACGCCGGCGGTGAAGACGATGGCGTCCGCGCCGCCGATGGCCGCCGAGTAGGCGCCGATGTACTTCTTGATCCGGTAGGACTCGACCTCGATGGCCAGCCGGGCCCGGGCGTCGCCGGCCTCGGCCGCCTGCTGGACGTCGCGGCGGTCGGTGTACTTGCCGGTGATGCCGAGGAGGCCCGACTTCTTGTTGAGGATGTCGCTCATCTTGGCCGGGGCGGTCCCCTCCTTCTCCATGACCATGAGGTCGATGGCGGCGTCGTGGTCGCCGGCCCGCGTGCCCATGACCAGGCCCTCGAGGGGGGTCAGGCCCATGCTCGTGTCGAAGGAGACGCCGTTCTTGATGGCGTTGGCCGAGACGCCGTTGCCGATGTGGAGGCAGACGAGGTTGCACTTGAAGGGGTCCTTGCCGAGGAGCAGGGCGGCCCGCTTGGCGACGTAGAGGAACGAGGTCCCGTGGAAGCCGTAGCGGCGGACGCCGTACTTCTCGTACCACTCGTAGGGCAGGGCGTACATGTAGGAACTCGGCGGCATGGTCTGGTGCCAGGCCGTGTCCATGATGGCGACATGGGGGATCGAGGGCAGGACGTCCATGGCCGCCTCGATGCCCAGGACGTTGGGCGGGTTGTGGAGAGGGGCCAGGCTGAACAGACTCTTGAAAGTCTCGAGGGTCTCCGGGGTGATCTTGACGGACTTGGTGAACTTCTCGCCGCCGTGGACGACGCGGTGGCCGACGGCCGAGATCTTGGCCAGGTCGTCGAGGACGCCGATCTTGGGGTCGAGCAGGGTGTCGATGATGAGCTTGATGGCCTCCCGGTGGGTCGGGCATTCGTGGTCGATCTTGATGGGTTCCCGGCCCAGGCCGGCCTGCTGGATGTAGCTCTTGCCGATGGTCACCCGCTCGACGATGCCGGTGGCCAGCGTTTCCTTCTTGTCGTAATCGTAAAGGCGGTACTTGGCGGACGAACTCCCGCAGTTCAAAGACAGGATGATCATCGGGCTCTCCTTGAAAAAATGAAGCGTTATTGTCCCTCCGAACGTCCTCCCTGTCAAGGGCCGAGACCGCCTTTTCGCGTCCCCGGTTGACTCGAATTCCTCCCGGGGCATAAGATAGCCGGGAACCGATGAAGGTCCACGAGTTCCAGGCCAAGGGGATCCTGGCCCGACACGGCCTCCACGTGCCTCGCGGGGAGCCGGTCGCGACACCGGGCGAGGCCCGGGCGGCGGCCGCGCGGCTCGGCGGGCGCGTCGTCCTCAAGGCCCAGGTCCACGCCGGCGGCCGCGGCCGGGCCGGCGGCGTCCGCGCCGCGGGCTCGCCGGAGGAGGCCGAACGCCTGGCCGCGGAGATGCTCGGCACGACCCTGGTCACGGCCCAAACGGGGCCGGCCGGGAGGATCGTCCGCCGCCTGCTCGTCGAGGAGGCCGTCGAGGCCGCCCGCGAGCTCTATGTCGGCGCCACCGTCGACCGCTCCCGCGAGGCCGTGGCCGTCATGGCCTCGGCCGGGGGCGGCGTCGACGTCGAGGCCCTCGCCGTCGAGAAGCCGGAGGCCGTGCTCAGGGAATACGTCCATCCCCTCGCCGGCCTCGAGCTTTTTCAGGCCCGGGCCCTGGCCTTCGGCCTCGGACTCTCGGGCGACGTCCACAGGCGGGCCGTGACGTCCATCCTCGGGCTGGTCGAAGCCTTCGCCGCGACCGAGGCCTCGCTCGCCGAGGTCAACCCCCTCGCCGTCACGGCCTCGGGCGACGTCCTGGCCCTCGACGCCAAGATGGAGTTCGACGACAACGCCCTCCCCCGCCATCCGGACATCCTGGCCCTGCGCGACCTCGACGAGGAGTCGCCGCTCGAGGTCGAGGCCTCGCGCCACGGCCTCAATTACGTCAGGCTCGAGGGCGACATCGGCTGCCTGGTCAACGGAGCGGGTCTGGCCATGGCCACCATGGACCTCATCCGCCTCGAGGGCGGCCGGCCGGCCAATTTCCTGGACGTCGGCGGAGGCGTCAAGGAGGAGGCCGTGGGGCGGCGCCTTCCGCATCCTCGTCTCCGACCCTGAGATCAAGGCCGTCGTGATCAATATCTTCGGCGGCATCGTCCGCTGCGACCTCGTCGCCGCGGGCATCGTCAAGGCGGCCCGCGAGGCCGGGACGCCGCTCCCCGTCGTCATCCGTCTCGAGGGGACGAACGCCGAAGAAGGGCGCGCCATCCTCCGGGAGTCGGGGCTGGCCTTTCATCCGGCCGAGGGCATGAAGGAGGCCGCGGAGCTGGCCGTGGCCCTGGCCGCGGGCCGGGGGAGTCGGGGGAAGCCATGAGCATCCTCATCGACGAGAGAACGCGGGTCATCGTCCAGGGCCTGACCGGGACCGAGGGGAGCTTTCACGCCGGGCGCATGATCGAATACGGCACCCGCGTCGTGGCCGGGGTCACGCCCGGCAAGGGCGGCACGACCCACCTCGGCCGCCCCGTCTTCGACACCGTGGCCGCGGCCGTGCGGGCCGAGGGCGCCGACACGTCGATCGTCTTCGTCCCGCCGTTCTCCGCCGCCGACGCCATCCTGGAGGCGGCCGGGGCGGGCGTCCGGCTCATCGTCTGCATCACGGAGGGCATCCCGACCCTGGACATGATCAGGGTCAAGGCCCTCCTCCGGGAAACCGGGGCGGCCCTCGTCGGGCCGAACACGCCGGGCGTCATCTCGCCCGGCAAGTCCAAGGTCGGCATCATGCCCGGCCCCATCCACAAGCGGGGCCCGGTCGGCATCATCTCGCGGTCCGGGACGCTGACCTACGAGGCCGTGGCCCAGGTCACCCGCGAGGGCCTGGGCCAGTCGACGGCCGTGGGCATCGGCGGCGACCCCATCGTCGGGCTGAAGTTCGTCGACCTGCTCGGGCTCTTCAAGAACGACCCGGAGACCGAGGCCGTCATCCTCATCGGCGAGATCGGCGGCACGGCCGAGGAGGAGGCGGCCGCCTACATCGCGCAGGGCTTCCCGAAGCCCGTCGTCGGCTTCATCGCCGGCCAGACCGCCCCGCCCGGCCGGCGGATGGGACACGCCGGCGCCATCATCGCCGGCGGCCACGGCACGGCCGGGGAAAAGATGGCCGCCCTCCGCGCCGCGGGCGTCCTCGTCGTGGACAGCCCGGCGGAGATCGGGGCCGTGGTCCGCGCCGCGTTGGCGCGGCGGGACTGACAAGGCAGGGTTGAATTCTCGACCGTTCTTTCTATATACTCCCCTCTCTCGAAACCGCGAAGAAGGAGTCATCCATGGCCAATACCTTCATCCAGGACATCCGCCAAAAGGCCGCGAAGAAGAACCTCCGGGTCGCCTTCCCCGACGCCGAGGACGTTCGGACGCTCAAGGCCGCCCTCGCCCTCAGGGACGGGAAGATCGCCCAGCCCGAACTTGTCGGGAACCCCGAAGCCATCCTCAAGATCGCCAAGGACAACGGGCTCGCCCTGGACGGCATCCCCGTCGTCAACCCGCTCACGGACGCGGGCAAGGCCGAGCTCGTCAACCTCCTCTTCGAGAGGCGCAAGGCCAAGGGCTGGACGCTCGAGCAGGCCGCCGAAGCCGCGAAGACGCCCCTCTACTACGCCGGTCTGCTCCTCGCCACCGGCAGGGTCGGGGCCGTCGTCGGCGGCAACCTCTCCTCGACCGGCGACGTCATCCGGGCCGCCATCCACACCGTGGGCACGGCGCCGGGCATCTCGACCGTCTCGAGCTACTTCATCATGGTCTTCCCGGAGAGGCTCCTTTGCTATGCCGACTGCGCCGTCGTCCCCAACCCGACCGACGCCCAGCTCGCCGACATCGCCATCACCTCGGCCAAGAACTTCCAGGCCGTGACGGGCGAGGAGCCGCGCGTGGCCATGCTCTCGTTCTCGACCAAGGGCTCGGCCGCGCACGCCGACGTCGACAAGGTCGTGAGCGCGACGAAGATCGCCCGGGAGAAGGCGCCCAAGCTCCTGCTCGACGGCGAGATGCAGGCGGACGCCGCCCTCGTCGCCTCGGTCGGCGAGCGGAAGTGCAAGGGCAGCCCCGTCGCAGGCCGAGCCAACGTCCTCATCTTTCCGGACCTCGACGCCGGCAACATCGGCTACAAGCTGACCGAGCGCCTGGCCGGGGCCGAGGCCGTCGGGCCGATCGTCCAGGGCCTCAACAAGCCCTTCTGCGACCTCAGCCGCGGCTGCTCCCCCGACGACATGGTCAACGTCGCCGCGATTTGCAGCCTCATGGCTTAAGGGGCTGGAGGCAGTCCCGAGTTTCGAGGGGCAGCCTGAGGGGCCTCGGGGATTGGCCGGAGCGTCATGTGCGGTTTAGCGCAAACCGCACTCTGGAGTGGAGGCCATCTCCGACGCCCCCCGAGAGAAACAGTTAGGGTTTGTAAAGGTTGTACTTCTTGACGAGATGGTCGGGCTGGTAGGAGAGCTTGGCCTTGCGCAGGCCGGGGACGCCGACATCCTGCTCGCGGTTGATGAGCCGGACGTCGGGCCACTCCCGGCGGACGAACTCCCGGTTGATCCACTGAGCCAGGCCGGGGAAGGCCGGGTTGGCGATCTCGATCTGGATGACGGCCGTATCGGCGGTGAGCCTGCGTGCCGATGGTGAAGGCCTCGACCCGGCCCGCGACGGTGACGACCGCGCCGACGAGGCCGAGGTCCTCGAACAGGGCCAGGGCCTCGAGGATGGCGTCCTTCTCCGCCTTCATGTACGGGTCGCCGTTCCCCTTTTCCTCGAACCATTGGAAGAGCAGGCGGCGGCAGTCGTCGGCGTGCTCGCGGCAGAGGCGCTCGTAGGCGTGGGCGAACGAGGACTCGAACTTCCGGATGCGGTTGCGCTTGCCGTCGAACTTCTTGCCCTTGAGCTCGGCCAGGTCCTCCCGGAGATAGACGTAATCGAAGTTGTCGCGGTCCTCCTCGACGCGGAAGGACGCGCCGTGGGCCCGGACGAACGCCTCCGGCACGCGCGACAGGCGCGGGGCGTGGGCGAGGCAGGCCGTAACCGTCCTCTCGACCTCGGTCCCGCCCGACGGGCGGCAGGAAATAGGCCG
This sequence comes from Candidatus Aminicenantota bacterium, assembly GCA_963805045.1. GTDB lineage: Bacteria > Acidobacteriota > Aminicenantia > Aminicenantales > Saccharicenantaceae > DATKJS01. The sequence continues at coordinate 37,361 of CAWDTC010000019.1, forward strand.
GCTCGAAGGTCGGCTCGACGAGGACGCAGAGGTTCCCGTTGAGGATCGTGTAGCGCGGCCGCTCCGAGCCCTTCCAGATGAGGATGTTCGGGAAATTCAGCTCGCAGACCTCCGACGGGTGGGCGTCGAGGAAACCGTCGATGACGCCGCGGTCCTCGGGGCCGACGGGCTTGAAATCGGGGTATTGAGGAGGGTTCATGACACCTTTCTCAGGAGGACGGTGCATCGCCGCTGGTCGCAGCCGTCGCACCAGGCCGTCTTCCGCTTCTCGACGAAGGTCCGGGGCACGTCCGGCGCCCGCTCGAAGCCGAGGGCCTCGAAGAAGGCGGGGATGACGGTGGCCAGGTGGACCGTGGCCGCGCGCCTCCGCCATCAGGGCTCCGACGAGGGCCTTGGCGATCCCCTTCCCGCGCTCGGACGGCGCGACGCCGAGGCTGCAGAGCTCCAGGCAGTCGGGGTGCTTTTTCAGGGCGACGAGGCCGACGATCCGGCCGTCCTTCCCCTCCTCCGCCACCCAGAGCCGGTCCTTCTCCATGCCGGGATAGTCGAGGCCGAGGGACTTGGCCAATTCGACGATCGCGGGGATGTCGGCCTCTCCGGCTCTTCGGACGCGCATAGGCGTCTTATTATAGCAGAATCCTCCCCCGCCCCGAAGGGACCCGGCGTTCATCTTGACACGGCCCATTTCGGGCTGTAATATCACCTTCTTCCCAGGTCGACCATGCTGTTGTTGATCATCAATCCGGGCTCGACATCGACCAAGATCGCCGTCTACGAGGACGAACGCGAGGTCCTGTCCGAGAATATCTCCCATTCCGCCGAGGAGCTGGCGCCTTTTCCCAAGATCGTCGACCAGAAGGGCTTCCGGAAGGACATCATCCTCAAGGCCCTCGAAAAGAAGGACGTCAAGCCGGCGGCTCTCGCGGCCGTCATCGGCCGGGGAGGCCTCCTCTATCCCATCCCGAGCGGCGTCTACCGGGTCAACGACAGGATGCTCGAGGACCTTTACAAAGGCGTCCAGGGAGAGCACGCCTCGAACCTGGGCGGGCTGATCGCCGACGAGATCGCCCGTCCGTTGGGCATCCCCGCCTTCATCGTCGACCCCGTCGTCGTGGACGAATTCGATGATTGGGCCCGGCTGAGCGGCGTGCCGGAGATCCGGCGCCGCAGCATCTTCCACGCCCTGAACCACAAGTACTCGGCCCGCCTGGCCGCCCGGGAACTCGGCAAGAGCTACGAGTCGGTGAACCTCATCGTCTGCCATCTCGGCGGAGGGATCTCGATCGGCGTCCACCGGCAGGGGCGGGTCGTGGACGTCAACAACGCCCTGAACGGCGAAGGGCCCATCGCCCCGGAGCGGGCCGGGACCGTGCCCGCGGGCGACCTCGTCGCCCTGGCCTTCTCGGGCAAGTACGCGGAAGGGGACCTCAGGAAGATGCTGACCGGCCGGGGCGGGATGGTCGCCCACCTCAAGACGAACGACATGCGGGAGACGCTCAAGCGCATCGCCGGGGGCGACAAGCAGGCGGAGCTCGTCTTCACGGCCATGGTCATGACCGTGGCCAAGCAGGTCGGGGCCTGCGCCGCGGTCCTCAAGGGCCGCGTGGACGGGATCGTCCTGAGCGGCGGGCTGGCCTACTCGACCGAGTTCATCGACAGGATCAAGGAGTGCATCGGATTCCTCGGACCCGTCTTCGTCTTCCCCGGCGAGAACGAGATGGTCGCGCTGGCCCAGGCCGGCCTGCGCGTGATGCGGGGCGAGGAAACGCCACGGACCTATCCGGCCTGACCCATCCGGAACCGAAGGGAGCCATCATGATCACGACCCTCGATCAAATCGTCGACCGCGTCAAGGGCACCCCCACCAAGCGGCTGGCCGTGGCCGTCGCGGAGGACCCCCATACCATCGAGGCCGTCGGCCGCGCCGTCAAGGAGAAGCTGGTCAAGGCCGTCGTGACCGGGGACGAGAAGGCCATCAAGAAGGTCGCCGCGGAGAACAAGGTCGACCCGGGCCTCTTCGAGATCGTCCACGAGCCCGACAAGGCCAAGGCCTTGTCCCTGGCCATCGGCAAGGTCCGCTCGGGCGAGGCGGATTTCCTGATGAAGGGCCTGCTCGATTCCTCCATCTATATCCGCGGCATCATCGACAAGGAGAAGGGGCTGCTGCCGCCCGGAAAGCTCCTCTCCCACGTCACGGTCATCCAGGTCCCGGCCTGGAAGAAGCTCATCATCTGCGGCGACGTGGCCGTCATCCCCGCCCCGGACCTCGAGGCGAAGATCGCCATCCTGAACTACTGCATCGACGTCGCCCACAAGCTCGGCATCGACAAGCCCAAGGCCGTCCTCCTCTCGGCGGTCGAGAAGGTCAACCCCAAGATGCCCTCGACGACGGAATCGGCCATCATCGCCAAGATGGCCGACCGCGGCCAGGTCAAGGGCGCCATCGTCGACGGGCCGCTGGCCCTGGACGTGGCCTTCAGCGAGGAGAGCGCCCGGATCAAGGGCATCCAGTCGCCGGTCGCCGGGGACGCCGACATCCTGGTCTTCCCCAGCATCGAGGCGGGCAACATCTTCTTCAAGGCGTCGACCTACCTGGCCAAGGGGGAGCTGGCGGCCGTCGTGGCCGGGGCCAAGTGCCCCTGCGTCCTGACGTCGCGCGGGGATTCCGAAGATACCAAGTTCTACTCGATCGCCCTCGCGTCGCTCCTGACCTAGCGTCCAGAGAGGTCGACGGTTCAGATCATTTAAGCCCCCGTCTTATCTCCGCGCTCTCATTGACAGCCTCCTCCCGTTCCATTATAGTTGGGGGCAATCCGTCGGAGAGGAGAAGACGCATGTCCTCGTCATTCAAAAAGTCCCCGTCAAGGACGTCTATGCTTCGTCCGCTGGTCGTCCTGGCCGCGGCCTTCGTCGTTCTCGGCCGAGCCGGCCAAGCCGCCGAAGGTCGTCCAGTCGACGAGCCCGGAGCTCCGGTTCAAGGGCTTCGCCGAATACCAGGCCATGCTCCAGGCCTCGAAATTCAAGGACCTCAAGTGGCAGTTCCTCGGCCCGACGAACGTCAGCGGCCGCGTGCACGGACGTCGCCGTCGTCGCGCCCAAGGGCAAGAACTACACGATCTACGTCGCCTCGGCCTCCGGCGGCGTCTGGAAGACCGAGAACGAGGGCACGACCTGGACGCCCATCTTCGAGCACGAGGCCACGGCGGCCGTCGGCGACATCGCCGTCGCCCCCTCCGACCCGCACATCGTCTGGGTCGGCACCGGCGAGCACAACATCTTCCGGAGCTCCCAGGCCGGCTGCGGCGTCTACAAGTCCACGGACGGCGGCAAGACCTGGGCGAACATGGGCCTCGCCGACACGAACACCATCGCCCGCATCGTCGTCCACCCGGCGAACCCCGACATCGTCTACGTCGCGGCCGGCGGCCACGAATGGACCTCGAACGCCGAGCGCGGCGTCTTCAAGACGACCGACGGCGGCAGGACCTGGGCAGAAGGTCCTCTTCGTCAACGACCAGACCGGCGCCAACGACCTGGTCATGGACCCCAAGGACAACGATACGCTCTACGCCGCGACGTGGCAGCGGACCCGCAAGAAATGGAACGACCCGCGCAACTTCCCCGACTACACGGGGAGCGGCATCTTCAAGACGACCGACGGCGGCAAGACCTGGAAGCCGATCAACGCCGGCCTGCCCGAGGCCCGGTTCCGCGGCCGCATCGGCCTCGACATCTGCCTGACCAAGCCGAACGTCCTCTACGCCCTCGTCGACAACTACGAGATCTCCCGAAAGCCGACGTCGGACGAGGAGAGCGGATTCCTACGGCATCCCTTCGAGCGGGATCATCAAGGGGGCCACGGTCTACCGCTCCGACGACGCGGGCGCGAGCTGGAAGCAGGTCAGCGGGCTGACGCCCGAGCAGAAGACCTTCATGGAGCGCCACTCCAACACCTACGGCTGGGTCTTCGGCCAGGTCCGCGTCGACCCCAACGACGAGAACACCGTCTACATCCTGGGCGTGCCCTTCAGCGTCTCGACCGACGGCGGCAAGACCTTCAAGCACGTCCGCAGCCCCGGCGGCGACAACCACGCCCTGTGGATCGACCCGGACAACTCGAACTACCTCATCAAGGGCTTCGACCAGGGCGTGGCGGTCTCCTACGACAAGGGCAAGAACTGGCGCTACTTCCAGAAGGAGATCAACGTCTGCCAGTTCTTCAACATCAACTACGACATGGCGACGCCGTTCAAGGTCTACGGCTCGATGCAGGACCACGGCAGCTTCCGGGGCAAGGTCGACCTCAGCGCGGGGCGGGACAAGATCCCGGCCCAGGAGTTCGAGAACGCGCCGGGCGGCGAGGGCTCGAACCACGCCATCGACCCGACCGACCCGAACATCGTCTACTCGGCCGGCTTCTACGGGACGATCATGCGGAGCGAGTACGACAAGCCCGGCGAGTTCCCCGGCTGGCCGTGGACGAAGTCGCTTCTGCCGACGCCGTATGCGGACGAGCCGCGTCTGCGCGGGCAGTGGCTGGCGCCGTTCATCCTCTCCCCGCACAATCCGCACATCGTCTACCACGGCATGCAGTACCTCTTCCGCTCGCTCGACCGCGGGCGACACCTGGGAGAAGATCAGCCCCGACCTGACCTGGAACACGGCCTCCGAGATGGGCGACATCCCCTACCACACGCTCTTCGCCATCTCCGAGTCGCCGCTCCGCTACGGCCTGATCTACGCCGGCACGGACGACGGCCGGGTCTGGGTGACGAAGGACGGCGGCAAGGCCTGGACGCGAGATCACGGCCGGGCTCCCCTACCAGAAATGGGTCTCGCGGCTCGTCGCCTCGGCCTACGACCTCGGGCACCGTCTACATGACCCAGAACGGCAAGCGCGACGACGACTTCACGCCCTACGTCTGGAAGTCGACGGACTTCGGCAAGACGTGGACGAGCATCGCCAAGGGCATCCCGGTCGGGCCGGTCAACGTCATCCGCGAGGACCCGGTCGACCGGAACATCCTCTACGTCGGCACGGACATGGGCGTCTACGTGACGAAGGACGGCGGGAAGACCTGGATGGCCCTGGGCGCCAACCTGCCGACGTGCTACGTCCACGACCTCATCATCCACCCGCGCGACAACGTCATCGTCATCGCGACCCACGGCCGCGGCATGTGGGCCCTCGACGCCAACCCCATCAACGAGAAGGACAAGCGGCGGAGGTTCTATTACGAGGATTGACGGCGTGAGGCGCGAGGGCGGCTCCGGGCCGGGCGCGACGTCCGGCCGGACGATGGTCATCGAAGGAGTGGGGCCCGTCCGCTTCGAGAAGAGCCGGCGGGCCCGGCGGGTCTCGGTCACGGTTAGGGCATCGAAGGGCGTTCGGGTCGCCTTCCCCTGGCGGGTCTCTTTCGACGAGGCCGGGCGCCTCGCGGCCAAAAAAAGCGTCTGGATGCGCCGGACGCTGGCCCGTATCGAGCGGGCCCGCGAGCGCTGCCGGGAGGCGGTCGACGCGGCCGAGGCCCTCGACCGCCGGGCGGCCCGGGCGCGGCTCGCCGGGCGGCTGGACGCCCTGGCCGCCGAGCACGGCTACGCGTACCGGCGGTTGAGCGTGAGGACGCAGGGGACCCTCTGGGGGAGCGCCTCCCCCTCCGGCGGAATCCAGCTCAACGCCCACCTCGTTGTCCTGCCCCAGGAGCTCGCCGATTACGTCATCCTCCACGAGCTCGTCCATACGCGCGTCCGGGGCCACGGACCGGCCTTCTGGGCCGAGCTCGAGCGCCGTGTCCCCGACGCCCGCCGCCGCCAGGCCCGGCTCCGCGAGTATTCGCTGGCGCTGTTTTGAGGAGGGCGCGGGGGCCGGGGCCGTCCATCGAAAGGTCCTCCCCACGATGAACCTCTCGCGGCGCATGTCCGTAGTATTTAGCATGGGAAATCATCGCCGAGAGGAGAGATCATGGATGAGCGAGACCTGCAGGACCTCCGCGATTCCCTTGAGAAGCTGACGCTTCGGAACCGCCGGCTCACCTGGGGTTTGACGGTGACCGCGACGGGCCTGGTCTTGGGCATCGTCGCGCTGTCGGCCTTCTGCTTCATGACAAGGAGGCGCCGCCCCTCCGACGGCATCCTCACCGTGCGCGGGCTCGTCGTCGTCGACGGCAACGGTGTCGAAAGGGTCAGGATCCAGGCCCCCCTTCCCGACCCTCTCGTTCTCGGCAAGCGCCTCCCCCGCGGCGGTGCCATCAGCGGCATTCTTCTCTCGGACGAGGAAGGCAATGAGCGGAGCGGCTACGTGACGTCCGACGGCTACCCGAATGTCTTTTTCACGCTAGACAGTCTGGCCCGCCAGCACGTCCTCTTCATCACGGAACCCCAGGGCGATCCGACGCTGCGGCTATGGGACGGGACGAGCGTGTCCACGCTTTCGGCCGGCGTGGACGGCCCCGGATTGAAGCTCACGGCCGGGGATAAAACTCTATTCGAAATTCCGGTCCGCGCGCCGGCGAGTAGATAAGGAGGGAGGCCCTCGTGAGCATGTCCGCAAGATCGTCTGTCAGCCGTCTCTTCGCCTCCGTGATGGTCCTGGCGGCAGCTCTTGCCGCCATCGGGGCCCCTCGGGACCCCGCAATCTGGAAAGGGCATGAGGCCGGGATCAGCGGCTTGGCCCTGAGCCCGGATGGCGCCCGCTTGGCCACATGCGGGCTCGACGGATGTGTCAGGCTATGGGATACAGCCTCGGGCGCGATTCTCCGGGTCTTGCGATGCCGGGATTCCGAGCTCTACGCGCTGGCCTTCTCCGGGGCTGGAAAACTCGTAATAGCAACCGGCGACAAAGGAGCATTGACCGTTTTCGACGCCCGGTCGGGGAAGATTGTTCGAGAAATCCGGGGCCTCCAGGGCTGGTCGGTCGACCTGGCCGTGTCTCCCGACGGCCGTCGGGTCGCGGCCTGGAGCATGGACGGCCGCATTCTCATCTGGGACATTGAGGCCGGCGGGAAGCTCTCTGTCCTCGAGGGAGATCCCAACAAGTGGGGGTTGGCGCTGGCCTGGTCCTCCGACGGCCGCATCCTGGCGGCAGGTAGGGCGGCCATCGCGTTGTGGGACGTCGAAAAAGGCCTCCGCGCGGGAAGCCTGTCCGGCCATACAGATTTCGTCAGGGGAATGGACTTTTCGCGGGACGGCCGTCGGCTCGCCTCGGCCGGACTCGACAAGACGGTTCGAGTCTGGGACCTCGCCACGCGGCGTGAACTTTGCTGCCTCCAGCCGGAGGGCTTTGTTCATCCGTCGTTCCAGGGCCCGGTGACCGAACCGATCCGGGTGCCTCTGCTGGCCGTCAAGTTCTCTCCGGACGGCAAGACGCTGGCCACGGCCGGGGCGGACCGCCTCGTGCGCCTCTGGGAGGTCGAAACCGGACTCTGCATCCGATCTTTCCCGGGACATACCATGACGGTGACGGCGCTTGTCTTCAGCCCCGACGGGAAGACGCTCTTTTCGGCCGGGCTCGACAGGACCGTCCGCGTGTGGCATCTCGAGCCTTAGGGCTCTCGCGCCCTCGTTGTTTTCATTTGCCGCGGGGAGTGCTATAATCCGCGCCTTGCTCATGAGCCCAAGGCTTCGCCATCCTCACCCCGCCCGTCCGAACTCTCGAAACGGCAACCCATCGCACGGATCGCGGCCGATCCTCGCTTCCGAGCCCCAGGCTATCATCAAGGAGGTCCCTCAGATGTCCCCTCGCCTCACCAACCTCAAGGCTGTCGGCATCGCGGCAGCCGTCCTCTCCGTGTTCGCCCTTGTCGCCTTCCAAGCAGCCGGCGCGTCCGCCCCGGAGATGAAGAAGGCCGACAAGGCCAATTACGAGCTGGCCTCGCGCTTCACCGCGGCCAAGGTCGGCAAGCTCGTCTTCGACACGGCCGTCCAGCCGCACTGGCTCGAGTCCGGCGATCGCTTCTGGTACGGCTGGGAGACGAGCAAGGGCCGCTCGTTCACTCTGGTCGACCCGCTGGCCAGGTCCAAGGCGCCCCTCTTCGACAACGCCCGGATGGCGGCCCAGCTGACCGAGATCGTCCTCACGCCCTACGACTCCGAGCACCTCCCGTTCAAGACCGTGAAGTTCATCGACAAGGACACGGCCCTCCGGCTGGAGCTCGAGGTCCAGAAGGACTCCGACGTCCGCCTCGGCGACAAGATCGTCAAGGCCGGCGACATCGAGAAGAAGCGCGAGGACGCCAAGAAGGCCAAGGAGGACGCGGCCAAGACGGCCGAGGAGAAGGAGCGGGAGAAGAAGGAGCAGGACAAGAAGGACCTCGAGAAAAAGGACCTCGACAAGAAGGACGCGGACAAGGGCAAGGAGAAGGAGCCTGAGAAGAAGACGACGACGCTCTATTTCGAGTACCGGCTGGCCACGGGCAAGCTCTCGCTCCTCCCCGACTACAAGGCGCCGCCGAAGCGGCCCCGCTGGGCCTCCGTCTCCCCCGACGAGAAGTCCGTCGTCTTCGTCCGCGGCTTCAACCTCTTCATGATGGACGCCGAGAACTTCGCCAAGGCGCTCAAGAAAGCCGACGACGCGACGGTCAAGGAGGTCCAGCTGACGACCGACGGCGAGGAGCACTTCTCCTACGCCCGCGACCTGATGGAGGAGGACAAGAAGGAGCTCCAGAAGGACGAGAAGGACCGCAAGGACTACCGCGTCCCGGCCGGCTTCATCGTCTGGTCCAAGGACTCGAAGAAGTTCGCCACGGTCCGCGAGGACGAGCGCAAGGTCGGCGACCTCTGGGTCATCAACTCCCTGGCGAATCCGCGGCCGACGCTCGAGACCTACCGCTACGCCATGCCGGGCGAAGAGGGCCAGCCCCAGCCCGAGCTCCTCGTCTTCGACCTCGCCTCGAAGGGCAAGGTCAAGGTCAAGGCCGACGCCTTCAAGGACCAGACCCTGTCGATCGAGACGGCGCCGCGCCGCGACGTCGACCGCGAGAAGGACAATCCGCCGCCGGCCCAGTGGCTGAGCGAGACCTCCGACAAGCTCTATTTCGGGCGCCAGAGCCGCGACCTCCACAAATACGACGTCTGCGTCGCCGACACGGCCACGGGCGACGTGAAGGTCCTCATCGAGGAGCGGCTGAACACCTACGTCGAGACCGAGCCGCTCCGGCTCGTCAACGGCGGCCAGGAGATGGTCTGGTGGTCCGAGCGCGACGGCTGGGGCCACTATTATCTCTACGGCGGCGACGGCAAGCTCAAGACGCAGATCACCTCGGGCGAGTTCACCTGCCAGGGGATCGAGGGCGTCGACGAGAAGACGCGCGTCCTCTACTTCAACGCCTGCGGCCGCGAGCCGAACGAGGACCCCTATGACATCCACCTCTACCGCGTCGAGCTCGACGGCACCGGCCTCAAGCTCCTCAACCCGGGCGACGCGAACCACAGCTCCGACGCCGACGACGCGCTCCGCGTCTTCATCGACACCTATTCGCGGGTCAACACGGCGCCCGTCTCGGAGCTCCGCGACCTCTCCGGGACGCTCCTCCTCAAGCTCGAGACGACCGACACCAGCGCCCTCGTCGAGGCCGGCTACAAGTTCCCCGAGCCGTTCAAGGTCAAGGCCGACGACGGGGTCACCGACCTCTACGGCGTCATGTACAAGCCGTTCGACTTCGACCCGGCCGAGAAGTACCCGATCATCGCCTACGTCTATCCCGGGCCCGCAGACCGAGAGCGTGACCAAGACGTTCTCGCCGCAGAACGGCAACGTCGCCCTGGCCCAGCTCGGCTTCATCGTCATCGAGGTCGGCAACCGCGGCGGCAACCCCATGCGCTCGAAGTGGTACCACAACTACGGCTACGGCAACCTCCGCGACTACGGCCTGGCCGACAAGAAGCGGGCCATCGAGCAGCTGGCGCATCAAGTATCCTTACATCGACATCGACCGGGTCGGCATCTACGGCCACTCCGGCGGCGGGTTCATGACGGCCGCGGCCCTGCTCGTCTACCCCGACTTCTTCAAGGTCGGCGTGTCGTCCTCCGGGAACCACGAGAACAACATCTACAACCGCTGGTGGAGCGAGAAGCACCACGGCGTCAAGGAGGTCACGGACAAGGAAGGGAACGTCAAGTTCGAGTACAGCATCGAGAAGAACTCCGAGATCGCGAAGAACCTCAAGGGCCACCTCCTGCTGACGACGGGCGACATGGACAACAACGTCCATCCGGGGAACACGATCCGCCTGGCCAACGCCCTGATCAAGGCCAACAAGCGCTTCGACTTCTTCCTCTTCCCGGGCCAGCGCCACGGCTACGGCGACATGAACGATTACTGGTTCTGGATCCGGGCCGACTACTTCGCGAAATACCTGCTGGGAGATTTCTCGCAGACGGTCGACCTCATCGAGCTCCAGCGGGAGAAAGAGCAGACCGGGGACAAGCGCGGCCGATAATAAAGTGAAGTCGAGCTTGGGGTGTTCCCTCCGTCAGGGCGCGGGTTGGCCTCGGCGAGGTACCTCACTCCTTTTGTTTTAAGACCAGCTAAATCTCAAATGCCGGAACGATTTAGCGGCCTTGAAGTCCACTGGGAACTAATCTCCGGGACAACAGGACGATAAGCGAAACAAGAATAAATAACGTCGGGAGTGTAATCGAATAGTATGTCCTCATCTGAAGCTTGAGTGGCCTGACGTCCATTTTCTTGAAGGTCAACCAGAAGGCTATGCCGAAGGGAACGAGAAGGACTGCTGCGGAGACCAACTGTGCGATCAACGGGCCGTGGCGACCTGTGAGATTGATTCCGAGCTTTAGAAGGAGGCGGGCGAAAAACAATCTCTCCCCCGAAGAAGGTAAGATACATGAGCCCGACGCCAAATAGGCTGATTACGATAGAGAAAACCCCGATGCTTAGGAATAATGAGCTGAAGAAAAGGACGAGTAAGGCAATCCCGGATTCTGCCTGAAGGCCGCGGCCAATAACAATAGTCGCTACTCCACCCAACAATAAGAGTAATCCGAGGCGAGGCAAAACCTTTGCCAGAATGATCTTCCTCCGGGTCAGCGGAAGAGAGAACAGGTACTCGAACGCCCGGTCTTTTCTCTCGGATTGGAAGACTGTCGCTCCGGCATAGACGGCATAGATAATGAGTGTGATAAAGAACCCTGTTTGGATAAGGCTGACGTAGTCGAGACCTACTTTCGTAACCAACTTGTCTCCTACGTAGATGAAAGGAATGACAAGAAGGGCCACTAGGCTTTCGATGAACCTTTTCAGGGCGTCTCTAGCTTCTTTTCTAAGCATATTCGCCTCCTATAAAGGCCGAGACGATTTCGGTCAAATCGAGGTCGAAAACGTCGCCTTCGATTATCTCTCGAAGACGTTCATTAAAAGGGTAAACGAAAAACTCGGAGTGATCCGAATAGTCAATTCTGGAGAGAACATTCAGAGAGGTTGGCTGGTTTTGCCCAACAATCTTTTTCACCTTGGCCTTGAGATCGTCGATATTCTCATCGACGGTGATTTCACCTGATTTCAAGAGAATGACTCGCTCGATCAGGTGCTCGATGTCATGGAAGTTCACATTGACCATAACCACTGTCGGGCGGCGCTTGGATAGAAGCGAAACTATCTGCTCAAGGAAGATCCTTCTCAGGTACGCGTCAATCGAGTGGATGATCTCGTCAACCAACAGGACTTCCGGCTCGAGGGAAAGAATGAGGCTTAGATGAAAGATGGTTCTCTGGCCGATCGAAAGCTCGCGGACCTTTTGGCCGTAGCCAATCTTCGTATGCTGGACGAGTGAATCATCAAATGAGGAAAGACCATAGACAGACTTATGAAGTCCGATAGCCTCGGCAACAGTCAAACTCTCATAAAGGCTCAAAGCATCAGAAACGAAGCCGATCTTTCGCCGGGAATCGGCACCCAGTTTGGCATCATACCGGACTTCGCCTTGGTCAGGCCTCAGGACGCCGGCCATCAGCCGTAAAAGCGTGCTCTTGCCAACGCCGTTGATACCGGTAATCAGGCAGACCTGGCCATCTGGTATCTGAAGATTGAAACTTTTGAATACTCGGTTTTTCCCGTAGCTAAAGGATAAGCCCTTGATGTCAATCATTGCGATTGTCCTTTTGACTCGCTATTAGCGTGGCCTCAACGTTCATAGAGGAAATTTCCTTGATAATATCTTCGACGGAATATCCGAGCTGCAGAGCCTCAGCTATGTATTCTTGCGTGATCTCTCTCAGGAGGTTCTGATCTCTCTTGCGGCCTCTAGAAGTATCAAGCTTGACATAGTATCCAGCTCCTGGCCGGGATAAGACAAAGCCTTCAGTCTCAAGCTGGTCATAAACCTTGATAATTGTATTGGGATTGACGGTGAGTTTGAGAGCTAGCTCCCTGAGAGACATGAGCCGGTCTCCCTCTTCTAACTTGCCGGACAGGATTACCAGTTTGATAGCGCGTTTGATCTGCTCATAAACGGGAACAGCTGACTTGGGATTGACCATAAAGTCGAAAGTTCGATTCGTGTTCCGCACTGAACTAGTATTATATAACAGTAGGTCAGTTTGTCAAGCAAGTATTGTTCAAATTTGTCATTACTTTGCTGAGCGGATAGCATATCGAATTATTAGGGGAACACATAGGTGAACAATAAAGGGCGCAAAGACCCTTCTTACGCATCCAGCGCCGCCACGCGGATAAGAGAGATAAAGGAATAACCCTAGAGCTCCCTCCCGAGGGGAGAGCTTCTAGGGCCATCCCGCGCCGTCCTAGGGCGTCTCGTCAGGGGAAAGGGCTGCCCCGTCCGGCGCGCCACCGTTACAGCCCTGCCATCGCCGCCCTCATCGCCGCTATCTGAAGCGAGCGGTCGCGGCCCATCGCGAATCGTTCAAATCGCGACCCTCACTCACCCCTCGCCCTCCCTCGCTCCTTTCACTCCCATGCGGCGCCGAAGGCGAGCTCCATCGGCGGCATGAAATCCTTCCCTTTTTGCGTCGAATGTAATAAAAGAGTAGCGAAAGGTGGACGATATGAGTGACCCCCGACCGGAAAGACCCGCGATGCCGCCCGCTCCCTCCGCCGCGCCCGCCGCAGCGGCCGCGCCGGCGGCCAAACCCGTCCGCCATTACGGCATGGTCGCCCTCGTCTTCCTGACCTTCTTCGTCATCTCCCTCGTCACGAACGTCATCGGCGCGATCAACCCGGACGTCGGGAAGAGCTTCGGCCTCAACCTGACCCTCGTCGGGCTCCTCGCCTTCGCCTTCTTCATCGCCTACGGCGTCATGTCCATCCCCTCCGGCATGCTCGTCGAACGCTTCCGCGAGAAGCCGGTCATGATCGCCGCCTTCCTCCTGGCCCTGGCCGGGACGCTCCTCATCTCCCTCTTCCCCGGCTATTTCGTCTTCCTCCTCTCCCTCTTCCTCATCGGCGCCGGCTTCGCCGCCCTCCAGGTCGCCATCAACCCACTCCTCCGCGTCTCCGGCGGCGAGGAGCACTTCGCCTTCAACTCGGTCATGGCCCAGCTCATCTTCGGCGGCGCCTCCTTCCTCAGCCCGCTCATCTATGCCTATTTCGTCCAGAACCTCGCGCGGCCGGAGGGCCGGGGCAAGCCCCTTGTCGGGCTCATGGCCAAGCTCGTCCCGCCGTCGCTCCCCTGGGTCTCCGTCTACTGGGTCTTCGCCGCCTTGGTCGTGGTCATGGTCGCCGTCCTGGCCGCGGTCCGCTTCCCGCTCGTCGTCAGGACGGACGAGGAGCGCGCCGGCGCCTGGGCCACGCACAAGGCCCTCTTCCGGAACCGGACCGTCGTCCTGTTTTTCATCGGCATCTTCGCCTACGTCGGCACCGAACAGGGCGTCTCCTACTGGATCTCCAAGTTCCTCCAGACCTACCACGGCTACGACCCGCAGACGGTCGGGGCGGGCCGGGTCTCCCTCTTCTGGGGGCTGATGACCGTCGGCGGCCTGCTCGGGCTCGTCCTGCTCAAGCTCTTCGACAGCCGGAAGGTCCTGGTCGGTTTCGCCGTCGCGGCCATCGTCATCCTGAGCCTGGCCCTGTTCGGGCCGGGGCCGCTGGCCCTGGTCGCTTTCCCGCTCATGGGCTTCGCCGCCTCGGTCATGTGGCCGATCATCTTCTCCCTGGCCCTGAACTCCGTCTCGAGCCACCACGGCTCGTTCTCCGGCATCCTCTGCACGGGCATCATCGGCGGCGCCCTCGTGCCTCTCGTCATCGGCCGCCTGGGCGACTGGTTCGGCCTGCGCCAAGGGATGTTCCTCCTCTACGTCACGCTCGGGTACATCCTCAGCATCGGCCTGTGGGCGAGGCCGCTCATCCTCAACGAGACGATCTTCCGGAAGAAGCGGAAGGGGGCGGCGTGAAGCCCGAAACGGTCGTCGGCGTCGACCTCGGCGGGACGAACGTCCGCGCGGGCCTCGTCGAAGGCGGGCGTTTGACGGACGTCCGCTCCGTCCCCATCCGGAGCCAGGGCACGGAGCGCGAGGTCCTCGAGGACCTCTTCGGCGCCATCGATGCCGTCCTCCGCAAGGGTGTCGCCGGGATCGGCGCCGGGGTGCCTTCGGTCATCGACCTCCATGCGGGCGTCGTCTATGACGTCCAGAACATCCCTTCGTGGAAGAAGGTGCCCCTCAAGGCCGACCTCGAGGAGCGCTACCGCCTCCCCGCCTACGTCAACAACGACGCCAACTGCTTCGCCGCTGGCGAGAAGTATTTCGGCAAGGCCAGGCCGTACGACGCCGCCGTGGGGCTCATCCTCGGCACGGGGCTCGGCGCGGGCGTCATCGCCAACGGGAAGCTCTACTCCGGCATCAACTGCGGCGCGGGCGAGTTCGGCATGCTCCCCTACCTCGACCGCAACTTCGAGGCCTACGCCAGCGGCCAGTTCTTCGAGCGCGTTCACGGCGTCACGGGGCGGGAGGCGGCGGCGCGGGCGGAGCGGGGGGAGGCCGAAGCGCTCGAGCATCTTCGCCGAGTTCGGCCGGCACCTCGGCGAGGCGGTCAAGGCCATCTGCTACGCCGTCGACCCCGAGGCCATCATCCTCGGCGGGTCGGTCAGCAAGTCCTTCCGCTTCTTCAAGGACGCGATGTGGGAGGCGTTCCAGGGCTTCGCCTACTCCATCACCAAGGAGCGGCTGAAGGTCGAGGTCTCCGAGACGGAGAACATCGCCATCCTCGGCGCCGCGGCCCTCTACTACGACGCCCGGGCGAAGTGAGCCCCGGCCAGGGGCGAAGAAGGGCCGAAGGGGAATGGCCGGAACGTCATGTGCGGCTTAGCGCAAGCCGCACTCTGGAGCGGAGGCCATCCCCGAGGCCCTTCTGAGCCGCGGAGCGGCGCCGGCCTCACTTGACAGTCCCGGCGACGGTCATTAATCTATTCATCCGACCGTTTTCGAAATAAGGAGAGATCGCCATGTCCAGACGCATCCGGAATTCCGCTCGCAGAGCTTCGGCGGCCGCGGCCTTCGTCCTCCTGCGTCGTTCGTCGCTCCGGCCCGCGCCGGCCCGCGGCGAGGAGGAGAAGAAGGGGCTCCTCGGAGCCGTGGAAGGACACGGCCGAGCTGAGCTACGTCGTGACGGGCGGCAACTCGGCCGACATCGACCTTCAGCTTCGGCGAGCACGCTCAAGCGGAGCTGGGCAAAGGACTCTCTGACCATCAAGGCCTTCGCCCTGAGCAGCCGGTCGACGACGATCACCCGGACGGCCCAGGGCACCGAGACGGACTACACCGTCCTCGAGGAGAAGACGGACGAACCTCGTGGCCGAGAACTTCGCCCTCTCCGGCCTGTACGACCACCGCCTGTCGAAGAAGGTCGTCCTCCAGTTCGGCCTCGGCTGGGACCGCAACCGATTCGCCGGCGCTCGCCAGCCGGGTCATCTATCACTGCGGGCACGGGCTACGCCTGGGTCGAGACGAAGCGGACGACCCTCAAGACGGACGCCGGCCTCACCTACACCTGGCGCAAGTATTTCGGCCAGAGCGCCTCGTCGTTCGCCGGCTTCCGCGCCATCGCCTCCTTCGAGCAGAAGATCCTCGAGACCTCCTCCTTCGCGAGCCAGTTCATCTTCGACGAGAACCTCAAGAGGACGGTCGACTGGCGCTACGACTGGACGAATTCCCTGACCGCCTCGATCTCGAAGGCCCTGGCCCTCAAAACGAGCCTGCGGCTGCTCTACGCCCACCTGCCGGCCGACCAGGCCGTGCCGCTCTACGACCTCGAAGGAACGCCGCACCGGGCTGACCGTGCCCGTCCCGCTGAAGCAGCTCGACACCATCTTCACGACTTCGATCGTCATCAACTTCTAGATAAGAAGGGGTCAGGTCTACTTTCTTGCAGTTTTTCTGCAAGAAAGTAGACCTGACCCCTTCCGGCCGTTTGACCGTTCCGGCCCGCCCCTGTAGAATGGAACCGAAGGAGATGGGGCGCGAGGGGCCACCGTCGCGCCGCCGGGAGGGAATGGGCATGAAAAAACGCTACTGGCGCTGCTTCGTCTGCAACGATATCCACTACGGCATCGCGCCCGCCCGAGGTTTGCCCGACCTGCAAGGTCGCCAACGCCTACGTCGAGATCACGGCCGAGGAGGCGCGGAAGTTCCTGGGCGGCGGGCCCGACACGACCTTCGCCCCGGCCGATTTCCGCAAGGCCATCGAGCGGTTCGCCGCCGGGAACGAGTTCATGGTCAACCCGGACGAGGCCAAGGTCGCGACCCTCCTCCGCGGCATCTTCGAGAACGAGGAGAACCACGGCTTCAAGTTCTGCCCCTGCCGCCTGCGCACCAAGGACTGGGAGGAGGACCTGAGGCTCGTCTGCCCCTGCAACTTCACCATCCACGAGACGTACAAGGGCATCGCCGACGGCGAATGCTGGTGCGGACTCTTCGTCAGGAGGAAATGATGGCCAAGCTGCTCATGTTCCACGGGCGCGAGTGCCCCCACTGCCGGAAGATGATGCCCCTCGTCGAGAAGCTCGAGGCGGAGATGGGCGTCGCCTTCGACAAGCGCGAGATCTGGCACGACGAGGCGAACGCCGACCTGATGCGTTCCTACCGGCCCGTCATCGCGTCCAAGTGCGGCGGCCAGCTTCGCGTTCCGACCTTCCTCAACGCCGAGACGAGCGACGTCGTCTGCGGCGAGATGGAATACGACAAGCTCAAGGCCTGGACCCTCGCCCAGGTCTCCAATTAGGCCGGCGCCGGGCCCCCGCCCGGACCCGGACCGCTCCAGGGGGGTGGCGATGATCGAACGTTTCGACCCGCTCAAGGGCGAGCGGCTGCAGATCCTCGACGAGTCGGGCCGGGCCCGGCCCGGGCTCGAGCCGGTCCTGTCCCCCGCCGACCTGCGCCGGATGTACGAGCGCATGGTCCTGACCCGCGTCGCCGACGCCAAGGCCCTCAAGCTCCAGCGCCAGGGCCGGATGGGGACGTTCGCTTCGAGCCTCGGCCACGAGGCCTGCCAGGTCGGCACGGCCTCGGCCGTTGTCGCCGGCGACTGGTTCTTCCCCTATTTCCGCGACATGGGCGTCTACCTCACGCTCGGCTACCCGCTCGCCGACTATTACCACTACTGGATGGGGAACGAGGCCGGGCTGCGGACGCCGGACGGGCTGAACATCTTCCCGCTGGCCATCCCCGTCGCCTCGCAGGTCCTCCACGCCGTCGGCGCCGGCATGGCCGCGAACATTCGCAAGCTCCGCCTGGCCGTCTTCTCGACCTTCGGCGACGGCGCGACCTCGGAGGGCGACTTCCACGAGGGGATGAACTACGCCGGCGTGTTCCGGACGCCGAACGTCTTCGTCTGCTACGACAACCAGTTCGCGATCTCCGTGCCGCGGAGCCGCCAGACGGCCTCGGCGACCATCGCCCAGAAGGCCCTGGCCTACGGTTTCGGCGGCGTCCAGGTCGACGGCAACGACATCCTGGCCGTCTACGCCGCGGCGACGGAGGCGGCGGAGCGGGCCCGCTCGGGCGGCGGCCCGACCCTCATCGAGGCCTTTACCTACCGGATGGGCGACCACACGACCTCCGACGACGCCGCCCGCTACCGGTCGAAGGACGACGTCGCCGCCTGGGAAAAGCGCGACCCGGTCGTCCGCTTCAAGCTCTATCTCGGCTCGAAGGGGCTGTGGGACGAGGCCTGGGAGAAGAGCGTCCAGGAAGGCGCGGCCGAAGCGGCCGAGAGGGCCGTGGCCGAGGCCGAGGCCCGTCCGACCGCCACCGTCGAGGACCTTTTCGCCTACACGTACGCCGCGATGCCGCCCGGCCTCAAGGACGAACTGGCCGACACCGAGGCCTTCCTCAAGGGAGGCCGCCGATGATCATGACCATGGTCCAGGCCATCAATCAGGCCCTCGCCCAGGAGATGGAGAGGGACGGCCGCATCGTCCTCCTCGGCGAGGATGTCGGCCGCGACGGCGGGGTCTTCCGGGTGACGGAAGGGCTCGTCGACCGCTTCGGCGCGGAGCGCGTCATCGACACGCCGCTCGCCGAGTCGGCCGCGGTCGGGGCGGCCATCGGCATGTGCGCCCTGGGCCTCCGGCCGGTCGTCGAGATCCAGTTCATGGGCTTCATCTACCCGGCCTTCAACCAGATCATCTCCCACGTCGCCCGGCTCCGGAACCGGACGCGCGGCCGCTTCTCCGCGCCGCTCGTCATCCGGACGCCCTACGGCGCCGGCGTCCGCGCCCTCGAGCACCACTCGGAGAGCACCGAGGCCCTCTTCTGCCAGATCCCGGGCCTCACGGTCGTCGTCCCGTCGGACCCGGCCGACGCCAAGGGCCTCCTCGTCGCCGCGCTCCGGAGCGACGACCCCGTCCTCTTCCTCGAGCCGACGCGGCTCTATCGGGCGGAAAAGCAGGAGGTGCCGGAGGCGGCCGTCGAGGTGCCGCTCGGCCGGGCCCGTGTCGTCCGCGAGGGGAAGGACGTGACCGTCGTCGCCTGGGGGGCGATGGTCCCGGTCGCCCGGAAGGCCGCCGACACGCTCGCGGCCGAAAAGATCGACGTCGAGATCGTCGACCTGAGGACGCTCGCCCCCATGGACCGCGAGGCGGTCCTCGCCTCCGTCCAAAAGACCGGCCGGGCCGTCGTCCTCCACGAGGCGCCCAAGACCTGCGGCCTCGGCGCGGAGATCGCCGCCCTCATCGGCGAGCGGGCGCTGCTCAGCCTCAAGGCGCCCGTCCTGCGCGTCACGGGCCAGGACATCACCGTCCCGCTCCCGAAGAGCGAGGACATCTATTACCCGAGCCCCGAGCGGCTGGCCCGCGCCGTCCGCCGGGTCATGGAGTTCTGAGCATGGCCAAGCAATTCCGGTTCCCCGACGTCGGAGAGGGCATCACCGAGGGCGAGATCGTCCGCTGGCTGGTCAAGGAAGGCGACGAGGTCAAGGCCGACCAGCCCCTGGCCGAGATCGAGACGGACAAGGCCGTCGTCGAGATGCCGTCGCCTTATCCGGGGACGGTCCTCCGGCTCCATCACAAGGAGAAGGACATCGTCAAGGTCGGCCAGGTCCTGGTGACGATCGGCGCGCCGGGCGAGGCCGTGGCCGAGCCCGGGCCGGCGGAGGCGGCGCCGGCCGCGGCGGCCGGGCCGGGCGCGCCCGTGGCCGCGGACGCGACCGTCCCCCCGCCCCCCGGCGGCATCCTGGCCACTCCGGCCGTCCGGATGCTCGCCCGCGAGCTCGGCGTCGACCTGGCGTCCGTGACCGGCACGGGGCCCGGCGGACGGATCACCGAGGCCGACGTCGAGGCCGCCGCGGAAAGGCCGGCGGAAAAGAAGCTCGAGATCAAGGTCAAGCCGAAGTACGACCTCTACGGCGAGCTCGAGCGGATCCCGCTCCGCGGCGTCCGCCGGACGACGGCCAGGCACATGCGCGAGTCGCTGGACAAGGCCGCCCACGTCACCCACTGCGACGAGGCCGACGCGACGAGGCTCGCCTCCCTCCGCGAGTCGATGAAGGCGGCGGCCGAGGCGAAGGGGGTCAAGCTGACCTTCCTCCCCTTCATCGTCAAGGCCGTGGTCGAGGCCCTCAAGCTCCACCCGACGCTCAACGCCTCGCTCGACGACGAGGAGGGCGAGATCGTCGTCAAGAAGTACTACAACATCGGCATCGCCGTCGACGTCCCCGACGGCCTGATCGTTCCCGTGGTCAAGATGGCCGACGAGAAGCCGGTCCTCGCGATCGCCGAGGAGATCCAGGCCCTGGCCAAGGCGGCCCGGGAGCGGACCCTCGACCTGGCCGACCTCAAGGGCGGGACATTCTCCATCACCAACGTCGGCGTTATCGGCGGCGAGGCGGCGACGCCGATCATCAATTATCCGGAGGTGGCCATCCTGGCCTCGATGAGGATCGCGGACCGGGCCAGGGTCGCAAACGGCGCCGTGGTCGTCCGGAAGACGCTGCCCCTGTGCCTGTCCTTCGACCACCGCGTCGTCGACGGCGCCGAGGCGGCCCGCTTCACCACGGACCTCATCCGCCTCCTCGAGGACCCGGAAAAACTCGCGGCGTAAGACGGGGCTAAACCTACGGATTGCATTTTTTTGAGTTTGCCCCCGTCCTTCAGGGCCTCGGGGGTGGCTTCCACTCCAGAGTGCGGTTTGCGCTAAACCGCACATGACGTTCCAGCCACTCCCCTTCGGCCCTTCTTTTTTATCGCCGGGCGCAGTCGATCGCCGCGACCGAGAGGGCCGGGAGCGTCACCGTTCCGCCGCCGTCCGGCTCGAGCTTCGCCCGCACGACCCGCTTCGGGTCGGCGAAGCCATTGACGACGTCGACTTGCCCCCGGTCCTGCGCGTCCTTGACGACCTCCCCTCCGCGCGCCGCGAACCCCGGCCCGAAGTCCGAGAGGTCGAGGGCGAGGCGGAGCGGCTCGCGCCCCGGGTTGACGACGAAGACGGTCAGCCCCGAGCCGTCCTCCGCGGCGCAGGCCGTGGCGTCGACCGCAGCCGGGAGGTCCGCGGACGACCCGGAGCGGCACGGGCCGCGAATGGGCGCGGAACATGGCCATGACGAGGAAGCTCGGCGTCCGGTAGAGCCCGGCGGCGTTGGTCTGGATCGTCCCGCCGCAGAAGCTGTTCGTCATGTTCGACCGGCAGGCCAGGGCCACGACCTCCGCGTGCCGGTGGAGGACGTTGAGGAAGCGGCGCCTCGAAAAGAGCGCAGCCGAGCGTGTTGAGCTTGCCGCGGCCGAGGCCCCAGTTGCCGGCGTCGATGTTCCACTCGGTGACGCCGATTCGGAGCCGGCCGCGCCCGGCCGATTCCCTGATCCAGCCCTCGATCTTGCGGAGGTCGGCGTCGACGCCGTCGAGGTCCGCCTGGTAGTAGTGCGGGCAGACGATGTCGATGTCCGGGCCGGCGACGTCGACGATCTCCTTCGTCGGGAAGGACGACAGGACGACCGCGGCCGGGTCGGCGGCCCGCACGGCCCGGGCGAACTCCACCAGGCTCTTGACGTAGCCCGGCGCGTCGATCTCGTTCCCGACCTGCCAGTACTTGACGCCGTAGGGCTCGGCGTGTCCGTTCGCGGCCCGCTTTCTCCCCCACTCCGAGCCGGACGGACCGTTGAGGTACTCGACCATGCGGCGGGCGCTCTCGACCCCGTCGCCCAGGCTGACGCAGACGAGCGGCTCGGCGCCCGACGGCCCGGCAGAGCCGGACGAACTCCTCGACGCCGACGTCGTTCGTGTCGCGGCGGCCCCAGACCCGGTTGACGAAGGACGGCCGGCGGTCGCGCTCGCCGACGGCGTCGCTCCAGCGGTACGGCCCCGGGTCGACGGTCGAGCCGCCCCAGCGCACGACCGGCGGGGCGAGCTCCTTCATGGCCTCGACGACGTCCCGCCGCCAGCCGTCGACGTTGTCGTCGGGCATGAGCGAGAGCTGGTCGAGCCAGAGATGCCCGCTCCCACGCGCCTCGACCTCGAAAACGGCCCGGTCCGTCGTTCCGTTCGACCTGAGCTCCCCGGCGAACGCGCCCCATTCACGACCCGGCCGGGGGAGGTCCAGCGCGGCTAGGGTCAGCCAGGTGCCGTCGGGGAGGAGCGTCTTGAGCGAGAGCCGGACCCTGAGCGAAGGCGAGTCGCCGCGCCAGTGCCCGCTCACTTTATAGCCCATCCCTTTGCGGACGGCGAGGCCGCTCTGGGTGAGCCGCGCCGCGCCGCCCGCGCCGACCTCCAGCCGGGCGCTCTGCCGGTCGTTGAACGGCGCCGTAGTGTCGTATCCCCAGTCCGGCCCCTGGTCCCAATCCCTGTCGCAGAGGTCGGGCTCGCCCCGGAAATAGTCCCAGGTCGAGGTCGGCAGGACGCCCTCAAAGCCGCGGTCGCCGAGCATCTCGGCCCACATCCCCGGCGCGAGGTCGTCCAGGAGCTCCACGAAGCCGCCGTAAAGCATCGGGCTGACGCGCCCTTCGGAAGGTGGAGCGGCATGGACCTTCAGGCCGACGGCGGTGGGCGTGACGCCCGCGGCCGCGCCGGCCGATATCGAGATCGCGCCGAGGCCCGCCGCAGCGAACAGAAGACCCGCCAAGGTCAACGCTCTTCGGACTCCCATCTCTCCTCCTTCGGGCCGCCGGCCCGGTGCACGTGACGGTGGTGCGTGTCCGGCCAATGGCCGTGGGCGTGCTCGGTCTCTTCGTGAACATGCTCGTGGCTGTGGGGCTCGCGGATCTCGCCGTCATGGACGTGGCCGTGGTGGCCGTCGCCGTGGCGGTGGGAATGGGCGTGGACGGTCCCCTCGTGCCGGTGGAGGTGTGTGTGCCGCTCGGTCACGATCAGGGCGGCGCCCGCGAGCATCAGCAGCCCCGCCGCGGCCATTGGCCAACGGACCGTGTCCCCGAGGAGCCCGAGCGAGGCGAGCGCGCCGACGAAGGGCGCGAAGCCGAAGAAGGCCCCGGCCCGGAACGCGCCGAGTCCCTTGAGGCCGCGGATGAAGAGGACCAGGCTCAGCCCGTAGCAGACGGCCCCGACGGCGAGGCCCTTCGCCACGGCGAGATCGGGCCGGGGGCCCTGTCCCAGGAGGAAAGCCGCGGCCGTCGAGACGCTCCCGGCGGCGAGGCCCTTGACCCGGGCGATGGCGACCGGGTCCTTGTCGGAGATGCGGCGCGTCAGGTTGTTGTCGAGCCCCCAGCCGAGCATGGCCAGGACGACGAGGACGGGGCCGGCGGGCGAGAAGCGGCCGCCGCCCGCGTTCCAGGACAGGGCGACGCCGGCCGCCGTCATCAGGGCCATGGCCAGCCAGAGCCGCCGCCCCGCGTTCTCGGCGAAGACGACGACGGCGATCCCGGCCGTGGCCACGCCCTCGAAATTGAGGAGGAGGGAGGCGGAGAAGCCGGAGATGCGGTCGAGCCCGGTGAGCAGGCAGACCGGCCCGACGATGCCGCCCGCGACGACGGCGCCGGCGAGCCACGGCCAGTCCTTTCTCTCGAGCTTCGCCTCCCGCCTCCCTTTCTTAAGAGGGACTGCTCCCCTCGGGGGGACAGTCCCCGCCTGACCGCGCGGAGGGCCAGGGAATAGACCGCCAGGCCGACGAAGCTCCCGAGATACAGGATGCCGGCCAGGGCCACGGGCCGCACGCCGCCGAGAAGGAGCTTGGACAGGGGGACGCTCACGCCGAACAGGGCCGCCGAGAGGAGGACCGAGGCGAGCGGCCTGACGCTCATCATGGTCCGACCGAACCGCGGCGGAGGGTCTCCGAGGAGAGCAGGGAGGCCGAGGCCGGGTCAAGATAGGCCGTAGCCTCGGGATGGGTGCGCAGTATCGAAGCCGGGGCATAGGGGCCGACCGGTCCCTCGAGGCAGAGCCGCACGGCCGCGGCTTTCCTGGCGTCGGGCACGACGGAGACGATGGCCCGGGATTTGAGCAGCTGCCGCACGGAGATCGAAATGGCCCGCTCCGGGACGTCGGCGAGCGATGGGAACCAGCCCTCGCCGACCTGCTGGCGGCGGCAGGCCTCGTCGAGCCGGACGATGATGTAAGGCGCCTCCGTTTCGAAGTCGGCCGGCGGGTCGTTGAAGGCGACGTGCCCGTTCTCGCCGATGCCGGCGAAGGCGACGTCGACCGGCGCGGCGAGGAGGAGGCGTCCGACGCGCTCGCAGGTCCCTTCGGGGTCGGACTCGCCGTCGAGGAGATGGAAGCGTTCGATCCCGGCCGGCCGGACGAGACGGTCGAGGAGATAACGCCGGAAGCTCGCCGGGTGGTCTATGGCAAGGCCGATATACTCGTCGAGGTGGAACATCTCCACTTTCGCCCAGTCGGCGCCGGGCGAGGCGACGAGCGCCTCTAGGAACCCGACCTGGGATTCGCCCGTCGCGACGAGGATGCGGGCGGTGCCACGCGCGGCGATCGCCCTGCGGATGAGACGGGCGGCGTCCTCCGCCGCGGCCCGCTCGAGGGCCGTCCTATCGGCGAAAACTCGGAGGGTCATTTCGCGGCCTCGAGCGCCCAGAGCCGGACGTTCCGGAACTCGAGGCCCGGGCCGAGGCCCTTGAGGACGATGGGGCCGGACCGCGGCGCGGGGTCGACGACGGACCAGGCCAGGACGCCGTTGACCGTGAGCGAGACGACCGGGCCGCGGGCCGCGACCTCGCCCCGGTTCCAGCCGTCGGCCGGGCGGGCGCCCGAGCTCATGACCCTTCCCGGGGGCGGGACGGCCGCGACCGCGAAGCCGTCCGGCGCGGCGCCGTCCGCCTTGGCCGGCCCGCAGCGGATGAACACGCCGATCCTCGCGGCCTCCGCCGGAGACGGGGCCCGCCACTCGAACGCCAGCCGGAAGTCCCTGTAGGCGCGGGAACTGGCCACCCAGCCGGCGGGGCCCGATCCGGGCGAAAGGACGGACGAGGGGCCGCCGGGGAACGCCGCCTCCGATGTCCCCTCAGCCTCGTCCGGAACGCCGAGCCGCCGCAGCCGCGCCTCATGGCCGGCCCGGTAGCGCGCGTCGAACTCCGCCGCGTCCGCGGTCTTTCGCTCGGACCACAGGTCCTCGGCCACGGCGAGCAGCCGCGGATAGAGCCGCCGCTCGACGAGCGATTGTTCCGTTGCCCAGGCCGAGGCGTGGCCGCCGAGGACTTTCGCCCGCGGCGAAAGGGTCCGATAGTCCAACGCCTTCGAGCCCATCTCCGCAGGCGGGTCCGGGAAGCGCGTCGCGTTCCAGGCCAGGACGGCGGCGAGCGGCAGGCCCTCGCCGAGCCCGAAGGATGTCAGGTAGAGCGGCCCCTGCGAGGAGTTCAGGATGGTGTAGCCGGCGTCCGCCAGCGGTCCGACGACGGCGTAATCGAACCAGGCGTCGATGAGGATGTCCCGGGGCGGCATGGGCTCGACGCCCGGGTGGATGGCGTCGTTCCAGACGAGGAGCCGCTTGCCGTGGCGCTTGGCGATCACGTCGAGGTCGCGGAGGAAGACATGGTAGAGCGCGTCGACCGACGCGACCCCCTCCCGCTCCATGCGGGCCCGACAGTCGGGGCAATCGGCCCAGCGCCGGACGGCGTACGGCTCGTCGCCGCCGAGGTGGATGAACGCCGAGGGGAAGATCGCGGCGGCTTCGGCCACGAGCCGGTCGATGAACTCCAGCGTGAAGGGCCGGCCGGCGCACAAGATGGCCTCGTTCATGGCCCGCGGCCGGCGCTCGCAATCGAGCTCCGGATAAGCGTTGACGGCGGTCATGGAGTGGCCGGGGACGTCGAACTCGGGCACGATCTCGACGCCGTAGCGCCCGGCGAAGGCGACGAGCTCCCGGAGCTCCGCCTGCGTGTACAGGGGCTCGCCGGGACGGTTGCATTTCGGCCAGGCCTTGGATTCGAAGCGCCAGGCCTCGTCGTCGGTGAGGTGGAGGTGGAGGACGTTGAGCTTGTAGGCCGACATGACCCGGACCGTGCGGCGGAGGAAGTCGAGGTCGAGGAACGACCGGACCGGGTCGAGCATGAGCCCGCGCCACGGCCGCCGCGGACGGTCGGAGACGGTCCCGTATCGGACGGCCGGGCCGGCGGCGGACGGCTCGATGCTCTGGAAGAAGGTTTGCGCTCCCCAGACGAGGCCGCGGGGGTCGGAGGCGACGACACGCGCCGAGCGGCCGACCTCGAGCCGGTAGGCCTCGGGCTCGCCGGGGAAGGCGCGGGGGTCGAGGGAGAGGGAGATCGTCCCCTCCGCGGCGCGGCCCGCGCCCGTCTCGACGACCGCCTCGACCCCGGCGAAGTCCCGAAGCCCTTCGCGGAGGACGTCGGCGACCTCGGCGAGCCGCGTGGCACCGCCGGCCGGGACGACGATCCGCAGGCCCGGGACGAGGCGGAACCATCCTCTCCCATAGCGGGAGGCCGCGGGCCTGGGGATGAGGGACGGACTGGCGGCGGCTATGCTGGCCATCATCAACACCCCGATGGCGGCCGGGCTGAAGGCCGGGCCGCGGGAGGGCTTATGCGCTCGTTGGCGGTGACAGTCGGTCATCAGGCGACGCGTTCAAGGGCCCAGGAGGTCAGTTCCGAGGACCGGACGGGAGCATAAATCAAGGCTCGAAACCCTGTCAAGCCGAGAAGCAGCGCGAAGAGGGACTGTCCCTCTCCGGGAACAGTCTCCCCGCCAAGAAGGGGTCAGGTCTACTTTCTATCAGAAAAACTGTAAGAAA
This sequence comes from Candidatus Aminicenantota bacterium, assembly GCA_963805045.1. GTDB lineage: Bacteria > Acidobacteriota > Aminicenantia > Aminicenantales > Saccharicenantaceae > DATKJS01. The sequence goes on from CAWDTC010000019.1 coordinate 63,961, forward strand.
GTAGACCTGACCCCTTCTTTAAACTTGAGCCGCGGACGGTTTTACGCTATAATAGCGGCTCGATCGCACGACCTGCTCCTTCCGACACCATCGAAGCGGCTCACCCTCGCACCCCGGACAGGCGTGTCGTCTTTAAGGCAGACGTCCATGAACACTGACATCGCGAGAATGCGCAACATCGGCATCAGCGCCCACATCGACTCCGGCAAGACGACGCTTGACCGAGCGGATCCTCTTTTACTGCAAGAAGATCCACGCGATCCACGAGGTCAAGGGCAAGGACGGCGTCGGCGCGACCATGGACTCCATGGACCTCGAGCGCGAGCGCGGCATCACCATCGCCTCGGCCGCCACCAACGTCGACTGGGACGACCACTCGATCAACATCATCGACACGCCCGGCCACGTCGACTTCACCATCGAGGTCGAGCGCTCCCTGCGCGTCCTCGACGGCGCCATCCTCGTGCTCTGCTCCGTCGGCGGCGTCCAGTCCCAGTCGATCACCGTCGACCGCCAGCTCAAGCGCTACAACGTCCCCCGCATCGCCTTCATCAACAAGCTGCGACCGCACCGGGCGCCAACCCCTTCAAGGTCCGGGACCAGCTCGTCGAAAAGCTCGGCCACAACGCCGTGCTCATGCAGCTCCCCATCGGCCTCGAGGACCAGCTTCGCGGGCGTCGTCGACCTCGTCACCATGAAGGCCCTCTATTTCGACGGCGCCGACGGCGAGATCGTCCGCGAGCGAGCCCATCCCGGCCGAGCTCGAGGCCGAGGCCCGCGACGGCGCGCGAGAGAGCTCGTCGACGCCGCCTCGATGTTCTCGGACGAGCTCATGGAGGCCGCCCTCGAGGGCCGCGCGACCGAGGACCTGATCCGCGCCGCCGTCCGCAAGGGCACGATCGCCCGCAGGCTCGTCGCCGGTCTTCATCGGCTCGGCCTACAAGAACAAGGGCGTCCAGCCCCTGCTCGACGCCGTCGTCCGCTACCTGCCCAACCCGGCCGAGGTCGAGAACCGCGCCCTCGACCTCGACAAGGACGAGGCGTCGAGCTCGTCCTCGGCCCGGACCCCGACGGCCAAGACCGTCGCCCTCGGCCTTCAAGCTCGAGGACGGCCCCTACGGCCAGCTGACCTACATCCGCATCTACCAGGGCGAGCCTCGAGCAAGGGCGACGAGCTCGTCAACACCCGCTCGCGGCCAGAAGGTCAAGGTCGGCCGCCTCGTCCGCATGCACGCCGACGCGATGGAGGACATCACCGAGCGCCGACTGCGGCGACATCGTCGCCCTGTTCGGCGTCGACTGCGCCTCGGGCGACACCTTCTGCAGCCCCGGCCTCAACCTGCGCCATGACCTCGATGCTACGTCCCCGAGCCGGTCATCTCCCTGGCCATCACGCCCAAGGACAACGAAGCCGCCGACCGCATGGCCAAGGCCCTCAACCGGTTCACCAAGGAAGACCCGACCTTCCGGACGCACGTCGACCCCGAGTCGCAGCGAGACCATCATCCAGGGCATGGGCGAGCTCCACCTCGACATCTACATCGAGCGGATGAAGCGCGAGTACCGGCGCCGAGGTCGAGACGGGCAAGCCCCAGGTCGCCTACCGCGAGGCCATCAGCCAGCGCGTCGAGTTCGACTACACCCACAAGAAGCAGACCGGCGGCGCCGGCCAGTACGCCCGGGTCATCGGCCGCATCGAGCCGCTGGCCGAGGGGAACTACGAGTTCGTGAACGAGGTCAAGGGCGGCCGCATCCCGCGGGAGTTCATCCCCTCCTGCGACAAGGGCTTCCGCGCCGTCCTCCGCAAGGGCCAGCTCATCGGCTTCCCGGTCATCGGCGTCCGGGTCGTCCTCGACGACGGCCAGTCCCACCCCGTCGACTCGTCCGACATCGCCTTCCAGGCGGCCGCCCATGGGCGCCTTCCGGCAGGTCTACCCGAAGGCCAAGCCGCAGATCCTCGAGCCGATCATGAAGGTCTCGGTCGAGGGCCCGACCGAGTTCGCCGGCAACGTCTTCGCCACGATCAACCAGCGGCGGGGCATCATCGTCAGCTCGGTCGAGGACGGGACGTTCGCCCGGGTCGACGCCGAGGTGCCGCTGAGCGAGATGTTCGGCTACTCGACGGTCCTGCGCTCGCTGACCCAGGGCAAGGCCGAGTTCACCATGGAGTTCCTGAAGTACGGCCGGGTGCCGGCCGCAGGTCGCCGAGCTGCTCATGGAGCAGTACCGGGAAAGACAGAGGACCGGCGCTCCGAAGGAGCGGAAGGAGAGGACATGACGCTCACGGTCAAGGAAGAACTCATCAAGCGCAGCCCCCTGCGGATCCTCGAAAAGTCGATCTCGGGCGGGCTGGGGAAAGGGAATATCGGCGTCCTCGCCTCGCGCAAGGGCGTCGGCAAGACGGCCTGCCTGGTCCACATCGCCGCGGACAAGCTCCTCCAGGGCGAAGCGCGTCATCCACGTCTCCTACGCCAGCCGCGTCGACCACATCATCACCTGGTACGAGGACATCTTCAAGGAGATCGCCAAGAAGCCCGGCATGAAGTCCGCGCTCGAGATGTCCGAGGAGCTCAGCCGCAACCGGGTCATCATGAACTTCAAGCAGGAGGGGACCCGGACGGAACAGGTCCTGCGGAGCCTCGAGGCGATGATCGTCCACGGCCAGTTCGGCGCCGGGACGGTCATCGTGGACGGCCTCGACTTCGGCCAGGCCGGCCCGGAGGAGCTCGCGAAGTTCAAGGACTTCGCCGGCCGCCTGGGCCTCGAGGTCTGGTTCAGCGCCTCCCTCCGCGGCGAGGACCCTCTGTTCGACGAGCGGGGCATCCCCTTCGAGCTCAAGGGCCACCTCGCGGCCATCGACGTCCTGATCTCCCTCCAGCACCACGGCGACCACGTCCATTTCAGCCTGGTCAAGGACCACGACCGGCTGGCACCCAAGGACCTGCGCCTGAAGCTCGACCCGAAGACGCTCCTCATCGCCCGGGACATCGCCCGCAAGGCGTGACGGGCGCAGCGGACCCCGCGCGGCAGCGCCTTTGACGGCCCGCGGCATCTATGCTATATGTGGAGCACTCCCGCCAGGACGCGAACAAGGACGGCCGGACGTTGAACCTCCAGAAGCTCGCCATCATCGACCTCGACGGCACCCTGCTCAGGCGGACGAGTTCCGAATATTCGTTCTTCTGCTTTCTCCTCTTCAGGGGGAAGATCGGTCTGCTGCGGCTCGCCGCCTTCCTCTGGACGTTCGCCGTGGACGCCTTCAAGCGCGGACTCCGCGGGGCCATCGGCTGGAACGCGACGTACCTGCGGGGGGAAACGCCCGAACGGCTCAAGGCCTGGGCCGGGGAGTACGGGGCGGCCCACCTCAGGGAGGCGGTGCCCTCCGGCCTGAGAGAGAGGATCCGGCGCTTCAAGGAGGAGGGCTGCCGCATCGTCCTTCTCTCCGGGTCGCTCCAGGTCCTGGCCGAGGAGCTCAGGGAAAAGCTCGCCGTCGACATCGTCATCGGCCGCGAGCTCGAGGCGGCCGGGGGGAAGCTCACCGGGCACCGCCGTGGAATTTACCCCTATGCCCGGCAGAAGGTCGAGGCCCTGTTCGGGCGGGTCAAGCCCGAGGAGGTCGACTGGGCGGGTTCCCGGGCCATGGCCGACCGGTTATCCGACCTCCCCGTCCTCGAGCTCGTCGGACACCCCATCGCCGTCCATCCGACGCGCGGGCTCCGGCGCCACGCCCGGCGCAAGGGCTGGGAAGTCATCGGCTAGCCCGCCGGCGGCGGACTAGTAGGAAAATTCGAGGCCGGCGAAGGTCCGGTTCTCCATGTTCGTGACCGTCACTCCCGGCAGCCTCCCCCACCGGTGGATGCCTTCGTAGCGGCCGAAGATCGTCAGGGGCAGGCGCGGGATCTTCCAGCCGGCCTCGACCAGGGTGCGGAACCGGTTGTCGTCGCCGTGGGCGTTGTTCGTGATCTGGGTGGGGTAGCGGTGCCGGAAATCGGCCGAGCCCCAGGCGCCGAAGCTGGCCAGGGCCCGGGCCCGCAAGCCCCCCCATTCAAGCTCGGTCTCGCCCGAGACCGTGCCCCCGAAGCCGTAGTAGTACCCGTAATAGACGAGCGTTTCCTTCATGCCCGCGATCGTGTCGTCGGGGAGCGTGTGGTGGAGCTCGGAATAGGCGTTGAGCGCCAGGGAGTTGATGAGGCCGAAATCGACGGAGGCCGAGGCGATCGTGCGGAGTTTCAGCCCGCGCCGGAAGATCGTCCAGTCGAGGACGGGCCCGGCGATGTGGACGATGGCCAGCTTGTCGGTGAAGTCCCGCGGCTCGTCGAGCGCGAGGTCCCGGAGTTCGCCGGCGCTGAGGTTGGTCGGGTCGACCGCCAGCTGGGCGGAATCGTAATAATTGAGGGGCTTCTTCTTGAAGTACTGGAAGGACGAGCCGAGCCCGACCGTCAGGCTGTAGCCGAGATGGTCGTCGCCGATCTTCTGCCAGAAATGCCCCCAGGTCACGGCGCCCAGGGTCAGGTTGACCTCGTCGGAGTGGCCGTCGCGGATGGCGTAGTCCAGGCTGATATCGCTCGCGTAGGTGTCCTTGACGGCCTTGTCGACCTCCCCGGGCTGGCCATAGTCCGGAAGGGTCAGGAGCCGCGTGTGGAGCCCGAGGTAGAGGGCGGTCTCGTCCGGCTTCCCCGTCGAGGCCAGGTTCCTCACCCCGGTGGTCAGTCCGAGGTCGTGCCAGGCCGGCTGGATGTAATCCTTCGTCTCGGGGTCCTTGCGGTCGAGCCAGCGGTTGACCTTGACGACGGGGTTGATCCAGCCCAGGGCGCTGAGGAGGAAGCTCGACTGGTGGCTTAGGTACTCGCCGATCTGGTACCACGGCTCGCCCGTGGCGAAGCCGCCGATGCCGGTCATGATCTGGTCGTTGATGGAGATGACCTCTTTCCACTCGACCCCGCCCTCCCAGAGGGTCGAGGCCAGGCAGGCCATGAGCCAGGAGTGGAACCAGGACACGTAGTTGGCCCGGGCCATCTGGTAATAGATGCCGCCGGCCAGGCTGTGCGTCCAGTTGAGCTTGAAGTTGTTCGAGTCGAACCGCCAGCCGTCGAGGAGGAAGAACCGCTTGAACTGCGCGCTGAAGGTCGGCGCGAACTGCCAGTCCTCGGTGAAGCCGCCGTGCTTGTACCGGATCCAGTAGCTCGTGGCCGAGGTCCCCAGGAAGGCCCCCCATTCGATCCAGGCCCGGAGGGTCCTCTGCCGAGGCTCGGTGACGAAGACGTTCGAAGCGCGCTCGGGCTTAGGGGCCGGAGCGGCCGGGGCCGCGGAGAGAGAGAAGGCCGGAGACGTCTCCGTGGCCGCCGCCGGAGACCAGGACAGGAATATCCCCATCGTACCGATCACCGCCATGGCGGCCACCGCCACGACCCTGTTCTTTTTCATCGCTGCTCCTCGCTCGAGGATGATAAACGCTAAAATAGGCCTTTCGTTCCAAACCGTCAAGTTGCCGCGGCCGGGAAAGGACCGGCGGCGATTTTAACGCGGAGGATGTCGCCGCCGCGAGCCGAAGTCGATCCCGTGCGACTGGAAGAGGGGAGAACTGGGGGTCCCGCCCTGCTTTGGGGTCGATGAGAATCTAAGAAGAAAAGAGGGACTGTCCCCCGCTGGGACAGTCCCTCTTGGTTTTTTCTAGGAGGGGGCGGCCCCCTCTCTGATCCTCACTACTTCTTCGGCGGTTTTGCCGGCGGCTTCGCCGGCGGCTTCTGCTGGCCGGCCTGCCTGACCTGCTGCGCGTCCGTCTTGTGGCGCTCGTTGAGCTGCTGCTTTTCGGTCTGGTGCTGCTTGGCCACTTCGGTCTTCTTCGCCTGGTAGTCCTGCTGGATCTTGGCCTTCTCGGAGGGCGCCTGGACCTTCTTCTGTTCCTGGTTCCGCTGCTGGTCGATGGCCTTCAGCTCCTGGGCCTGGCTCTTATCCATGAGATTGCGTTCCTGAGTCTGGCGCTTCTGGACGTCGGACGCGGTCGCGACCTTGGGGGGCTGTTGCCGCGGTTCGAAGACCTTGGCCGGCGCGAGTTCCTGCCGGGCCTGGTCCCGGTTCAGGAAGGTTTTCGGACGGGCCGCGGCGTTCTCTTTGAAAGACGGCCGGTAGAGCTGGACCTGGTTCCCCGTGACCATGGCCCGTCCCGGCTGGCGCGCGTCCTGGAGGGCGTAGCGGGGGACGTCGCGCCGGGTCAGGCGGCGGACGGTATCGATGCCGATGCCGTCGTTGACGAAGCGGCGCCCGCGCCAGGAGAAATTATTATGGATGACGGTATTGTTGATGATCGTGACGTTGCGTTCGAACGGGAGGACGTAGGGGAAGACCTCGCTGTCGCAGAAATGCGAGGCGCCGATGAAGACCCAGAAGCGGAAGGGGATGTCGATCCCGAACGACCCGAAGTCCATCCCCGCCCGGAATTCGATCCCGGGAGGAAAGGGCGCCCAGCCGCAGTACAGGTCGCTCGAGCGCCAGGTGACCCAGGCCGGTCCCCACTCCGTGCCGGGGACCCAGAACCAGCCGAGGTCGTCGTCCCAGCCCCAGCGGCCATAGTGGAAGGGGACCCAGCCCCACTCGAGGTCGGAGATCCACGTCCAGCCGTAGTCCGTCCAGACCCAGTGCCCGTCGCTGTAGGGCCGCCAGCGGTAGCCCATGTTGCGGGGGGTCCAGACGTAACCCCAGCGGTCCATGCGGACCCAGTTCCCGTAGGGGGAAAGATAGTTGTAGCAGTAATCCATGTCCAGGTCCGCCCCATACTCCTGCACGGCGAACGCGCGAGAGGTCCCGCCCCCCGCGGGGCGGCCGTTCCCGGCGGCGAAGACGAGGGCCGCGCCGCCCAGGGTCGCGAGAGAGACGAGGGCGACCATCGTTAAGAATTTTTTCATGTTCAACCTCCTCTTTAAATTAGCATATCGCCTAAACTGACCCGTTGCAAGCTTTGTGCCAAGTGTTTGGCCGGCTGAATGGACAAGAGGGGCTGTCCCCCTGGAGGGACAGCCCGTTTCGACACGTTGTTTCGACGATGGTCCCCGCGTATAATGGGCCTTCCGACCCTTTAGGAGGTGACGGCATGAGAAAGCGGATCGCCCTGGCTCTGCTCGTCCTGGCTGCCTGCGCCGCCTCGCTCTCGGCGGCGTTCCGGAAGGAGGACGTCAAGGTCCAGCAGCTCTCGAACGGGCTCAAGGTCCTCCTTGTCGAGGACCACAACATCCCCAACATCGCCCTCTACACGTTCTTCCGCGTCGGCTCGCGGAACGAGCGGACCGGCCTGACCGGCGTCTCGCACTTCTGCGAGCACATGATGTTCAACGGCACGGCCAAGGTCGGGCCCGGCGAATTCGACCGGCGCATGGAGTTTCGCGGCGGGTCGAACAACGCCTATACGGCCGACGACATGACCGTCTACACGGACTGGTTCCCGGCCGCCGCCCTCGAGGCCATGATCGAGATGGAGGCCGACCGGATGCAGGGCCTGGCCTTCGTGCCGGACGTCCTCGAGTCCGAGCGGGGCGTCGTCGCTTCCGAGCGCCGGATGTCCGTCGACAACAACAACGACGGGATCCTCAACGAGAGCGTCCGGGCCACGGCCATCATGGCCCACCCCTATCATTGGGACGTCATCGGCTGGATGAGCGACATCCTGAGCTGGCGCCGGGACGAGATCATGGCCTATTACCATACGTATTACGCGCCGAACAACGCCGTCCTGGTCATCGTCGGCGACCTCGACCCGGCCAAGACCTTCGAGCTCGTCAAGAAATACTATGAGCCGGTCAAGGCCTCGCCGCCCCCTCCCCCGGTCGCGACGACCGAGCCGCCGCAGTTGGGCCCCAAGACCGTCCTCATCCGCAAGGAGGCCCAGGCGCCGTCCTACATGGCCGTCTGGCACGCCCCGAACGCCAAGGACGTGGACTTCCTGCCCCTCTCGATCCTGGCCAAACCCCTCCTCGAGGGCGAGAGCAGCCGCCTCTACCGCCGCCTCGTCAGGGAGGAGCAGCTGGCCATCCAGGTCGGCGGGGGGGCGCAGGAGACGATCGACCCCTTCCTCTTCACGATCGAGGTCAAGCCCCGGCCCGGCGCCGACCTCGACAGGATCGACCGGATCGATCGAGGAGGAGCTGACCAAGATCAAGGCCGAGGGGATCACGCCGAGGGAATTCGAGAAGGCCATGAACGGCGTCCGCAGCGATTTCTACATGGGCCTCCAGACGATCTCCGGCAAGGCCAACCAGCTCGGGACCTACGAGCTCCTCTACGGCGATTTCGGCAAGCTCTTCACGATCATGGACGACTACGCGGCCGTCAAGGTCGAACGGGTCAAGGAGGTCGCGCAGAAGTATTTCATCGAAACGAACAAGACCGTCGGAAAGCTCGTTCCCGAGGGAGGTGCGAAGTGAAAAAGATCGCTCCAAAAACCACGGCCGTCATCCTCGCCGCCGTCCTCGTCTCCGCCGCAGCGCTCCGGGCGGCCGACCAGCTGCCGGCTCCGGAGAAGATCGGCCTGAAGAACGGCCTGACGGTCTATTATCTCCGGAATTCCTCGCTCCCCGTCATCAGCTTCCGGATGATCGTCCGGGGCGCCGGGGCGGCCTTCGAGCCGGCCGGGGCGGAGGGCGTGGCCGGCCTGACCGCGGCCCTGATGACCAAGGGCGCCGCCGGGATGGACGCCGACGCCGTCGCGGAAGCCCTCGACTTCATGGGGGCGAGCCTGGACGCCCTGGCCTCCGAGGAATACGCCCAGGTCATCGGCGACAGCCTCTCCCAGCATTTCCCCCGCCTTCTTGAGATCGCCGCCGACTGCCTGACCGCCCCCGCGTTCAAGGATGAGGAATTCGCCAAGGAGCGGGCCAGGCGGGTCGACAGCCTCAAGGCCGCCAAGGACAACCCGGGGGCCGCGGTCCGCTATTACTTCCAGAAGGCCTACTTCGGCGCCCATCCCCTCGGCCACCTGGCCGCGGGCACGGAATCGTCCCTGAAGAAGATGACCGCCGGGGACGTCAAGAGCTTCTATGCCGCGCATTTCCGCCCCGACCGGGCCGTCGCCGCGGTCGTCGGCGACATCGACAAGCCCGCGCTCGTCGCGCTCCTCGAGTCGACCCTCGGCCGCTGGGCCAACCCGGCCGGGCGCGGCGCCCTCCGACGCCCTGCCCGCTCTCCCCAAGCCGAAGGGCGTGAAGCTCGTCCTCGTCGACAAGCCCGACGCCACCCAGGCCTATTTCGTCCTCGGCGCGCCCGGGTACGCCATGGGCGACCCGATCACGCCGGCGGCCTCGGTCATGAACACCCTCTGGGGCGGCCGGTTCACGTCCTGGCTCAACACCGAGCTCCGCATCAAGCGGGGCCTGACCTACGGCGCTTCGAGCGCGTTCCGGACCTGGGCCGCCGGGGGGGTCTTTCAGGTCGCCTCCTACACGAAGAACGACAAGATCGGCGAGATGCTCGACATCACCTTCGGCCTGCTCGCCAAGGGCGCCCAGGGAGGGCTTCTCCGCCGAGGAGGTGGAGAGCGCCCGGAACTACATCCAGGGCCAATTCCCGCCGACGCTCGAGACCGACGCCAGCAAGGCCTCGGCGTACGTCCGCCTGGCCTATTTCAGGCTCGGCTTCGATTATTACGACAAGTACTTGGTATCGATCGGCAAGGTCACGGCCGACGGCGCTAAGCGCGCGGCGGCGGCCCTCCTGCCGAAGGGCGATTACGTGCTCGTCGTCGTGGGCAAGGCGTCCGATATCCGGACCCAGCTCCAGAAGTACGGGACCTGGCAGGAGAAGAAGATCACGGACCCGGATTTCTAGGCCGGGAACCGGGCTCAAGGGACGGCGGCGTCCGGGCGGCGCCGACGCGTTTGCGCTCCGTTCGAGCAGGGCGTAGAATGGACTGCGCCCGCGAGTCCGCGTCCGCTGAGGAGACGAAGCCGATGAGAAGACCGACCGCCCTGTCCCTGGCCTTCATCCTGTCCTGGCCCCTCGCCCTCGCGCCCGGCCAGGCCGAGAAGGTCCGCCCTCCGCTTCGGCCCGGCCGCGGGCACGGCCCTGACCTACGGCATCAACGGCCAGGTCAACGTCGGCGGCAAGGACTTCTTCGGCAAGGACCTGACCCTGGACGCCAGCGCCCAGGGCGACCTCCGGCTCGCGCGTCGTGAATTCGGGCCGCGACACGGTCCTGGCCGGCCTGACGACCTCGGGCATCGAAGTCCGGGCCCAGCTCCCGACCGAGACGCAGTCCCAGACCCTGCGGACGGCGGAGGGCAAGTCCCTCGAGGTCGTCTTCAACCGCTCGGGCAAGGTCATGGACATCCGCAACCCCGACGTCCTGGCCCAGCAGAACGTCCTGAACTTCTCCATCCCCCAGATCCTGCGGGACTACTTCCCGGCCTTCCCCGCCCAGCCGGTCGGGCCCGGCGACCAGTGGCGGGAGAGCCGCCGCCTGACCGTCCCCTTCCAGGGCCTCGATCTCCAGATCGACCTCGTCATCGACTACACGCTCAACGACATCATGCCCTCGCCCGACGGCCGCAAGGCCCTGATCTCGGCCGTCTACACGGTCGGCGTCTCGGGCTCGCGCGACTTGG
>CAWDTC010000020.1:0-62949 GCA_963805045.1 Candidatus Aminicenantota bacterium
GGCCCGGCCGGAGTTCTACGTCGCCCGCGTCGTCTCGTCCCAGGACGTGAAGGATCCCGACGAGGTCCTGGGGAAGCCCGACGGCCGCTTCGCCGAGATCGCCCCCGGCGGCCGGATGACCCTGCTCATGGAGAAGCCGATCCTCCCCTCCTCGGGCTTCGACGACGGCCTCGTCGTCACCAAGGGCGAGGCGGAGTTCGGCCTCGAGGGGTGGTTCCTCGCCGGCGAGGCCAAGGACGCCCCGGAGCGCGCCTGGATGCCCCTCACCGCCGGGGCGTCGCCAGGCGGCTTCCGCCTGACGCCTCGAGATATGGGGAGGACGCCCGAGGGGAGCCCCGGGGGTCAAGATCCTCCGCATCTCGAACAACGGCACGAAGCCCCTGCTCCTCGACGCCGTCGTCGGCTACGGCCGCTGACCGGCCCCTCCCCTCTGCCCCTTGAGGCCGGAGGCCCGGTATGATAAAATATCCGTCTTGATACCGGGCCGGACGCCGTCGAGATCAGCCGTTTTCCCCGCCGGATGAACCCCTGGTGACGACCGTCCCGGCCCCGTGTATCGAGCGAACGGATAAAGGACGACAATGACATTCAAGGAACTCGACCTCGACCCCCGGCTCCTCCGCGGCATCGCCGAGAGGGGCTATACCGAATTGACCACGGTCCAGGAGCAGACCCTGGCCAGGACCCTCCAGGGCGAGGACGTCGCCGTCCAGTCCCAGACGGGGACGGGCAAGACCGCGGCCTTCCTCATCACCATCTTCGAGAAGATGCTCGAGGCCGGGCCGGAGGCCCGGAAGAAGGCCCTCATCATCAGCCCGACCCGGGAGCTCGCCGTCCAGATCGAGGGCGAGGCCAACCTCCTCAACCGGCACCTCGGCTTCTCGCGTCGGCGCCTTCTACGGCGGCGTCGGCTACGCGACCCAGCTCGGGCTGCTGAAGAACGGCGTCGACATCATGATCGGGACGCCGGGCCGCCTCATCGACCTCGCCGAGAGCGGCCGGCTGAGCTTCAAGGACGTCGGCTATCTCGTCATCGACGAGGCCGACCGGCTGTTCGACATGGGCTTCCTGCCGGACCTGCGCAAGATCATCCGCAAGATGCCCGAGCGGACGCGCCGCCAGAGCATGCTCTTCAGCGCGACGCTCAACCGCGTCTCCCGGCTCGTCGCCGCCGAATACCTGAACGACCCGGTCTCCATCGACGTCACGCCCGAGCAGCTGACCGTGGACACGATCACCCAGGAGATCTACCACGTCAAGAGCCACATCAAGCTCAACCTCCTCCTCGGGCTCCTGCAGCGCAACGCCCCCCGCAACGTCCTCATCTTCGCCAACATGCGGCACCACGCCTTCCGCCTGGCCAAGGAGCTCGAGGCCAACGGCTACCGCGCGTTCTACCTGAGCGGCGACCTGCCGCAGAAGGACCGGCTGCGGGTCATCCACGATTTCATGGCCGGCAAGTTCCCCATCCTCGTGGCCACGGACGTCGCCGCCCGGGGCCTCGACATCGAGGACCTGGAGATGGTCATCAACTACGACGTGCCGCAGGACTTCGAGAACTACGTCCACCGCATCGGCCGGACGGCCCGGGCCGGCAAGGGCGGCAAGGCCATCACCCTGGCCAGCGAGGGCACCTCCGCCCACCTCGAGGCCATCGAGCGCTTCATCGGCATGAAGATCCCGGAGAAGCGGGTGACCGACGATCTCTTCGCCCGCGACCTGAGCCTGGAGAAGATGCCCAAGCAGGGCTGGGGCAGGGGGCCGCGCCCGGCCGGGGAGGCGGTCCGGACGCAGGCCGAAGCTCCGGGCGCGACGGCGGTTACGGCGGCGGCCGGGGCCGCTCCGGCCCGCGGCGCTGAGCCATCCCAGGGCCGCGGGAAGCCCCTCAGGCCATTTGTCTCCCAGGGCGAGGACCTCTGCTCAATCCGCTTAGCGCCCGGCCCGCAGCTGCCGCGCGGAGGCGACTTCGAACAGGTCGGCCATCCGGCTGAACCCGGCCTCGAGCCGGTCGCGGAAAGGCCGGAGCGAGTCGCCGATCTCGGCGGGCACGCCGTCCTGCCAGGGCAGGCGATAGCGGTCGGCCTCCATCGCCTTGACCTCGGCGGCGAGCGCTTCCCGCCACTTTCCGCCGGCTCCGCCCGTCCCGGCCCGGCCGAGCTTCGCCAGCTGGCACTGGAGCATCGGCAGGACGAGCCGATGGACCCGCATGAGATGCATGTCCTTGCTCACGGCCAGGGCGTCCTGGTCGTCGGGGTCCGTCGCGTCGCGGCCGGGCCCGCGGAACTGGAGGCCGGTGCCGTCCATCGGCGTCTTCTTGAGCCAGGAATAGTAGGAGACGATATAGAGATAATCGTATTCGCCGGCGCCCATCCCCTTGTCGAGGAGCGCCTGGGCGCGGGCTCTTCAGGAAATCCGAGATCTGGGGGACCATCCCGACGCCGGTCTTGAGGGCCTGGAAGACCGAGCCCGGCGAACGGTCGCGGCCGCCGGCCTCGTCCCGGGTCTTCATCAGAGCTTCGAGCGATTCCTCGACTTTCGCCCGGGCGGGGGCGCCCGTCTCGCGCACGGCCAGGAAGACCTCCAGCCGGCCGGCCGGGATGGCCCCGGCCGGGTCGGGGCAATAATCCTCGATGCGGCCGTACTTGGCCGTGACGGACTTCATCAGCTCGTCCGACTCCCGAAAGCCCTGGGTGGCGTTCCGGACGAAGAGGTAGCCGCCGATGACGAGGACGATGACGATGACGACGATGCCGCCGCAGCCGATGCCCAGCCCGACGAGCCACTTGTTGGCGGATTTCTTCCGGGGGCGTTCCATGGTTCCCTCCTAATGGGGCAGGCCGAAGACGAAATAGACGAGGCACAGCAGCCCGAGGACGGCCGCGCCGGGCTTGACCTCCCGGACCCGCCCCGTGAGGAGCTTGAAGAGCGGCCACAGGACGAGGCCGGCCGTCAGGCCGTTGGCGACGTTGTAGGTGAAGACCATGACGGCGATCGTGGCGAAGGCCGGGACGAGCTCCGTCATGTCGTCGAAATCGATGTGCCGGATGGAGCCGACCATGAGCACGCCGACGGCGACGAGGGCCGGGCCGTACGCGTAGCGGAGGTGCTGGAGGGGCGCGACGAGCGGGATGAAGAAGAGCGACAGGGCGAAGAGCGCCGGCCGTCGTGACCGCGGCCAGGCCGGTCCGCGCGCCCTCGCGGATGCCGGTCGCCGACTCGATGTAGGCGCCGCTCGTCGACGTCCCGACGAGGGCGCTCACGACGCAGGTCGCGGCGTCGACCATCATCGGCCGCTCGATCTCCGGGAAATTGCCCTTCTCGTCGAGCATCTTGCCGGCCGCGCCGACGCCGACGAGCGTGCCCAGCGTGTCGAGAAAGCCCATCAGGAAGAGCGTCAGCAGGATGGGCAGGAAGCTCAGGCGGAGGACGCCGGCGATGTCGAGCTTGAGGGCGATCGGGGCCAGGCTGTAAGCGCCGGTGAAGGGCAGCGCGGCCACGGCCCGGGGCGCCTCGCCCAGGCCGAGGGCATAGCCGAGCACCGCGGTCACGGCGATGCCGATGAGGATGCCGCCCCGGACCCGGAAGTGGAGGAGGACGGAGATGAGGACGAAGCCGAGGACGGCGAGGAGGACCTGGGGGCTCCGGAGGTTGCCGATCTTGACCGGGACGTCGGGCGCCGAGAGGACGGACGCGCCGCCCCGGAGGAGCGCCTGCGGGGCCATGCCGGCGACCGAGCTCGTGACGATCCCCGTCTCGTAGAGGCCGATGAAGGCGAGGAAGAGGCCGATGCCGACGGCGAAGCTGTGCTTGAGGCTCGGCGAGATGGAGTTCGCCAGCCACGACCGGACGCGGAGGAGGGTGATGAGCGGCGAAGGCCAGGCCGCTGACGAAGACGGCCCCGAGCCGCAGCTGCCAGCCGATGCCCATGGCCGCCAGGCCGAAGGCGATGAAGGCGTTCTCGCCCATGTACGGCGCGACGGCGATCGGCCGGTTGGCGTAGAGGCCCATGAGGAGCGTGCCGAAGGCCGCGGCCAGGATGGTCGCCACCGTGCTCGGCCCCTGCGGGATGCCGGCGAAGCTGAGGATGGCCGGGTTGACGACGATGATGTAGGCCATCGTGACGAAGGTCGTCGCCCCGCCCAGGACCTCGGTCCGGACGGTCGTCCCCTTCTCCCTGAGCTTGAAGAACCGCGCCACCGCCGAGTCCGCCACGCTCAAAATGTAGCCGAGGCGGGAGACGGTGTCAATAACAGGGGCGCCATCTCATGGTATATTGGTATTATTCCGAAAGAAGGGAGGGGCGAGATGGTTCTTGCAGAGAAGATCCGGGGGATTGTCGTCCTGGCCGCGGCCGCGGCGCTGGCCTTGTCGCCGGCGTGCGCGCGCGGGCAGGGGACGTCGCGGACGCAGACCGTGGAGATCAGGGAATACAAGGGGGAGAAGCTCGACCCGATCGAGAAGTTCGAGGAGAACTCGATCAAGGGGCCGCAGCACGTCGACATCAAGGCCTACAGGCTCAAGGTCGACGGGCTCGTGGCGAAGCCGCTGAGCCTGTCCTACGACGAGGTCCTGGCGCGGCCGGTCGAAGTCCAAGGTCACCATCATCCACTGCGTCGAGGGCTGGGACGTCAAGGTCCTCTGGGAGGGCGTGCCGCTCGCGGCGCTCCTCGACGAAGCGGGCGCGGAGGCGTCCGCGAACACGGTCATTTTCCAGGTCGGCCGACGGCTACTCGACCTCCCTGCCGCTCGCTTACATCCGGAAAAAGAATATCCTCCTCGCCTTCAGGATGAACGGCCTGACGCTGCCCGAGGCGCGGGGCTTTCCCTTCCAGGTCGTGGCCGAGGACAAGTGGGGCTACAAGTGGGCCAAGTGGGTCACGTCGATCGAGCTCTCCGACAACCCGAACTTCAAGGGCTACTGGGAGAGCCGGGGCTACAACAACAACGGCGACCACTCCGGCCCGATGTTCGAGAAGCGCTGAGAAGGACGCGGCCAAGCGCTAAGAAGGGATCAAACCTGCTTTACTTTTACACTGTAAAAGAGTAGGTTTGACCCCGTCCGGGTCTTGATCAGATCTTGATGAGGATGCGGCGCCGGTAGAGCCAGAGGCACATCAGCCACAGGAGCGCCCAGGCGGCGAGGCTCGCGGCGATCTCCGCCCCCAGCCCCCCTGTCCAGCCGAAGCCCGCGTGCGTGAACGGCTTGGCCAGGTGGAGCAGCCAGTCCGTCGCCCCGGTCTGGGTGAAGATGTAGATGAAGAGCGAGTTCATGCCGACGATATTGAAGAAGGCGACACCCTTCCTGACGCCCCTGACATCGACGAGCCAGTAGCAGAAGGCCAGGGCCAGCAGGCAGAAGCCGCCGCTGGCGACGACGAACGAGCTCGTGCAGATGCGCTTGATCATCGGCGAGACCGCGGTCAGGCCGAACCCGCCCGCGACGCCCGCGAGCCCGGTCAGGGCCAGGACCCTCAGCTTCTTCGCCGCCGGCCGCGCCCCCATCAGCCACTGCCCGGCCAGCACGCCCCAGATCGTGTGGGCGGTCGTCGGGATGGCGTTGAAGGAGACCCAGTGCCCCGCCGAGAGCTCGCCCGAGACGAGCATGTCGAACCACGAGCCGAAGTTGTGATCGGGGACGAACGGCTGGTTGAAGCCCGGGACCCAGAAGACGCGGTAGAGGACCTCCGTGAGGAGGATCAGCCCGAGGCTCAGGGCGATCTGCTCGCGAGCCGGGCGCTTCATCATGAAGTAGGCGATGATGTAGGTCACGGAGAGCTGGGCGAGGACGTTCTGGAAGCGGAAGGTGATCCGTCCCGGCTCGATGCAGTAGAGGGCCCAGCCGATGACGAGGAGGAGAACGGCCCGGCGCACGGCGTGCGCGGTGATCCGGCCGCGGCTCTCCCCCCGCGCCTCGCGGTTCGCCGTGGACAGGGCCAGGGCGACGCCGACGATGAACATGAAGAACGGCTGGACGAGGTCCCAGCACCGCAGCCCGTTCCACGGATGGTGGTCGAGCTGGGTGCCGATGGCGTGGAGGACCGTCCCGGCGAGGGACGGGTCGCGGAGCCGCTCGTAGAGGAGCGTGCTCTCGCCGATGAGCATGAACATGGTGAAGCCGCGGAAAAGGTCGAGCGACCCCAGCCTTTGCTTGATAGGGGGCCGTCGCGGACGCGTCGGCGCTCATTCGTCACCTCCCGGGGATGGGGGAATCCTTGCCTTCGGTGACCAACGATAGCCGAGCCGCGGACGGCCTGTCAAGCGGGGGCCGAAAGGAGCGAGAACTGCCGGCTACGCCGGCGTGATCAGGAATTTGCAGCGCCGGCCGCCGCGGAGCACGGAGTCGACGAGCTTGACGTCGACCGGGCGGCCCAGCGTCCGCTCGTGCATCTCTTTGACGTAGCCGACGGAGCAGAGGCAGTAGGTCGGGGAGATCTTGCCCGGCTTCTGGGCCTCCGCCATCGGACAGAGGCAGACGGCCTCGGGCGAGGCCTGGCCGGTTTCCGCGCTGCCGACGAACTCGAAGGAGATGACGTTGCCATCGATCGAATATCCCCGGTCCTTGCCCTTGTCCTTGACCCAGGCGGTGAACTTCTCCAGGGCGTCGGGTGCGGGCTGCTTCTTCGGCGGCCCGGCGAAGGAGGCGAAACAGGACTTGCCGTTGGCCAGCATCAGCCGCCGCCGCGCCGGCTCGTCGAGCGTGGCGTCGACGGCCTCGAAGAAGCGCCCGAGCCAGGCGTCGCCGAACCCCATGCGCTTGGCGGCCCGCTCGACCGATCTATCGCCCGGCTTGGTCTGGTCCGGGGGCTGGGGCGGGGCCGGAGGCTGGGCGGGTTTTGGGGGCGTGGTCTGCCCGCCGAAGGCGGCGCACATGCCGGCCGAGGCGGCGCACATGCACGTGCCCGCGCCGGCCTTGCCCAGGGTCGACAGGAACTCTTTCCGGTTGATGCGCTTGTCGGTCATTCTTTTCTCCCCTCACCCCCTAAAAATCAGCATATCTTGTGCCAAGCGCCGGCCGCACAACCCGGGCGGCAGCCGGAGTTTCGCACCGCTCGGGCCGGGGCGCCGGGCCAAGGAACTTTACATCCCCGCGGCGGATTTTACAACGGCCCGCTCATCGTCGCACCGGACTCGCGGTCTTTCCCCGTCCCGCCTCGCGTTGTCTTTCCCCTCTCCCCTGTCGTATACTCGTCACGGCAAGAACGAGGCCCGGGTGGCGGAATAGGCATACGCACGACACTTAAAATGTCGAGGCCGCAAGGCCATGCGGGTTCGAGTCCCGCCCTGGGCATTCCTTTCTGAGACCCGAAGGAGGCCGGCGACGACGGACCTTCGGGCTCGCTCGCTTCGTTCGCCTCCCGTTCTTACCTTCCCCACAGTTCTCGCGCCGCGCCGAGAGGATTGGTGGCGGTGTCGACGTAGCTCTCGAGTTGCCGGTAGCCTTCGTTGACGCACTCGCAGATGCCGCCTGTCCTGAAGTCCTCGACGAGGTCGCGGAACATTTGCCGGGCAAGCTCGGGCGCGCGGCCGTGAATGGCCTGCATGACCCAGCCGGAGGCCGTCCCCCAGAAGGCCCCGTTCTGGTACCTGTCCTTCTCGACGGGATAGAGCTGGCGCTGCCAGTATTCGCCGCGCGGCAGGTGCCGGACCTGACCCCGCCAAACATAGCGGTCGTAGTTCGTGACGAGATAGTCGAGGATGCGGTCTCTCCGCCCCGCCAGCGGGAAACCGGCGGCCACGGCGTAGGCGTTCCCCCAGATGTCCGTCTGCCGGCAGTCGACCGAGGCGGCCAGGAACATCCCGGTCCGGTCGTCCCAGAGCGAGCCGATGTTCTTCTCGATGGACGCGGCCCGCGAGAGGAGCCCGTCCGCCGTCGCCGCCTTCCCGTAGCGGCGCTCCAATCCGGCCAGCATCTTCGCCGCGCGCCAATAGAGCACGGATTCCATGAACACGTCGCCCGTCTTCGCTACGGTGTCCGTGAAGCCGTAGGGCGAATGGGGCTGCCGGGGGTCGTTCCAGACGAGGCCGTTCGCGCCGCGCGGGATCCAGTCCATGCCGCGGATGAGGGCGGGCGCCCACTTCGTGTAAACCGCCGGCCGCCTCTCCTCCGGGAGCATCTCGAGGTAACGGTCGACGGCGAAAACGAGGAACTGGGCGTTGTCGATGTTGGGCCCGCCGAGGGGCGAGTCGGCCGACCCCGCCGCGTAGACGGCCCGTCCGTCGGCTTGGACCCGGTCGGGCACGAGGCCGTCCGCCGTCACGCTATTGACGAGGCGATCGATGCACCGCCCGATGTCCTCGAGCGGCATGAGGTCGCCGGCGTACTCGACCATCGAAGCGAAGTCCCGGGTCCAGAGCGCAGCGTAATGGGCCTTGCCGTCGGGCGTGTAGAGGGGCGTCCCGTCCGAAGCCTTGATAAGGCATCCGTCGAGAAGTTTCTTCGTTGTTCTTTCGAGAAAAGCGATATCCTCTTTTATCCGGGCGTCGGGGACGGCCGCGGCGGGAGAACCGGGACGGCTTGGAGGATGAGCGCCGCTCTGAGATGGCCCCGCTTCTTCTCCCGGGCGCGGGCCGGTCCCCGGATTCGGCGCCGGAGCGGCTTCAAGCGGCCGGTAGAGCCGCGCCCGGAATCCGGGCTCGCGCAGCAGGACCGCCTGGAGGAAGCGGAAGCTGTCGGCGAGGTAGCCTTCGTAGCCGGTGGGCTTGCCGTCCCAGCTCGTCCAGTCGATGCCCTCGCCGCCGGCGTCGCGCACGCCGTTCTGGAACTCGCCGCGCGCCTGGCGCTCGAGCATCGCCCGCAGCACCGCGTCGGCCCGCTCGCCCTCGCCGAGGACGTAGTGCGCGGCCAGGAAATGCAGGACCTGGCCGGCCGTGATGCCGCCGTTCATGTACCAGCCGAAGGTGTCCGTGCCGTCCTCGCGCTTGGGGATGCCGATGGCGTCGGGCTGGAGATAATCGCTCCGACGGACGGGAACGAGCATCGAGCGGGACGCCCAGGTCGAAGCGCGTGAAGCCGGCCTCGGCGATCTTCTTCCACAGCCGGTCGAGGATCTGCCGGCCGAGCGCGGGCTCGACGAGGCCGTATTCGATGGCCAGGCCGTTGAGCGTCGGCGAGGCGTAGTCGTGGAGCTCTCCGTCGGCGCTCTTCCACCAGGCCAGCCAGCCCGGTCTTGGGGTTGTAGAGCGTCTTCGCGTAGACGGCCTTGAGCCGGTCGGCGAGCCGCGTGTAGGCGGCGCGCCTTGTCGCTCCGTCCGAGCCTCCCTTCGAGGTCGGCGAGGCGAGCGCCAGGCGCGGTAGATGAGGGCGTTGGTGTAGCCGTCCTTATGGCCGCAGTTCAGCGCGTCCCACCAGGCGCAGGAGCGGTTGGGCTGGACGAGCGTGCCGCGGTTGCCGCTCTGGACGGCTTCGACGAACCCGTCGCCGTCGACGTCGCGCCGGGCGAGGAAATCGGCCACGAGCTCGAGCCGCTCGATGCCTTGAAGCGAGCCAGGCCCTATCTCCCGTCGCCTCGACGTAGTCCCAGGCGGCGATGAGCGGCGAGGCGTCGGCGTCGAGGAAATTGCCGTAATCCCAGTAGCCGGTGACCTCGCCGGTCAGCGCGCCCTTCGCGTCGCGTCTCATGCGATGGTCGAGCCAGTAATCGATCGTCCGGCGGACGAGCGGCATGAGCGAGACGCCGGGCGCGGGCTCCGGCGTGAAGAAGGCCTGGTCGGCATAGAACCAGAGGGACACGCTGGCCGGGTCGCTGATGACGTTGTTGCCGAGGATGCCCGGCGGCGAGCTGAACGGCTTCCCCTGCTCGCCCCAGCGGGCGCAGGGCTGGAGGGCGTTGAGCCAGCCGCGGCGGGCCGCGCGCCACATCGGGGCGTCGCGCAGGCCGGCCGGCGGCGGCAGGAGGACGGGAGCGAGCGTCAGGATGATGGGCCCGTCCGGGGCGATCGCCGGAAGGTCGAGAGTGAGGTCGTCGATCTTGTCCTTGCGGCTTCCCTCGAGCCGGCCGTGGACTTCCCGGCCGCCGGCTTCCGTGATCAGCATCGGCCCGAAGTCGGGGGCGTTGAGGACCGCGGGCAGGCGGAACGTGCCGTCGTCGAGCCAGGCGGCAGGGAGAACGACCGTCGGCGTCACCTTGGGGTCGAAGGGGAAAAGGAGGCGCAGGCCTTCCGCATGCCCGGCAGCGGTGCTGACCACGAGCTTGATCCCGCCGCCGACGCCGCGGATGGCGCCCGGTTCGACTCTCCACGACAAGCGCGCCCGGCCAGCCTCGAGGTCATAGAGGACGGCCCCGCCCTTCTCGACGCGCCGGCCCTTCATGACGGGTTCGCGCCAGGTGCCGTCCTCGAATCCCTGAAGCCGAACGGCGGCATCGGCCCTCAGGAGGTTCGTATCGACTTTATCCCCGCCTTCCGTGTCCCAGCTAAGAAAGGCGATCCCGGCCGAGGCCTCGTCGGCCAGGCATTTCGCGACCGGGTTCCCCTGGTATTCGGGGAGCTCATCCATGACCTCAAAGCGGGCCGCGGACTTCTTGCGCCAGTCAAAGAGGGCCAGGACCTTCTTCTTCATCTCGGGCGACATCGCGGCGAAGCCGCAGTAGTCTCCCCACCCGTTGGAGATGGCCACGGGCGTCTGGTAGTTCCGGACCCCGAACTCCGTGTAGTCCCAGTGCGTCACCGGCTCCCAGTTGCACGACCAGAGGACGTTGCGGAAGTTCGGGAAGACGCCGTAGGACCAGGCCTCGGGCGCGCAATGCGTGTCCTGATAGGTCCCGTCGGAGACGAGCGCGTAGGGCGGCTTTGTCACCCAGTTGAAGACGCCGATGCAGTCCGAGGCCATGAAGGCCAGCTCCCGGCCGGCCCGGCGGCTGAAGGCGCGGACCTCGGCGGTGATGTCCCGCGTGAGGCGCATCATGGCCCGGTCGGCGTAGCCCGGGACCGCCTCCGAGCCCAGGCTGCCCTCTCCGACGTGGAACGTCTCGTCCCAGACGAGCGCGTCGAGGTCCGTCCCGTATTCCTCGAGCAGGGCCTTGGCGTAATCGAGGAAGAAGCCGCGGACCTCGGGCGAGAGCGGGTTCTGGACGTAGGTCTTGCCCTTCGTGTCGGGGCCTTGCCATCCGCCCCACCTGAGGACCCGCTGCGGGGCGAAGACGTCGGTCAGCCCTTCGCCGGCGTTCATGCCGTCCGCGAAGTAGAGGCCGACCCGGAAGCCCCGCGAGCGCGCATAGGCCAGGCGGCGATGAAGGTCTTCGCGCGTCATGGCCACGGGCACGTTCGAGGGGAAGTCCTTCTTGACGTTGGGATAGTTCGAGAAGGCCGTCCACGAAGGGTCGAGCGTTTTCGTCAGCCGGTTGAACGTGTAGCGGCCGACGAAGTCGTACCAGCCGTGGAGGCAGAGGAGGACCTTCGACCGGTCCTCCTTCGGGAGGGCGGCGCTCAAGGCGTCGATGTCCGCGAACCAGCCGCGGCCGCCGTCGCTCAGGTAGTCGTAATCGACCATGGCGATCTCGTGGAGCCAGGCGGGGCCGGGCGGGACGTCGGGAAGGGCGGTCCGATAGAAGGCGTCGACGGCGTCGGCGGGCGTGCCGTCGTGGAGGACGAGCGAGACGAGCCGGGTTTCGCGGCCGTTCTCGAGGCCCACGGCGCCGGGGTAAGTCCATTCGACCGCGCCGGAGGAGAAGAGCGCCGAATAATAGGGATCGGCCGTGACCGTCACCCGGCACCCGAACTCCCGCGACACGAAGCTCACCATGGGAAGGGCGAGCGGGATGCCTTCGGCGCGAAGCGTGCCCGCGAAACGGTAGGCGGCTTGCGTCTCGCCGCCGAGGGCCCGGCCGGCGCCGTTCTTGCACGGGAGCCACGTTCCCGGCGGGAGCGCGAAGGGGGCGAGCGGCAGGCGGACGGCCAGGTCGGCGGCGAACCTCGCCCCCGGACCCGGCGAAGAAAGGGTGACCTCGCGCGACAGGGTCGCGGACCCTCCGGCGGCTGTCAAGCGATAGGCGAGCTC
This sequence comes from Candidatus Aminicenantota bacterium, assembly GCA_963805045.1. Lineage (GTDB taxonomy): Bacteria > Acidobacteriota > Aminicenantia > Aminicenantales > Saccharicenantaceae > DATKJS01. The sequence continues at coordinate 11,996 of CAWDTC010000020.1, forward strand.
GACCCGGAGCGGCGGCGCGAGCGCCAGGTCATAAGAGAAGCGCAGACCATCCGGCCCGCCTTCGGAGGCCGACGGCCGGACGAGGGGGAAGACGCGGTCGCCGAGGATGATCTCGCCGGCCGTCTCCGTGCCGGAGGCCTTCACGGAATGTCCGCTCCTTCTCGACGGCCGCGACGGCGCCGTCCGGCGAGAACGAGACCACGACCCCTCCGGCCGTCAGGCGCCGCGCCGTGGGCGCGCTCGTCCGTCCCGCCTCCGGGGACGCGGACGCCCGCAAGCTCGACAGGAGCTTGTCGTAAAGCCCGGAGACCCGGGCGAACGCCGCGGCGACGTGGTCGTCGAGCTTCTTTTGCGCCGCCGCTTTGTCCCGGGCATAAAGGGACGCGAACTCCGACTCGAAGGCCCGCCTCTCCCCGACGAACGAGGCCTCGGCCGGGCCGAGCTCCCCGCGCACGGTCCCGATCGTCCGGCCGTAGTCGGCCTCGACCGCCTTGGCCAGTTCGGCGACTCTCGTCTCGAGGAGCTTGCCCTTCCCGGACCGGAGCCAGGAGTCGTCGAAATGGCGCGCGTAGAGGACGGCGTCCTCGTGCGTCCGCGGCCCCGAGCCTGCCCCCGGCGGCAGGTCGTCGACGCCGCCATAGACGGGCAGGTAGACCGTCGAATCCGGCCGTCCCAGCGCCAGCCAGAGCATGGCGGAGATCGGCGCCGGGCGCCGGCCGCTGATCGAGGCGACGAACGAGTCGATGGTCGTCGTCGTGCAGATCGTCCGGAATTTCGTGTGATTCGGCGTCCCCGCCTTGTACCCGTCGGTCGCGTCGTAAGGCGTCCCCTCGTAATGGTCCCTGAGGATGGCCATGAGCGATTCGGCCGAGACCTTCTTCGCGGGCTTGAAGGAGAAGGGATAATCGCCGTTCTTCTCCCAGTCGCGGCCGCTGAGCCAGGTCAGTCCTCTCCACTGGCGCAGCGTGTTGCCGTCCATGATCGGGTCCGGACGCCCCGGCCGTTGGAAGGCCTTCTTGAAGTCGAACGGACCGTCCTTGGCCGCGTCGTACCAGCCGCGCGCGCGGGCGTAGGCCACGATGTCCGGGCTGCCCATGAACTCGCCCGCGGCGTCCGTCCGGATGCGGCGGATCGTGTACCAGTTGGGGATGACGGCGACCTCGTCGTCCGGGACCCTCTGGGCGAACCAGTGGCGGCCCCGGATGACGGCGATCATCCAGGCCTCGTCCTTGTCGGCGACGGAGTAGGTCCGGCCGGAGCCGCGGTAGCCGTACTTCTCGACAAGCTCGCCGGCGATCTTCACCGCCTCGCGGGCCGTGCGCGCCTTCTCGGCCATGAGGCGCCGGAGCATGTACCCGATGCCGCCGTCCGTGAGGTCATCCGCCGTCTCGCGCGACGGGCAGCTGTCCGAGGTGATGACAACGCCGTGGTCGTTGACGAAGCTGTCGGCGAACTCCTGGCCGGCCGCCTCGACCCAGAGGAACCCGGCGACACGGCCGTCCGTCTCGTAGGTCGCGCCATTGCCGAGGGCGACACGCCGCGACGCGCCGTAATCGCGGCCTCGGATCTTGCGGACGTTGACGACGATGTCGCCGGGGTCGTCCTCGTTGTGGGCGACGATGACCGAGCCGTCGGCGCTGGCTTTCTTCCCCACGAGCACGGTGAAGCAGTCGTCCGCGGGGCGAGTCCCGGCGAAGACGGACGCGGTCAGGGCGAGGGCGAAGGCGGCCGAGGCGAGGAGGTGCTTTTTCATGTTTTTCATGGAGGGCCTCACGAAGGGTCCAGTCTCTTATTGGCGTTCGGCGAGCTTGACCTCGACCGAGAAGGAGTACTTCTTCGCGTTCGAGGAGGGCTTTGACATCGAGTCAAACGTGTCCAGGAACTCCTGCGACCAGGTCCGGCCCGTGCCGGAAACGTAGCCGCTTCTCGAGGTTTGCCCCGCCGGGCTGGCCGGGGTGGACATTTCCCGGGACTCGGCTCCCCCCCAGTCAAAGGACAGCCGGAGCGTCCCTCCCGGTCCGGCGCCGATGCCGCCGGGGACCTGGTCCGGTGAAGCCAGAGGAATCCGGAACTCGCAGGTGGTGCGACCCTCGTGCTCGGCGACGGCGAACTCCGGGTTCAGGCCGCGGGCCGCCCGGCCGATGGGCCCGAAGACGCTGCCCGTGTCCCCGACGGCGAAGGCCAAGCAGAGCTCGCGCCGGCCCGCTTTCCTGAGCTCCGCCTTTTCCGCCTCGGTCAGGACCGCGCCCTGGCTGACCTCCCAGCCGATGTAGGCTTCGGCCGAAACCTCCCGGGCCACGAACAGGACGCCGCTCGCGGGCGAGCCGCGCCGGCCGGGACGGCCGAAGATCTTGAGGCCGGAGGCGCGGAGGGCCTTCGCGGCCTCGGCATCATTCACGACGACCAGGACATAAATGTCGCGGCCGTCGTTCCGGAAGGCGAGATCGGCCCCCGACTTCCTGTCATGGATGAGGCCGTCCCCGGCCCATTCGTCGGCCCGGCCGTCGACGGCGACCGGCGCCGCCGCCCACCGGCTCTGGACGGAGGGAACGCCGGCGCCCGACGACGCGGCGATCGCAAGGAGGAGGATCGCCGGGGCCAGGGGGCGCCTGAAGCCGGGAGTCATCGCGTGTCCTCCACGCCCGGATTATATCACGAAAGGCGCGAGGCAAGGGCCGCGGCGAGGCCCCCCGTCCGCCGCCTTGACGGCCGCCACGGCCCGGGTTATCATCCTCCCTCAATCAGGGTTTCGAACCTCCCGGGAATGACGGACAGGAGGGGTCCCATGAAAAAGCCCGTCGCCGTCGCCCTCGCCGGACCCGGCCTGATGCTCGCGGCCGCAGCCCTGTTCGCCATGGCCGCGTCGGCTTTCCCGGCGCCGCGAACGGGGAGCGCGGCCGCCGTCGAGGCCGGGCGGAAGGTCTACCTCGAGGCTTGCGCGGCCTGCCACGGGTCGGACGGGAAGGGCGTCTCCCAGAGCCTCGTCGGTTTCACCCAGCCCATCCGCGATTTCACGGATTGTCGCTCCACGGCCAGTGAGCCCGACTCGGACTGGATGGCCGTCATCAGGCTGGGCGGAACGGGCAGGGGCTTCTCGGAGCTGATGCCCGCCTTCGGGGACATCCTCAAGCCGGAGGAGATCGCCGCCGTCGTCTCCTACCTCAGGACGTTCTGCCCCGGCCGGACCTGGCCGCGGGGAGACCTGAACCTGCCGCGGGCCCAGTTCACCGAGAAAGCCTTCCCCGAGGACGAGGCGGTGCTGACGACTGCGGTCGACACCACGGGCCACGGCCTCGTTTCGAACGCCATCCTCTACGAGCAGCGCTTCGGGGCCCGGACCCAGGTCGAGCTCACCCTGCCCTTCGGCTGGCGGCGCGCCCCGGACGCGACCGGAGCGCTCGCCTGGAGCGCGAACCTGGGCGACGCCTCCATGGGGTTGAAACGACTCCTCTACCATAACTATGAGAGCGGCTCGATCCTCAGCGCCACGGTTGAGATGACCGCCCCGACCGGGGACCAGGCGCAGGGTTTCGGAAAGGGCACCTTCATCTTCGAGCCGTTCGTCTCGTTCGGCCAGCTCTTCGCCGCGAGGGTCTTCCTCCAGGCCCAGGCGGGGCTCGAGATCCCCTTCCGCACCTCGAAGGCGCAGAACGAGGCCTATTTCAATCTCGCCCTGGGCAAGAGCTTCGACACGGGCCGTTACGGCAGGACGTGGACACCCATGGTCGAACTGCTCGCCGCGCGCGAGCTCACGGCCGGGGCGAGGGTCGACCTGGACATCGTCCCGCAGTTCCAGGTGACCCTCAGCAAGCGGAAGCACATCATGGCCAACGTCGGCCTCCGGCTGCCGGTCAACAACACGGCCGGCCGCACGACCCAGGTCGTTTTCTACCTCATCTGGGACTGGTTCGACGGCACGATGTTCGAGGGATGGTGAGGCCATGGCGAAGAACCGCTTCGTCCGATCCTCCTGGCCGGCCGTCCTCCTGCTCCTGACCCTGGCGGCGGCGGCGAAGGCGCCGGCGCCCCTCCCTCACCTCTTTTTCACGTCGGACCGCTGTGTCGCCTGCCATAACGGCATCGTCACGGCGCGGGGCGAAGACATCTCCTTCGGGACGAGCTGGCGGCCGTCGATGATGGCCAATTCCGGGCGCGACCCTTACTGGCAGGCCTCCGTCCGGCGGGAAACGCTCGTCCACGCCGTGGCCCGGCCGGCCATCGAGAACGAGTGCGCGGCCTGCCACATGCCCATGGCGCGGTTCGAGGCCAAGACGGCCGGGCGGATGGCCGAGGTCTTCGCCAACCTCCCCGACGCGGGGCCGGCCGCGGCCGAGTCCCCGACGGCGCTCAAGGCCATGGACGGCGTCTCCTGCTCGATGTGCCACCAGGTCCGGAAGGACAATTTCGGGCAGAGGTCGAGCTTCGTCGCCGGGTTCGTGGTCGACACGAAGACGCGGATGGGAGAACGGCAGGTCTTCGGGCCGTATGAGGTCGACAAGGGACGACAGTCCCTGATGAGGTCATCGGCCCGCTTCGTCCCCGTCCAGGGCGCCCATGTCCGGGAGGCCGAGCTCTGCGCGACCTGTCACACGCTGATCACGGAGGCCCTCGACGCGGAGGGGCGGCCGGCGGGCGAGCTGCCGGAGCAGGTCCCGTATCTCGAGTGGAAGCACAGCGCCTACGAGGGCGCGCGGAGCTGCCAATCGTGCCACATGCCCGTGGTCGAGACCGCGGCGCCCATCACGGGCGTCCTCGGGCAGCCCCGGACAGAGGTCGGCAGGCACGTCTTCCTGGCCGGGAACTTCCTCATGCCCGGGATCCTCAACATCGGCCGCAAGGAGCTGCACGTCGCCGCCCTGCCGCAGGACCTCGAGGCCGCGGCCCGGCGCACGATGGATCACCTGGAAACGGCCTCGGCCCGCCTGACCATCGAGAAGTGCGCGGTCGGCGACGGACGGCTCGAAGCGCGGGTCCGGGTCGAGAACTTCGCCGGCCATAAGCTCCCGACCGCCTATCCCTCGCGCCGGGCCTGGATCCATTTCGCCGTCAGGAACGGGGCAGGGGACATCGTTTTCGAGTCGGGGCGGATGGAGCCGGACGGGTCGATCGCGGGCAACGACAACGACCGGGACGCCGCCGCCTACGAGCCGCACTACGCCCGGATCGAGCGTCCCGACCAGGTCGAGATCTACGAAAGCATCCTGGGGAGCCCGGAGGGCACCGTAACGACCGTGCTGCTGACGGCGACGCGCTACCTCAAGGACAACCGGCTGCTTCCCGACGGGTTCGCAAAGGCCGGCGCGGACGCGGACATCGCGGTCCGGGGCGGGGCGGCGGACGATGCCGACTTCACCGGCGGGGGCGACCGGATCCTGTATGCGGTCGACCTCGGCGGCGCCCGGGGACCGTTCAAGGTCGAGGCCGAGCTCTGGTACCAGCCCCTGGGTTATCGCTGGGCCCACAACCTCGAGCAGCAGGACACGGCCGAGGCCAAGCGCTTCCTCCCTTACTACAAGGCCGTGTCGAAGCGGTCCGCGGCGGTCCTGGCCAAGGCCGCGGCCACGGTGGCGGCCGACGCCATCGAGAGAGGGCAGGCTAAGTAAGAAGCCTTGATCCGCGGGATGCTGAGGCCCGACCCCAAACTACCAAACTACCGGACGACGATCTCGTCGATGAAGACCCAGGACGGGCCGCCGGCCGAGACGTGCCAGTCGGGCAGGCGATTCGTTCCCTCGACCCGGAACCGGACGTAGCGGACGGCGCCGCCGAACGGCCCGTTCCAGACGAACGGCCGGACGGCCGCCTCGCCCCGGTGGTCGCCCTCGACGGCGATCGTGCCCGCGTCGCGGAACGAAACGCCGTCCGTCGAAACGGAGCAGGTGACGCTCTTCGGATGAAGGATCCAGCTCCGGAAGTCGGAGAGCGTGCTCAGAGAGATCTCGCGCGGCGCCGCCGGCTTCCCGAGGTCGAGGGTCAGGGTAAAGTCGACCCCCTCCCAGCCGAGCCAGTGGACCTTGAAGTCGTTCGCGCCCCGCACGCCGTTGGTCAGGACGGCGAGGTCGCCCTTGGCGTACTTCGGCGACGGCGGCGGGTCGGCCGCGACCGGCCGCCTGAAGGCCAGGTTGCCCTCGACCTGGACGTCGATGAAGCGCTTGGCGGCTTCGTAATAAGCGTCGGGGGTCAGGCCCGATTCGTTGAGCGTCCTGACGCCGGCCGCCGGCAGCCGGCCGTGGAATTCGTCGAGCAGGCGGACCATCTCCGGCCGCGGCGCGAACCGCCCTCCCCGCTCGGCGTAGAAGCCGCGCGGCCCGAACATGTCGTTCTTGGCGATCTCGAGCTTCGCGTAGATCAGCGGCAGGCGGGCCGTCCGGACCCGCCCGAGGACGGCCGGGTCGCCGGCCGCGGCCGCCTCGGCCTTGTCGAAGAGGGCCTCGTAGGCCGCGACGTCCGGCGCCGAGAGGAAGTCGTCGGCGTGGACCGCGGGCGGCTCGTAGATGTCGAGCTTCGCTCCGGTCCGCTCGAGGGCCGCGTGGAGAGCGTCGATGTAGCCCCGGACGAACGGCGCCGCCTTGCCGTAATAGCCGGCGAGGAAATCGTTCATCACCGCGTTCGCGTCGGCGTCCGGGTTCCAGAGCAGCCGCGCCAGGAGATAGGACTTGAGCTCGCTGAATTCGTGGCCCGGGCCCGTGTTCGTCTGCTGGAAGTGCTGCCGGACGCCGTGGGAGACGAAGAACCGGATGATTCGGCTGGAGGACGTGGAGGTTCGGGAAGGGCGAGACGGAGTGCGAGAAATTGACCGTGTAATCCCAGAGATAGAGGTTGTTCGAGATGCGGCTCCAGTCCCGGATGTCGCGGACGAACGAGCGGCTCGAGGGCGCCTCCGCGATCGGTAGGCTGCGGTCGAGCTCGATCGTGCAGAGCATGACCTGGACGTTCGACGCCGGCTGGGTCAGGCGCGGCGCCGGCCGTGAATACTGGTAGGCCAGGGTCGAGATCGTCTTGTCCGGGAAGAGGGCGGCGACGCGGTTGACGAAGCGGATGAGCGGCCCGGCCGGCGAGCCCTCCTCCTCGATCGCCTTCATGCACTCGGGGCACTGGCAGTAGGTCTCATTGTCGTTCTGGCTGACGGACCAGAGGACCCGGTCGGGCTGGGCGGCCATCTCTTCGCGCAGCTTGGCGACCACGATGTCGAAGACCTCGGGCCGCGAGAGGCACGGCTGGTCGATGACGCGCTTGCCGTTGACCAGGGCGAAATATTCCGGGTGGTCGGCGAAATACGTCTGCCAGGGGATGAGCTTCTGGAAGGTGTGGACGTAATAGCCCCGGCCGTAGAGGTCGTCCTGGACGTGGAGCCGCATCCAGTCGCGGTAGTCCGGGTCGAGTGAGAACTCGCCGTTGACGATGCGGACCTCGTTGACCGGGTTGTCGGCGTCGAAGGTGCAGCCGAGGACGAGGTCCGTCCGGCGCGGGAAGACCTCGACCGTGGGGCTGTACTTGCGGCAGCCGAAATACTTTTCAAGGAGGTGGACGACGCCGTAGACCGCGCCCCGGCCGCCCCCGCTCGCGATGTAGAGGTTCTTGTGGGACGTGGCGACGAGGAAGCCGTCGCGGCGCAGCGAGCCGACTTGCGAGGCGATCTCGGACGGCAGGGCCTGCGGGGGGAAGCCGATGGCCGCGACGCCGCTCGAAGAGGGATCGGCCGCCGTCCGGATCTCGAGAGTCGCGCCGCTCATCTTCCGGACCGAGGACCGGAGGATCTCCGCCGCCCGTTGCTCAGGCTCGGCTGCATTCTCCGGGATCTCGATGACGCAGGCCGGGCGGCCTTTCTCGGCGAAGACGAACGCCCGCGTGCACGGGCTCGACTCGACCGCCGCCGCGGTCGGGCCTGCCCCCCCCCGCCCGCCCGTGGCGCAGGCGGCGCCCAGGGCGAGCAGGACAAAAATGGGGTCGGGCCTCAGCGATTTTATTCATAATACTTATGTTAGCCATTACCAAGACGGCCTTTTTCGGGCTTAAGTCCCCATTTCCGGTGGCAAGAGCGAGGAGTTAAGCCCGCCCGCAATGTAATCCAAGCCCCATTCGCGTCAAACCGGGCGCCGGGAGTAAGCCTCCTCTCCCGGAGCGCGGCTAATATCTCCAGCTCTTGAGGTCCGCTCCGGGCGGCGCCGTCGCTTCCATCCGTTTCACGGCGATCGGGACATACATCTGATGGTAGCGCAGGCGCGAGAGATAGTTGGGCCGCGCGTGGTCGCCGTTCCAGCAGTGCTCGGCCCGGTCGCCGTAGTCGACCTCGCCGTCGTAATGCGGGTCCTTCGTGTTCTTGAGGAAGACCTCCATGAGGTAAACGGCGTCGTTCAGATAATAGTTATCCATGTCGCCGACATAGATGTGGATCTTCCCCTTGAGCTTCGGGCCGAGCGTCTTCCACTCGGTCTCGAGCTTGTAGCGGAGGTCGTAAGCCTTCCACTGCTCGGCCACCGCGCGGTCGATCTTGCCCGTGAGCTTGTCCCAGATCGGCGCGGGATAGCCGTCGGCGCCGACCGGGCCGAAGACGGCCTGCCAGATGTCCCACTGCCCGCCCGACCGGCCATGCGTGCCCAAGGCGAGCTCCAGGTCGGTTCGCCTCCTCGAGCGTGGTGCTGACCTCGCCCAGGTAGTTGCGCATGCCGGGCCGCGGCGTCGTTTTCCAGCGGCTGTCGACGTGATAGGCGTTCTCGTGCCGGTAGATGTCGACGATCGTGTAGGCCCGGAAGTCGATCGGGTCGGGGCAGGCCGCGAAGCAGCCGTTGAAGTCGTCGGGGTAGAAGACCTGGGACGCCAGCGCTTCCCAGCCGCCCGTCGACCCGCCGTAGAGGAACCGCGCCCAGCCCTGGCCGATGCCCCGGTATTTCTTCTCGATATAGGGGATGAGCTCGCGGACGATGGCGTCGCCGTAGGGGCCGAGGTTGGCCGAGTTCACGGCGTAGGAATCGTCGTAGTAGGGGTTGGCGTGCTGGATCTCGATGACGATGACGCGGGGGAAGCCCGGCCCGGTCCATTCCTTGTAGAAATCGTAGGCCAGCTCCTCCTGCGTCCGGTTGTAGCCCGGGATGTGGAACCTGTCGCTCCAGTCGGGCTTGAGGTTCGGGTCGGGCGGCGTTTCCCGGAAGCCCGAGATCGTGTACGGGAAATGGCCGTGGAAGACCATCAGGGGATAGCGCGCGCCGGGATGGGCATCGAAGCCCTCGGGCAGGAGCAGGCAGGCGCCGACGAACATCGGCCGGCCCCAGAATTTCGTCAGGAGCTCGCTCCGGATCCGTTCGTGCCGGACGTACTTCGTGTCCTTGGGCGGCGGGATGGGCGGGATCTCCTGGTCGAGCGCGATCCGGACCGTCCCGGACTTCGCGGGGTCCAGCGTCATCCGGCGGGGCGCGCTGTATAGGTTCCCGGGCGCGGCGTTCCAGCGCTGGCCCTCGCCCCGGTCCATCGGCAGCTTGACGACGTGCCCGTCGGAGCGGTGGAAGGTCTCGTAGCGATGGAGCAGGGCCTGGACATAGTACTCGCCCGGCGGGAGCGCGGCCAGACTGCGGAGCGGATAGCCGAAGGCCGAGGCGTCGACGACCGCTTCGGCGCCGGGCGCGAGGCCGTCGACGTCGACCCCGAAGACGAGCTGCGTATCGGGCCCCTCGGAGATCTGGAACCGCGGCTCGGCGGCCCCGTCGGTCGAGATAAGGAGAAGGAGGCGGCCGTCGAGCGGGGTCTTCGAGCGCTCGGCCGGGAAACTCACGGCGAAGCGGAGCTCGGTCGAAGCGGCGCGAAGCGGGAGGGCGGCAACGATCATCAAGCCGGTGATCGAGAGAGCGATCGAACTCAGGAGCCGGAGCGGGGTGCGTGCGGATCTCGAAAAATTCATGGGGGCCTCCTTATCGAGCCGGCCTGAATGCGGGGTCATGCCGACGACCGCGAGCTCGCCATGCACTCTGTCGTTGGTCTCATTCCCCTGACCGAGGACAGATTATTTCGCCCGCGCCATGAAGTCAAGGCGGCCGCGCCCGGAGCGCGCGGCGGCGCGCCTTGAATTCGGGCCGCAGAAAGGGAACAATAAGGCCCATGAGAGGGTCGGAACGAAGCTGGCCGGCAGCGGCCGGCAACTCATCTCGCGGGGGAATTCGATGAAAAATGCGCTCGGAAATCGATCGCGACCGGTCATCTCGGGAGCGGCGTTCGTGGTTTGTGCCGCTCTCCTCTTTTCCCTTTCACCCCGCACGTCCCGCGCCGTTCCGCGGGCGCGAGCGACTCACACGAAGACCGACGGCGAACCTCCCGGCCGCTATGTCGACTTCCTGGACCGCCATTTCTCGGCCGAGAGGCTCGTCCGCGACCTGCGCTATTTCACCTCCGTCCCGCATGTCGCCTCCTCGCCACGGAACAACGAGCTGGCCCGATTCGTCTTCGACGAATGGAAGGCCTGCGGGCTCGAGGACGTGCACTTGGCCGAATACGACGTCCTTCTCTCCTTCCCCGAATGGATCCGGGTCGAGATCGTCTCGCCCGAAAAGCTCGCGTTGGACCTCAAGGAGGACAGCTACCCCCAAGACCCGGATACCGCAAGCGCCGGACGTCGGCCTCCCCTACAACGCCTACTCCGCCTCCGGCGACATCACCGCGCCCGTCGTCTACGCCAACAGCGGAAATCCGCAGGACTACGACCTCCTCGAGAGCCACGGCATCGACCTCAAGGGCAAGATCGCCCTCGTCCGCTATTCGGAGCCGTACTCCTACCGCGGCTTCAAGGCGCAGACGGCGCAGAAGCGGGGCCTGGCCGCGCTCCTCATCTACTCCGACCCGCAGGAGGACGGCGCCGCGCGCGGGCCCGTTTTCCCCGACGGGCCGTGGGGCCCGAAGAGCCACATCCAGAGGGGCGGCATCCCGTTCGACTTCATCTATCCCGGCGACCCGCTGACGCCGGGCTGGGCCTCGGTCCCGGGCGCGAAAAGGCTGCCGGTCGAGGAAAGCCTGACCGTGCCGAAGATCGTCGAGCGTCCCCCTCTCGGCCCGGGACGCTCTGCCCATCCTCCGCCTGCTCGACGGCCCCGAGGCGCCGAAGGAATGGGCGGGCGCCCTGCTCCCCGCCTACCGCCTCGGCGGCGACGAGCCCGCGCGTCCACGTCGACGTCAAGATGGACAATTCCGTCCGCCGCATCACCGATGTCATCGGCTGCGTCAGGGGGAGCGAGGAGCCGGAGGCGATCGTCCTCCTCGGCAACCACCGCGACGCCTGGGTCTTCGGCGGGCTCGACCCGTCGAGCGGGACGGCCTGCCTGATGGAGATCGCCCGGGCCTTCGGCGAGGCCGCGCAAGGCCGGTTTCCGGCCGCGGCGCTCGGTCTATTTCGCGAGCTGGGACGCCGAGGAGTTCACCCTGACCGGCTCGACCGAGTGGGGCGAGGAGAACCGCGACCGGCTCGTGAAAGGGCTCGTCGCCTACCTCAACGTCGACAGCTCCGCCGCGGCCAGGAACTTCAGCGTCTCGGCCGTGCCCAGCCTCTCGCGGACGATCCTCGCCGCGCTCCGCGAGGTCGCCGATCCGGCCACGGGCCAGACGGTCTTCGAGCGCTGGAAGTCCGGGCTCCGGTGAAAAGGGAGCGATTCCCACGTCCGCGGGCAGCGGACGGGTCAACCCCATCGGCAGCGGCTCCGACCACACGGTCTTCCTCAACCACATCTGCGCCCCGGCCCTGGACATGAGCTTCGACGGGGATTATGGCGTCTACCATTCCATGTACGACGACTTTTACTGGATGTCGCACTTCGGCGACCCCGGCATGCGCTACACCGAGGCCCTGGATAGGATCTGGGCGCGCATCGCCGTCGACCTGGCTTCGAAGCCGCTCATCCCGCTGGACTACGAAACCTACGCCGTGGAACTCAAGGGGTATCTCGAAGAATGGGCGGAGCAGTTCGACCCGTCGAAAAAGAGATCGCCCCGGCTGCTCGGTCTCGCCGAGGAGATGAGGAAGCGGCGGCCGCGGCGATCGGCCCGGCGCTGCTCGGCGAGCGGGATCGCGGGCGGAGGGGACGCGAATCGGAATTGCGCTCCCGTTGGAGAAACGGCGCGAGGCCAACCGCCTCCTCATCGAGGTCGAACGATGTTTCTCGCTCGAATCTGGCATCCCCGGCCGGACGTGGTTCAAGCACCTCGTCTTTGGAACGCGCTCGACCTACGCCGCGCTCCTCCTCCCGGAGCTGACCGAAGCGGCCGAGGCCAAGGACGCCGAGGGCGTGCGCGCCGCCGTCGCCCACCTCGAAGACCGCGCTCGGCCGGGCGATCTTGAAACTCAAGGAGATCGACGGTCTCCTCGCCCACTCCGGCCCCCGGTGATGATCATCCCGACGCGCCGACCTTTTTCCTGGAAATGCTATCCCCTATCAGCGCTGCCGGATCTTGATCTCCATCTTGACCCGCCACGATGGTCCCGGCGGCTTGGGTGGACCGCCGAGAGATGCGGTAGCATTGACGGTCCGAGCCGTGTTATGATTGAGGTAAGAGGGAGATGAAAAGGACCCGGGTTTTCGCGGACCTGCGTCCGGCTTCGGCCGCCCGCCTGCTCGCCGGCTCCGTCGTCCTTTTCTCCGTCGCGCTCCTCGCCCCCCTCCCCGCCCGCGCCGACTTCCACGTCTCCGCCACCCTCCGCGTCGAGCCCGCCCCCGAATGGGGCCGCCAGGCCTCGGACCTCGCCCTCGCCCGGGAATGGTGGTTCGGCCGGAACATCATGGCTTTCACCGCCCAGGACTGGCGCTACGTCTTCGACAAGAGCCGCGGCCGCATCCTCGTCATCAACCTCGCGGACTCCTATTACGTCGAGGCGCCGATGACGGCCGACGCGCGCGACCTCGTCGACCCCGGCTTCCTCGGGACGCTCGGCCGCTCCAGGGTCGACGGCACGGTCGCCAAGTCGCCGCTGAAGATGACGGTCCTCGGGGCCGAGTGCCAGGGCACGGTCGTCTCCGAATGGCTGGCCTCCGACAACCAGCACCTCTTCGACCGAGACCGGACGGTCTACGCCTGCCCCGGCGTTCCCTTCGACTGGACGATGGCCCGGGACCTCACGACCTGGATGGTCTCGTTCTTCAACCCGGTGATGGCCTATTTCGGCGGGCTGCGGTCGATCGATGGCTTTCCCCTCGCCGAGACCGTCGTCGCGACGAGGAACACGCAGCGGGTGAGCTACGGCACGGTCGTGACCGCGATCACCGAGGGCCCGCCGCCGGCCGGCGCTTACGAGGTCCCGGCCGGTGCGAGCCGGCACGAGAAGCTGACCCAGCGCGACATCCTGGCCATGCGCCAGATCCAATACCTCATGTATTTCTACTGACCTTCGGGGCGCCGGGCCGCCGCCCGGGCCGCGGCCTCGATGGCGATGGCCGCGACGGCCGCGCCGTAATCCAGGTCGATCTTCTCCAGCGTGTCCTTCGTGTCGTGGTAGCCCGTGCGGTCGATGTCGTAATTCTCCATGAACAGGACGACCGGGACGCCGACGTCGGAGAAGACCTGGCCGTCCGTGTTGAAGAGGGAGCTCAGGGGATTGTGAGCCGTGCGGACCTCGCCGCGCAGCCGGGGGTGGAGGGCGATGTCCGGGATGCGCCGGCCGTCGGCGCTCCGCCTCCCCCGCTCCCGGCCGCGGCGTTCGGCGCTCCGGTTCCACTCCTCGGCCCGCGCGTTCCAGATCCGGTTGGCGTCGTGGGCGTGGCGGGCGAGTTCGAGCGCGGCGGCCCCCGCGCCCGGCGAGATCTGGAAGACGTCCCTCTCGCGGTCGAGGTTGTGGGCGATCATGTCCATGACGAAGACGCCGGCGACGCGCGTCCCGGAGAGGTCGACGGGCGGGCCGCTCCCCGTCTCGAGGCCGAGCGTGCCTTCGACCAGGGCCTGGCAGAAGTGCCTCGCTCCCATGCAGTCGGCGGGGAACTCCTCCCCCGTCAGGTGGAGCAGCCAGACGTCCCGCTCGAGGCGGCCCGCCTTGGCCAGCTCGAGGAAGACCGGCGCGGCCTGGAGAAGGGTCGCCGTGGCCGAATGGTTGTCGTCGGCGCCGGCCGCGGCGAGGCGGGCGCCGGACCCGCCGCGGTCCTTCTCGTAGACGTCCTCCATGTAGGCCGTGTCGTAGTGGTCGGCCAGGACGACCGCTTCGCGCCTGTCTTTCCCCGGGATGACGACGAGGAGGTCGCGCTCGTGGGTGCGGCCGTCCTGGTTGTCCTGCCAGCCGCCGAACAGCGTGAAGTCGAAGTCCGTCCGCCAACGGAACGGGACTTCGCCGCACAGGGCCCGCCCTTCGAGCCCGGCGGCCCGGATGGCCTCGCGGTGGCGCCCGATGAGATAGTCGCCGAGGGCCTCGAGGTCCCTCCGGCGATGGGTAAGATGGCTCTGCGTCTCCGGGTCCTGGGCGCAATCGGCGTTATCCTTATTGACGTAGCGGCCGCGGGCGAGGAACGAGATGTCGTTCCAGAGGCCCTCTTCGAAGGCGCGTGTCGCGGTCTTCGGCCGAACGTCAGGGCCTCGGGCACGACGGAGGAGACGTCGGCGCCGGAGCCCGCCGTCCGGGGGGAGACGGCCGGGGGCTCGAGGAGGCGCTCGACCTCGGCCCTCGCCGTCCGTCCGAGCGCGGGTTCGCCGGCCCGGTCCGAGAGCGCGGACAGCCAGGCGTCGAGCGACTCATCCTCGGCCAGGCGCAGCAGGTGCCGGGCGAAGTCCCGCGTCAGGGGCCGGCCGCCCCCGAGCTCGGCCGCGCCGAGAAGGGCGAGGATATTGAGCGGCGTCTGCCGGCCGTAATGCTCGCGGAGGTGCTCGTAGGCCCGGAGGGCGGCGAGATGGGCCGGGCGCCGGAGCAGGAGGGGCCGGAGCCGCACGGGCCGGGCCGGGTCGGGCGCGTCCGCGGGGTAGGCGGCGAGGAAGCCGAGCGGCGCGCCGGGAACGACCTCGGCCCCCGACCGCTCCTCCGACCAATAGGCTGCGAGCGGCCGGTGCCAGTAGACCTCGTGCCGCCCGACGCGCATGGCGGGGTACTCGAAGCGGTAGCGGAAGAGCCCGCCAGCGCGCACGGCCTCGAAGGCGCGATAGATCTCCGCGGACGTGGCGTTCGGGCCGTCGAGGAGGAGGCGCGAGTCCTCGGTCCAGAGCTGGCAGTTCCGGGCCAGGGGCTTGTCGTAGAGCCCGATCGCGTCGGAGGCCGTGCTGAAGAGGACGCGGCCGACCCTGTCCTCGTAACGGCTCAGGGCCACGTCGTCCTCCTGGCGCCGGACGCGGTTCCAGCGGTTCGTCCGCTTGTAGGTGTTGAGGAGGAGACCCTCGGGAATGTCGGGCGGGAGCCGGCCCGCGCCCTCCTCGTGGAGCCAGCCCGACTGGGGGACGCGGAGGCCGCCGGGGGCGCCGCGCCGGGCGGCCAGCCGCTGCAGCGGGACCTGCATGGCCAGGGGCAGCTTCTCCTGGAGGCGGATGTAGTCCTTCTCGCCCCAGAAAACGAGGCTCCCGGGGAAGGGCAGGAGGACGAGGTCCCCGGCGAAGTACCGTCGCCTGACCTCTTCCGGCAGGCGGGCGAAGGGCCGGAAGGTCAGGAGGTAGCGGACGCCTCCGAGCGGCTCCGCGTCGCCGGCGACGAGCGGCGCCGTCCACGGCGGGAGCGAGGGCTCGTGCCAGTAAGGGAAGCGCGGGTCGGGCTCCGACGGCAGGATGCGGAGGCCGAGGGAGCGGAGCGATCCGGGCCCGGCGGCGGGCTCGCCGTAAGCGGCGGCGAGGAGGCGGCCGAGAAAGACGAGGGGGTCGCCCTCCGGAAGCTCGCGCGCCCGTGTCCGGCGGAAATCCCCGCCAGAAGGCCTGTTCGGGCCCCTGCTCGCTCGAGCCGAAGAAGGTCCAGCGGACGCGGCCCTTATCGTCCTGGGTCCGCGACAGGGCGAGCGGCAGCAGCACGACATAGCGCTCGCGCGGGAGATGGCCGAAAGCGGCCTGGAGCTCGGGCGGGCAGTAGGGATTGTCGGCCAGGTTCCGGCGGCGGTAGCCCGGAATGCGGAATTCGGGTTGGCCCCCGCCCAGTCGCCTCAGCGCGCCGACGATCTCCCCGGCCAGGTGCTCGAGCCCGGGCCCGAGCTCGTACTCCTCCTCGACCTCCGTGACGGCCCAGCCGAAAGGGTCCTCGTCGGAGAACGGGCGGAGCTCGGGTTCCCCGTAGGGCTTGCGGCCGAGCCGCGGCGGCGGCATGAACTCCGAGTAGGCGGGGAGCGGGAATTTCCCCTTGCCCGAGAACCACGGATAGCCCTCGAGGAGCGCGGACCAGCCGGGGGGAGCGCTCGTGTCCGGCGGATTCTCTTTCATTTGCCCGCCTGCGTGAGCGTCACGAGCGCCTCGTTGGGCGAAGCTCGATACAGCACATAATTTCCTTGCCCGTCCCGGGCGGCCGCGACGCGGGCCACACGCTCTCCCTGGCGCACATCCGCGGCGGTCCACGAAGACGGGATATGGGTTTTCAGCGTGAGAGGAAGATCGTAGATCTCCCGGCGCAGGTCATGGCCGAGGGAGACTTCGATCGCGTCCCCCGTCCGGGAAGTCCGCACCGTGCCGTGCATCCTCTCCCGAATGTACTTGGCGACGTCCTGGAACGTCGCCACCCAGACCCGGTCTTCCTTCGACTTGATATAGCCGAAATATTCCTCGAGTTCTGCGCCCGTCTTCGGCTCCCAGCCGACGCCTTCGACGCCGTGGAAGACGAGCACAAGCCAGATGTTGTCCCGGGCCGTGATCGTGTCGACCCACGACGTCATCAGCGCCATCGGCGTCCTGGTCAGGGCGCCACGCTGCCACTGCACGTATTCCCTGGTCGAGGCGGACGGGTCCCGATCGCTCCCGCGGTCGAGTTCGTCCAGGAACGGCTCGGGCATGCGGTTGCGGGACGCCGGGTAGCGCGCCAGCGCGTGTTCGATGACGCGCTCGTCCTCAGTTCCGTAAGGGCACTCGACCGTGAACGTATGCTTGGCGCCGAGCTGGTCGAGGATCTCCTGGCGGCTCTTCTCGAGTTCGTAAACCAGGTTGGCTTCGTCGAGAACGGCCAGGCGGGCATGAGTGACCGTGTGACTGGAGAATTCGAACCCCCGGCCGGCCAGCACCCGGAAGTCGCTCCAGCTGAGAGGGCCCGGTCCGCCGGAAGCGGCCTGCGGCGGCTCCGGCTTGAAGCCTCCTCCGCGGACTCTCCGGTAGCCCTCGTCGATGACCTTGTAGGCCTCGTCGACCCGGCCGTCCTCGTAGAGCTCTCCGGCACGGTCATGGAATTCGCGGGTTCCTTGCAGTCCGAGGTGGCCGATCGCCGAGGCCCGCTCGAAAAAGTTGCCTTTGGACGTCGGCGTGCGGGCCGTTTCCGCGACGATGTCGCGGGTCGCGCGGCCGATGAACGTGCCGCGATATCTCGACCCGGAGATCTCACCGGTGATGACGTGAAAGGTCGCCAGGAGGCCCAGGCGCTCCATGATGGGCACCGCCACGCGGAACTGGTTGAGGCTGTTGTCGTCGAACGTCAGGGAAACGGCCGCCCTCTTGCCGTCCTGCCAGCGGACGATCTCGGTCGGCCCGGCCTGGCCCCAAGACGGATGGACGGACAGGCCGGCCAAGCCGGCCACGGCGAGCCAAGAGCAGAGCGTGCGTCTCATCCCGGCCTCCTCGTTCGAGCCGCGCGTCGGGTCTGACCGAGGAATCCTCGCCGCCAAATTACCATGAAAATCCGATGGGGCACAACTCCGGCCCGGTTCCCCGGGCCGCCGGGATGCCGGTCACGGGCCGGGGGCCGCCTGGTCGAAGAGGCGGGAGCCCCAGCCGGCCTCGACGGCGAAGGTCATGCACCGCGCGAAAACATCGTAATCGAATTCGGGACAGGCCAGGCCCCGGCGGTTTAGGATAGGCCCCGACTTCGTCGTCTCGAAAACACGGGTGTCGCCCATATACGGAACATAGGCCTCGATGTAATGATCGTAGAGCCGCTCGAGGGGATTCCTCGGGTCGGCCTCGAATTCCTCCGGGGCGGCGGTCCGGACGCCCGTCATCCGGAAGAGCCGGCAGCTGTAATCGACGATGTCCTCGATCGGCTTGGCCCGGCCGTTCACGATGTGGAAGATGCCGCCTTCCGGAGCGCCCTCCATCAGGGCGAAGAAGGCGTCCGTAAAGTGATCCACGGGGACGAGGTCGATGCCTCCCCGGCCGGCCGCGGCGATCCTCAGCGGAAGATGGACGGTCCCGTCCGGCTCGAGGCGGACACCGACCTCGGCGGCTTTCCGCCCCCCCCGCTCCCGGATGTCCTTCTCGTAGAGGTCCTTCAGGAAAAGAGCCGCCCGCACGGGATAGTAGACGGCGTTGAAAAGGAGGCTCCGGCCGGTCCGGGAATCCCCGTAGACGATGGACGGGCGATAGATGGTGAGGCCGAGGCCGGAGCCGGCGCAAGCCTCGGCGGCCATCCGCTCGCCCCGCCATTTCGTCTCTTCGTAGGCGTTCCAGAACTCCGGGGGCGACGCCGGCTCCTCGCGGCACGGCCCGGCGGCCTTCCCCGCGACGAAGGCCGTGCTCAGGTGATGGAAAAAACAGGCGTTGCTCGCGCGGGCAAAGGCCAGGACGTGGGACAGTCCCCCGCCGTTGACGGTCTCGACCTCCGCCCTTTTTCGCTCGGAAAAGGAGGTGCTCGAGGCGCAGTGGATGATCTCGTCCGTGTCCCGGAGCGCCTCGCGGAGGACGTCCGGCGCGAGGCCCAGGTCCGGCCGGGTGATGTCGCCCTCGGCGACCTTGAGTCCCCCGCGTGCCGCGGCGGGCAGGCCGAACCAATCCAGAAGCCCGCCGACCCGGTCCGCGGCCGACGCCCGTCCGCCGGGCCGGGCCAGCAGGCGGACGGCGAAACCCCTTCTCAGCAGGCCGACGGCGATGTGGCTCCCCAGGAACCCGGTCCCCCCCGTCAAGAAGAAGCGGGTGGCCCTCGCGGCCCGCTTTCCCTCGAGGTCCGCGCGCGGGCGCCGCGGGACGCTCACCGCTCACCCCGCATTGAACTCCCCCGGGAAAGCTTTCTCTCCATCCTTCTCACGCTACTCCAGGCGGTAGAGGAAGTTCTCCTTCCGCGAGCAGCCCTGGGAAAAGACGTACATGAGGAAGGTGACGCCCTTCGTCGAGGCCGCCAGGCCGTCGAGCCAGGGCCCGATCGTGACCATGGCCTCGGCGATCTTCTTCTTCTCGGCCGGGTCGGTGTGGTCGATGTAATAGTCGTATTCGAGGATGGCCCGCTTGCCGAAATCCATGGGCGTCAGGAAGCCGTAATCGTGGTCGATCCCGTGGGCGGCGGCGACCCGGCCGAACTCGGCGATGACGCCTTCGATGAGCTCGATCCTGTCGAGCGGCACGTAGATGAGGAAGGCGAACATGTGCTTTCGCCGCGACATGCGGGCGCTGACGATGCGGAACATGTTGAGCCAGACCATGTCGGTCATCTCGGGCCGGGCGTAGAGGCGGGCGTAGAACTCCCTGAGGTCCTCGTCGACCGACTCGGCGATGGTCTCCGGCGAAGGCTGGAGGATGGCCTCGACGACGGGTCGCGTCTCCGGCCGGCAGAGGATCTCGTAGGGCGGTGCGCTCCCTTCATAGGCGCGGACGAGGTCGACGACCTCCGGGTCGGCGAGCCGCGGCAGGCCGAGCATGAGCGTCCGGAAAAGTGCGCTGTCGATGACCGACCCGGCCATTTTCCTGATCGCGGCGCGGCCATGGGCGTCGGCGACGGCGAAAACCAGGTACTTGATGCCCAGGACTTCGGTCATGACGGGCTCTGAGCCTCTCGGACAGCGCTTGAGACGGCGACATGAAGGTCGAGATGTAGTGGCCGCCGAGGACGGCCAGGGCCAGGGCGATCCGGCGCCGGCTCAAGTCGCGCGCGAATCTCACGGCCTCGCCGAAACTCGGCGAACGGCACCAGGACCCCTTCCTCGTCGTCCGTGACCGGGTGGAGCTTGACGACGGCCTTCGTGCAGACGCCCGGGGACGGGCGCATCGCGTGGTCGAAGGCGTAGACGTTGGGCGCCGCCTTGTCGTTGAGATGGAAGGCCCGTCCCTTGCCGTCGACGAATTCCATGTCGATGAAGCCGTCCGCGGCCGTCCCGTAGACATTGGACCACGTCGAGAACGTCCCGGTGCAGACGATGTTGCCGCAGACCGTCGCGGCCGGCTCGGCGGCGTTGACCCGGAAGCCACGGGCGTGGGCTTCCCTCTGGAGGTCGAACGACGTCACGCCCGGCTCGACGGAAACGCACCAGTTGTCGATGTCGAACTCGATCCTTCTCATCCGGTTCATGTCGAGGACGATGCCGTCGGTGAAAACGAAGCCGAAGACGCTGCCGCCGTTGCCGCGGACGGCGAACGGGAGGCCCAGCTCGGCGGCCAGCGAGACGACGGCCGCGACCTCGTCACGGGAACCGGGCAGGACGACGTAGCGCGGCATCTGCACGCCGGCCAGCGGGAACGGGTCGTCGGCGTAGGTGAAGAGGACGGCCGGGTCGTTCGTCGCCCATGCCTGCCGACGATCGCGCGCAGGCGCTTGAGCGCGTCGTCCTCTTCCGGCTTGAGGACCGGCTTCTTCTCGTCGAGGTGCCTCCGGACATGGTCCTTCAGCGCCCGCATGACCTTCACCGGACGCATCCCCGTGACGAAGTGGCACTGCTTGTCGCAGATGCCGCAGAGCGTGCAGGTGTCGGCCGAATCGACCAGGGCCTCCGTCACCGGGATGAGTCCCTCGGCCAGGGCGCGGCAGAGGTCCATGCGTCCCTGCGGATAGAAGGTCACGTAGTGCTTCTCGGGGCCCGACGGGCATAGGCCGGTCCCCAGGTAATCGATCTTGCACATGGCGTAATGGCGGCATTGGGCGGCCGTCTTCCTGGCGCTTTCGTCGATCATCCGGGGATCTCCTTTTCGCGCGGGCCGGCAGGGCCCGTCCGTTCGCCATGTCCGGCCCCCGGCCCGGGCTTCGTTCCGAGATAGGCGACCGCGATCCCGTCCGTCAGCCTATGGAAACGGACCCCGGTGAAACCCGCGCGCCGCATCCGTTCGGCCAGCTCTGCCGGCGCCGGAAACACGCGGATGGACTCCGCGAGATAGCGGAAGGACGCGCCGGCGCCGCAGACGAGCCGGCCCGCGAACGGCATCCAATAAAAGGAGTAGAGATGATAAAGGCCGCGGAGGAGCCGGTTCGCGGGGAGCGAGAATTCGAGGACCATCAGCTTCCCGCCCGGCCTGAGGACACGGAAGAACTCGCTCAGGCCCTTTTCCGGGTGGGTCAGGTTGCGGAGGCCGAAGCCGATCGTCACCGCGTCGAATGACGCATCCGGGAAGCCCATCGCCTCGGCGTCGCCGAGGACAAAGGAGACGGCGTCCTCGGCCCCCGGCGCGGCGAGCCGTCGCCTCCCCTCCTCCATCATGGCCCGGTTGAGGTCGTAGACAACGACCCGGCCGGAGGGGCCGGCCCGACGGGCGGCGAGCCGGGCCAGGCCCGCCGTCCCGCCACAGACGTCGAGGACCCGGTCTCCGGTCTCGAGGTCGAGGAGGCGGATGGACCTCCTCCGCCAATGGGAATCCAGGCCGAAGCTGAGAAGGGCGTCGGCCAGGTCATAGGTGCGGGCGATGGGGTCGAACTGCTCCTGGACGAGACGTGTCTTGTCCGCGGCGAGAGATCAGGCGATAGCCGAAGGTGACTTTGCCGTGCATCGAGCCTGTCCGCGTCCCGGGCTCCATTATACAAGAATCGGGCGAACGGTTCCCGCGCGGGAGGAACCGTTCCTGTGAAAGGGAACTCCCCGCCGGCCGGAGGGCGACGGTCCGGGGCCGGCCACGCCTCTTCCGAACCCCCCGCCCTTCCGGAGGCCGGGACGGCCCGTCCCTCTTGGCATGTTCCTTGCATGGGTGGTATTCCGTAGTTCGCCAAGGGAGGTCGCTATGCAAGCGGAGAATCGCGTCGGGCTCGGGGTCGAGTTGGTCCTCATCCATCAGAGCATCGGCCGCGCGATCCACATCTCGAAGCTCTACAGCGATATCTTCCGGCAAACCGGCTTCCCGGACGGGGAGGATCCGCCCGGGCTTCGCCGACTACGTCCGGAGCCTGGTCTCCGTGCTCCATTCCCATCACCTGGCCGAGGATGAGGTGGCCTTCCCCGCGCTGCGCGAAAAACTGCCCATGGCCCCTTACGACCGCCTGCTCGCCGAACACCGCCAGTTCCGGCCCCTGCTCGAGGAGGTCCGGCTCGGCATCCGGCGGGCGGTCGAGGGCCCGTCCTCGCAGGAACCGCTGGCCGGGCTGGACCGCAGCCTGCGGGAGTTGGAGAGGATCTGGAAGCCGCACATCGAGACCGAGCAGGCGCATTTCTCCGCGGAGAACATGGACGGCGTCATGGCCCCGGAGGAACAGGCCGATCTCGCGAGCCGGCTGGGCCGGCACGTCCAGGAGCACTCGGGCCCGGACTATCTCGTCGTGCCTTTCACGCTCTTCAACCTGCCGCCCGAATCCCGGGCCGTCCTGTCGGAGACGCTGCCGCCGGCCGTCACGCAACAGCTCCTCCCCGGCGCGTGGAAGGAGAAATGGCAGCCGATGTCGCCGTTCCTGCTCGTTTGAGCCTGGGCCCGCTCTGCCGGACCGGCACCGGCGCATGGGCCCCGCGAGGAGCGTCGGCAAGGCCGCGGAGAAGCCGGATCAGCTCAGGACCTGGCCGTCGAAGAGGCGGATGATCCGCCCCGAGCGGGCGGCGATGTGGTCGTTGTGGGTGACCATGACGATCGTCCGGCCCTCCTTCCAGAGCTCGATCAGGATGGCCATGATCTCCTCGCCGCTCTTCGAATCGAGGTTCCCCGTCGGCTCGTCGGCGAGGAGGATCGGCGGGTCGTTGGCCAGGGCCCGGGCCAGGGCGATCCGCTGCTGCTGGCCGCCCGAGAGCTCCGAGGGCCGGTGGTCGCGCCAGTCGTAGAGCCCGACCGCGTTCAGGAGCTCGGTGACCCGCTCGCGGCGCTTGCGCCCGCTCTTCCCGTCGAAGAGCATCGGCAGCTCGATGTTCTCCCAGGCCGTCGCGTACGGCAGGAGGTTGAAGTTCTGGAAGACGAAGCCGATCTTCCGGTTGCGGACGGCCGCCAGCTGGTCGAAGGTCAGCCCGGCCACCTTGTCGCTGTCGAGGACGTACTCCCCCGCCGTGGGCGTGTCCAGGCAGCCGATGATGTTCATCAGCGTCGACTTCCCCGAGCCCGAGGGCCCCATGATGGAGACGAACTCCCCCGTGCCGATCCCCAGGGAGATGCCGCGGAGCGCCTCCAGCGACTGGCTTCCCGCCCGGTAGACCTTGGTGATGCCTTCGAGTTCGATCATGATGACCCTCTATTCATAGCGGAGTGACTCGATCGGGTTCGACCGCGACGCCCGGAGCGCCGGGAAGATCCCCGACAGGAAAACGAGGATGCCCAGAATGACCATGTAGACGAGGAAGATCTGGAGCGAAAAGACCGGCCGCAGCAGGTAGGCCTCGATCCCGAACGAATCGTAGTTGATCGGGGCGAGCCGGATGAGGTTGACGACGTTGAAGGCCGTGATGAACCCCCAGAACGTCCCCTTGGCGAAGACGAAGAGCGTCTCCAGGAAGAACTGCTGGACGATGACCCGCCGCCGGGCCCCGATGGCCAGCTTGATGCCGATCTCCTTCGTCCGCTCCTTGGCCACGGCGTACATGAGGTTGGTGACGCCCACCGCCCCGATGAGGAGCGTCAGGACGCCGATGATGGCCAGGAAGATCTCGATCCCCTTGAAGATGGCCATGCCATCCTTGTTGTTCTCGATGGTGTTCCAGAAGCTCGTGGCGTAGCGGTCGTCGGGATCGAAGCGGTACTTCCGCCCGAGGAGCGTCCGGACCCGCTCTTCGATGAGCTTGGACTGGGACGCGTCATAGGGCTGGATGTGGATCTGGTTGATGCGCCGGCGGTTGTCGATCTGCTGGTAGGCGTAGAACGGGAGGTAGATCTGGTCGGCGTCCGGGCCGTTATACATCGAATCCTGGATCTTCTTCACGAGGACGCCGATCACCGTGAAGGGGATGCGGTTGACGACGATCTGCTTCCCGACCGGGTCGCCGGCGCCGAACAGGTCGGCCGCGACCTTCCAGCCGATGAAGGCGACCTTCCGGCCCTCGACGACGTCGTCGGCGTCGAGGAACCTGCCCCCCAGCTGGGGGACCTGCGTCCTCATCACGCCGAACTCGGCCGTCGTGCCGTGGACGTTCCGGTTGATCTCCTTGCCGTTGGCCGAAACCTGGAAATAGTCGTAGGATTCCGGGGCGATGCGCATGATCTCCGGGACCCGGTCCTTGAGGTAGTCGATGTCCTCAGGGTAAAGCCTGATCTGCCGCCCCTTCGGCAGCCCTTCGAATTCGAGCGAGGTCTGGCCGCCGTAGACCATGATCAGGGTATCGCCGAGCCCGCTGAACGCGACCTGGAACTGGGTGGACATGCCCCGGCCGAAGGCCATGAGGAGCAGGACCGAAAGCGTCCCCCAGAACAGGGCGAAGGTGATGAGCGAGGCCTTCTTCCGGCGCTTGCGGTACTCGCTCCAGAAAAAGCGGGGCAGGGTCGCGTTCATGCCTCCCCTCCTATTTCCTCAGCGCCTCGATGGGGTCGGTCGATGCCGCCGTCCGGGCCGGGATCATCCCGGCCACGACGCCGATGACGAGCAGGATCAGGACCGTCGAGACGATGACGAGCGGGTTGAGCTCGGGGACGCCGACGAACTCGGTGAGGTCGCCCGAGGGGAACGCCTTGGCGGCCTGGATGGCCCCGGCCGCGAGGCCGAAGCCGATGAGCCCGCCGAGAAGCATGATGACGAGCGATTCGCTGAAGAACTGCCAGAGGATGGTCCGGCGGCGCGCGCCGACCGCGAGCTTTACCCCGATCTCCCGCGTCCGCTCGTCGACGACGACCCGCATGATGGAGGCGACGCCGACGCCGCCGACGAGCAGGGTGAACGAGCCGATGACGCCGAGGAAGACCGTGAAGGCCATGAAGAACGTCGTGAACGTCTTCTCGAACTCCAACGTGTCCCAGACGGCGATGGCGTCGGGGTCGGCGGGGTCGTAGCCGATGAGCTTCGCCAAATGCCCCTTGACATCGTCCATGACCGCCTTGCTCCGGCCGAGGTCGAGGGGGCGGAAAATGAAGTTCGAGACATACTTGTAGCCGTAGAGCGAGGAAAAGGTCGTCCAGGCGATGAAGGCGCAGCGCTCGTCCCGCTGGCCGTTGTAGTTCGAGTTCTGCTGCTTCGCGCGCATGACCCCGACGACCGTGAACGGGACGCCGTCGATGAAGATGGCCTTGCCCACGGGCTCCTCGGTGGCGAAGAGGTCGGTCGCGAGGACGTCCCCGATGAAGGCGACGCGCTTGCGGGCGGCCATGTCCTCGTCGTCGATGAACCGTCCCTTCTCGGCGATCGTGTTCCGCATCCGCTCGAACTGCGGGTTGACGCCCCGGACGGTGTCCCGGTATTCCTTCCGGCCGTAGCTGATGAGGCGGCTGCCGACGAACTCGGGGCTGATGAGGTCGATGCCGGGGACCTTCTCCGGAATGGCCTCGACCATTTCCGGGGTGATCCGCACGGCCTTGCCCCGGACGAACCCCTGCCAGGGAAGGGTCGTCCGCGAGGGGAAGGCGAGGACGATCCCCTCCCCCATGCCGTGGAACCGCTTGATCTGGGCCTTGGAGACGGAGTCGCCGAAGGCGATGAGGAGGATGACGGAAAACGTCCCCCAGACGACCCCGGACAGGGTCAGGGTCGTCCGGAGCGGCTGGCGGACGAGGTCCCGGAAGAGGTTGCGGAAGAAGATCCCGATCATGAAAGGCCTTCCGGCTCAGGCGGTCACTTGATCTCGCGGGGCGGGCGCTCGATGACCTTCTCGCCCTCTTTGAGCCCGGACACGATCTCGATGTTGAGCCCGTCGGACAGGCCCGTCTGGACCTCGACCTTGCGGGTCTTCTCGTCACCTTGGGCTTGGCTCTCGGGGACTTCGACGAAGCGCTTGCCGTCCTCGAAGATGACGAGCCGCTCGGGGAGCATGAGGACCTGCTTGCGGTCGCGGATCCGGATGCTGGCCGTGGACGAAAAGCCGGCCCGCAGGACCATCGCGGGGTCCTTGACGATGGAGATCTCGATGTCGAAGAGGGTGGCGTTCCCGTCCTTCTTGGCCTTGGGATAGATCCGCGTGACGCTGCCGGGGATCTTGGCGTCGGGCAGGGCGCCGATCGTGACCTCGGCGGCCATCCCGGCGGCGATCTTGCCGACGTCGATCTCGTCCACCGTGCCCTTGAACCGGAGGCTCGCCATGTCGGCGAGCGAGCAGAGCTCGGTCCCGGGCTGGTAATTGGTCAGCGGCACGACGGGGTCTCCCAGGAAGACGCTCTGGGAGAGGATGACGCCGGCGCTCGGGGACCTGATGATCGAGTCGATCTCCCGGTTGGACATGCGGATCCGCCCCTTCTCGAGGAGCTCGAGGCGCTCCTGGGCGACCTTGTAGTGGAGGTTCGCCTCCTGATAGGAGCTCTCGATGGCGTCCATGTCGGACTTCGAGACGAGGGCCTTATTGAAGAGCTCCATCTGCCGCTCCCAGTCGGCCTTGAGCTTCTTCAGCGTCACCTCGGCGACTTCCATGGCGCGCCGGGCCTCGACGTACTCGAGCGGCGTCGGGTTGGGGGAGATCTTGAAGAGGGGCGCGCCGGCTTTCACGGAGTCGCCGACCTTGAAGAGGACCTCGGCCACGATGCCCGGGATGGTCGATTTGACCTTGGTCTCTATTTCGGGGTCGATGGTGCCGACGGCCAGGGCCTTCTC
This sequence comes from Candidatus Aminicenantota bacterium, assembly GCA_963805045.1. Taxonomy (GTDB): domain Bacteria; phylum Acidobacteriota; class Aminicenantia; order Aminicenantales; family Saccharicenantaceae; genus DATKJS01. The sequence continues at coordinate 38,871 of CAWDTC010000020.1, forward strand.
CTGGATGTCGCCCCGGGTGACGGCGACGAGCTTCGTCGTCTCCTTCTTCTTCCCGCAGGCCAGGAGGAAATAGAAGAAGACGAGGATGAACAGGGCCGCGAAGACGCGGAAAATCCATTTTTTCATGGCATACCTCTATCGGTCGTCTACCCATAAAGACGTAAGAGAGCGGCAAAAGGTTCAGGCGCCGGGCCAGATGCCCGCGGGGACGTTTGACCGGGCGGCGGCGATGGTCTATCATTCCGTGTCGAGCAGGTCGACCGAAAGAGGCCGAGACCGATGAACACAGAAAGACCCTTCTCCCGCCGGGCCGCCGCGGTCACCGCCGCGGCGCTGGCCGTCCTCGCCCCCTTGCTGGCCGCCGCGTCGGGGGCGCGGGCGGGGGGGGCCGCCGCGAAGCCGGCGGACCCGGCGTCCGGCCAGGCCCGCCACGAGAGCCGGCTCGGCGTCTTCGACGGGCATGACGACATCGGCCCCGTCGACCTGGCCGGCTCCGTCTCCTACGACCCCAAGAAGCAGGAATACGTCGTCGCCGGCTCCGGGCTGAACATGTGGTTCGCCAGTGACGAGGGGCATTTCCTCTGGAAGCGGCTCAAGGGCGATTTCATCCTCAGCGCCCGCGTCGAGTTCCTCGGCGAGGGCGGCGCCGCCCACCGCAAGATCGGCTGGATGGTCCGCTCGACGCTCGACACCGACTCGGCCCACGTCAGCGCCGTCGTCCACGGCGACGGCCTGACCTCCTCCCAGTACCGGACGGCGCGCGGCGCGGAGACCCTCGAGGACGAGATCGGCGTCCAGGGGCCCAACCAGATCCAGCTCGAGCGCCGCGCCGGGAAATACATCATGTCCGTGGCCCATTTCGGGGAGACCTACATCCGCGAGAAGCTCGCCGACGTCGACCTCGGCGACGAGGTCTACGCGGGGCTCTTCGTCTGCGCCCACAAGGCCGAGACGCTCGAGCGGGCCCGCTTCTCGAACGTCCGCATCGTCGTCCCGCCGAAGCCCGGGTTCGTCCCCTACCGCGATTATCTCGGCAGCCGGCTCGAGGTCCTGGACGTCGCGACGAAGGACCGGCTGGTCCTCGACGAGTCGCCGAGGGACCGCGAGGCCCCGAACTGGACGAGGGACGGCCGGGCCCTCCTCTATAACAGCGAGGGCCGCCTCTACCGCCGCGACCTCGTCTCGGGGGCGACGACGGCCGTCGACACGGGCGCCGCGACCTCGCTCAACAACGACCACGTCCTCTCGTTCAACGGGAAGATGCTCGGCCTCAGCGACGCCCTCCCGGGCGAGAACGGCGCGTCGATCATCTACACCGTCCCGGTCGAGGGCGGGCGGCCGAAGCGGGTGACCCCCCGGGGGCCTTCCTACCTCCACGGCTGGTCGCCCGACGGCCGGTTTCTCGTCTACACGGGCCTGCGGAACGGCGACTACGACGTCTACAGGATCCCGGCGCGGGGGGGCAAGGAGACGCGGCTGACGAAGGCCAAGGGGCTGGACGACGGGCCGGAGTACACGCCGGACGGGCGCTTCATCTATTTCAACTCCGACCGCCGGGACGGCATGCGCATCTGGCGGATGCTCCCGAACGGGAAGGGGCAGCGCCAGGTCACGACCGGCGACCTCCAGGACTGGTTCCCCCACGTTTCGCCCGACGGCCGGTCGATCGTCTTCCTTTCCTATGAGCGGGACGTCGACCCCGGCGACCACCCGTTCTACGAGCAGGTCTACCTGAGGGCGATGCCGGTCGGCGGCGGCGAGGTCCGCGTCATCGCCTACGTCTTCGGCGGGCAGGGGACGATCAACGTGCCTTCCTGGTCGCCCGACGGCAAGCGGATCGCCTTCTTCAGCTACAGCGACGGCCTCCGCTAGGGCGCCTCGGCCCCCCCCCGCTGCGAATTGACAGCCGGCGCACGGCTCGTTTAGAATGGGCGGCTGAGGAACCGCCCCCCCGATGTCAGGCCCGGGGCGGGCGCGCCGAGGTTCTCATGGACAAGACACCGCCGCCCGACTTAAGGACGATCTGCGACGCCTTCGCCGTCGAGGGCCGCTGGGTCTCGTCCTGCCCCATCCCGTCCGGCCACATCAACGACACGTACTGCTCCGAGTTCGAGGCCGGCGGGCGGCGGCTCCGGTACGTCAACCAGCGCATCAACCACCACGTCTTCCGCGAGCCCGAGAAGCTCATGGAGAACGTCGAGCGCGTCACCCGCTTCGCCCGGGAGCGGATCGTGGCCGCCGGCGGCGACCCGGCGCGGGAGACGCTGACCATCGTCCCGGCCCGGGACGGCCGCTCCTTCCACCGCATGGCCGGGGGGGACTACTGGCGGATGTTCCTCTACATCGACGGCGCCCGGACCTACGACAAGGTCGAGGACCTCCGGCACGTCTACGCCGCTTCCCGCGCCTTCGGCGCCTTCCAGAAGATGCTCAGCCGCCTGCCGGGCGGCCGCCTCCACGAGACGATCCCGAACTTCCATCACACCCGGAAGCGCTTCGAGGCCTTCCGGGCGGCCCTGGCCGGGGACGCCGCCGGCCGGGCGGCCGGGGTCCGGCCCGAGGTCGACTTCGTCCTGGCCCGCGAGGCCGAGACCGGCGTCGTCGTCGACGGCCTGGCCGCCGGCCGCATCCCCGAGCGCGTCACCCACAACGACACCAAGCTCAACAACGTCATGATCGACGACCGCACCGGCCACGGCATCTGCGTCATCGACCTCGACACGGTCATGCCGGGCTCGGTCCTCTACGACTTCGGCGACTCGGTCCGGCTCGGCGCGGCCACGGCGGCCGAGGACGAGCGCGACCTCGCCCTGGTCGGCTTCGACCTCCGGCTCTTCGACCGCCTGGCCGAGGGCTACCTCGACGCGGCCCGGGATTTCCTGACGGCCGAGGAGACGCGCCTGCTGGCCTTCTCGGCCCGCCTCCTGACCCTCGAGTGCGGCATCCGCTTCCTCACCGACCACCTCGAGGGCGACGTCTATTTCAAGGTCCACCGCGACGGCCACAACCTCGACCGGGCCCGGACGCAGTTCAAGATGGTCGCCGAGATGGAGCGGCGGGCGGACGAGATGGAGGCCGTCGTCCGGAAGTCCCTCTAGGGTCCGGTCCGGGAGGGCGCATGGCCACGGATTACGGAACGCTCGTCGCCCAGCTCCTCGCCTTCTACGACTTCCGGGCGAAGACCGTCATCGACGTCGGCGCCGGCGGCGGCCAGCTCGTCGCCTACGGCCGGGCCGCGGGACACGTCCTGGCCCTCGACAACGACGCCCGGGCGCTCGAAAAGCTCCGGGAGCGCCTCAAGGCGGAGGGGCTCGAGGACAAGTTCACGCCCATCCTGGGCGATTTCTTCCGGGTCGACCTCAGGGCCGACGCCGTCCTTTTCGAGTTCAGCCTCCACGAGATGCCCGACCCCGGCGCGGCCGTCGAGCGGGCGCTGGGCATGGCCCCCGACGTCGTCGTCTTCGACCACCGGCCCGGCTCCGAGTGGATCTATTACGGGGCCGAGGAGGACAAGGTCGCGGCGAGTTGGGCCGCGCTGGCCCGCTTCCCTGTGGTGAGGGAGCGGGAGTACGAGAATGTCCAGTCCTTCGCGGACTACGCGGAGCTCCATGAGAGGGTCAAGGGCCAAGGGAAAAAGAGCCTGGCCCGGATCGAGAAATACAAGGGACGGCGCGACATCCGCATCCCGATGACCTACGGCCTGGCCCTCATCCAGACACGCGGGCGGGAGGGCGGGCCGCGGAAACCTCCGGCCTCGCCGGCGTCCTGAGCCGGAAGTTGCTGTATAATCCCAAAGGAGCACGGAGGTGACCATGACCCGACGCCTGACGTCCTTCGCCCTGATCCTCGCGGCCGCGGTCCTCGCGGCCCGGGCCGCGACCCCGCCCGCCTTCGACGACGACTTCCTGGACAAGGCCCTGCGCTTCGACCTCTACCAGGTCGGGGACGCCAACGAGGAGACGGTGACCCTGGACCAGGTCACCCTCGAGCCGCTCTGGCCCGAGTCGCGGACGCATCTCATCGACCCCTTCACCTACGGCCGTTACGTCGTCGAGCTCTACGACATTGCCTCGAACCGCCTCATCTACAGCCGCGGGTTCGACTCGACCTTCGCCGAGTACCGGACGACGACGCCGGCCCTGAACGGCACGAAGCGCGTCTTCGAGCGCTCCATCCGCGTCCCCCACCCCAGGCGGCCGTTCCTTTTCGTCATAGAGGGCCGGGACAAGCACCACCTCCTCCATCCACTCTTCACCCAGGCCGTCGACCCCTCGGACTACCATATCGTCCGCGAGACCGCCGCGGCCGGGGACTTCATCTACGAGGCCCGCCGGACCGGCGACCCGCACGACAGGGTCGACCTCGTCTTCCTCGCCGAGGGCTACACGGCCGAGGACCGGGACAAGTTCAAGGCCGACGTCGACCGCATCTCGGCCTATCTCTTCACCGTCGAGCCGTACAAGAGCGCCGCGGGCCGGTTCAACATCTCCGGCGTTTTCCGGCCCTCGCCCGAGCGGGCCATGGACGAGCCGCGCCAGCGCGTCTACCGCAAGACCCTCCTCAACGCCTCGTTCAACGCCTTCGACCTCGACCGCTACATGCTCGTCATGGAAGACCACCGGATGCACGAGCTCGCCGCCGAGGTCCCCTACGACGCCATCGCCGTCCTCGTCAACAGCAAGCGCTACGGCGGCGGCAGCATCGCCTTCGACTACTGCGTGGCCACGGTCGACAACCCGGTCAGCCCGCAGACCTTCATCCACGAGCTCGGCCACTCCTTCGGCGGCCTGGCCGACGAGTACTACCAGTCGGAGGTCTCCTACAACGACTTCTACCCCAAGGGCGTCGAGCCGCTCGAGCCCAACATCACCGCCCTCCTCGACCCGGCCAACGTCAAGTGGAAGGACCTCCTCTCGCCGGGCATCGCGGTCCCGACCGAGTACGGGAAGGAGGAGCGGGAGGCCCTCGTGGCCGAGAGGCGGACGAACCGCGAGGCGCGGGCCCGGGCGGTCGACGAGGCGCGCAAGAAGGGCGAGCCGGCGGCGAAGATCAAGGCCGTCGAGGCCAGGTACGAGGCCGCCGACAAGGCCCTCGCCGCGAAGCTCGACGCCGTGGCCAAGAAATACGCCGGGCTCGAGGACAAGGTCGGCGTCTTCGAGGGCGCCGGCTATGCGTCCAAGGGGCTCTACCGGCCGCAGATCGACTGCATCATGAGCTCGGGCCGCGGGGGGCAGTTCTGCCGCGTCTGCCAGCGGGCGATCTCCCGGATGATCGACTATTTCTGCGAGGGGAAGTAGCGGGCGGCCCGAGGCGGAACCCCCGGCGGCCGGTCAGGCCGACCGGCGCGATCTCTTCACGGCCTCCCAGACGGCCTTGGCGATCTGGATGTCCTGGACGGCGACGCCCGTCAGGTCGGCCACGGTGATCTCGTCGTCGGAGGCGCGGCGCAGGGACGGCTCCGTCACGACCCGGCCGAGCTCGACCAGGTCGCGCCGCCCGATGGCGCCAGCCTGGACGGCCTTGAAGACCTCCCCCCTGAGCTCCGACTGGCTGAGGCTGTCGACGACGACGCGCGCGGCCTTGGCCAGGATCCCCGGGTCGAGCTCCTGCTTGTCCGGGGTGTCGGAGCCCACGGCCGTGATGTGTGTCCCGGGGCGGATCCACTCGGCCCGGAGCAGCGGCCGCCTCGAGGGGGTGCAGGTGACGATGAGGCGCGCCGTGGCCGCGACCTCCTCGGCGTCGAGGGTCGTCCGGACGCGGAACCCCCGCGCCTCCATGTCCCGGCGGTAGGCGGCGAGTTCCTCCTCGCCCGTCCCCCAGACGAGCGCCTCGGCGAAGTCCCGGACCCGTCGCAGGTGCTCGAGCTGCATCCGGCCCTGGACGCCCGCGCCGAGGATGCCCACGACGGCAACGTCGCGCGGGGCCAGGTACTTGGCCGCCACGGCCCCGGCCGCGGCGGTGCGGAGGTTCGTGAGATACCCCTCGTCGAGGAGCAGGCACTCGAGCTCGCCCGTCGTCCGGAAGAGGAGCATCAGGCCGTTCGCCAAGGGCAGCCCGCGGGCCGGGTTCTCGGCGAAGCCGGAGGCGATCTTGACGACGTAGCGGCCGTCGCCCTTGATGTAACCGTACTTGATGTGGACCTCGCCCGGCGGCCGCTCGAAGATCATCTCGCCCACGGGAGGGACGACGACCCGGCCCTGGGAATAGGCCGCGAACCCGTCCTCGATGAGCGGCAGCGGGTCGATGCCTCTGACCGTCTCGAGGATCTCGGGAAGGGCGACGACGGCCGGCATGATCAGCCTCCTCGACGCGGGAGCGGGCCGGTCCCGGCGCCGGCGCTCACAGCCACCGGACCGAGAAGCCCAGCTTTTCGAGGGCCTTGACGGCCCTGTCCAGGTCCTTGCTCTTGACGAAGATATGGTCCGTGGAATAGGAGGAGATCGTGAAGATGGGGATGCCCTCCCGGGCCAGGGCGCCGGAGACGTGGGCGAAAAAGCCGATCAGGGTGAAGGGCAGGATCATGTCGAAGGTGATGCGGCGCCAGTCCCCCTCGAGGCCGAGGACGTACCGGCTCCGCAGCCGGGATTCCTCGACGACGGAGCTGACCTCGTTCGCGTCCCGGACGACCGCGAAGGCGTCGGCACAGGCCCGGCGGGACTTGACGATGGCGTAGGTCTCGGCCGCGACCAGGATCCGGCCCTGGTGGAAGTAATCCCGCAGTTCCGTTTTCTTCATCGTCGTCCTCCTTTCCGGTTCCCGCCGCCATTCTATCCGAAGCCGGGCCCGACCGCAAGCCCGCGCCCCGTCCAAGCCCTTGATTTTGGCCCGGGTAAAGACTAATATTCTAATTTCTGAATGGAGACGACGGGAACATCGATGAGCCCCCAGGAAAAGAGACCCTTCCGCTTTCTCCCGGCCTCCTGGATCGAAGCGGTCCTCCGTCTCAGCGACCGCCTGTCCCGGCCGCTCGTCCGGTTGAAGGTCAGCCCGAACGCGCTGTCCGTCCTGGGCCTCCTGGCCGGCATCGCGGTCGGCCTGTTCTATGCCCTCGATCGTCCGGGCTGGGCGGCGGCCTTCATCCTCGTCTGCGGCGTCCTCGACATTCTAGACGGCAAGGTCGCAACGAACGGCGGCTGGCGGAGCGATTTCGGCGCCATGCTCGACTCGAGCCTCGACCGCTACGCCGAATTCTTCATGTTCGCGGGCCTGGCCTGCCATTTCCGGCACGGCTGGGGCCTTTGGCTGACCGTCTTCGCCTTCCTGGGCTCGTCCATGGTCAGCTACACGCGGGCCCGGGCCGAGGGACTGGGCGTCGAGTGCCGGGTCGGCCCGATGCAGCGGGCCGAGCGCTTCGTCCTGCTCTTCGTCGGCACGGTGGCCGGGATCGTCTTCCGGGCCCTCGACCCCGTCCTCGTCGCGGTTGTGGCCGTCATCGCCGTCGTCTCCCATTTCACCGCCGTCCAGAGGATCCTGTGCGTCCGGCAGGCCGGCCGGGTGCGGACCACCTCCAAGGAGGATTGACCCATGAGCAAGATCCGCGTCGCCATCATCGGCGTCGGCAACTGCGCCTCGTCCCTCATCCAGGGCGTCGAATACTACAAGAACGCGAAGGAGGACGACGTCGTCCCCGGGGTCATGCACGTCGCCCTCGGCGGCTACCACATCCGGGACATCGAGTTCGTCGCCGCGTTCGACATCGACAAGAACAAGGTCGGCAAGGACCTGAGCGAGGCCATCTTCACGCCGCCGAACAACACGACCAAGTTCTCGTCCGTTCCCTTCAAGAACGTCAAGGTCCAGAGGGGGATGACCCACGACGGGCTGGGCAAGTACCTCTCGCAGATCATCGAGAAGGCGCCCGGCCCGACGGCCGACATCGTCGGCACCCTCAAGGAGACCAAGGCCGACGTCGTCATCAACTACCTGCCCGTCGGCAGCGAGATGGCCACCAAGTGGTACGTCGAGCAGGTCCTCGACGCGGGGTGCGCCCTCATCAACTGCATCCCCGTCTTCATCGCCAGCCAGAAGTACTGGCAGAAGCGGTTCCAGGAGCGGGGCCTGCCGGTCATCGGCGACGACATCAAGTCCCAGGTCGGGGCGACCATCCTCCACCGGACGCTCGTCAACCTCTACCTCGACCGCGGCATGCCCGTCGACCGGACCTACCAGCTGAACACGGGCGGCAACACGGATTTCCTGAACATGCTCGAGCGGGAGCGGCTCGACTCGAAGAAGAAGTCCAAGACGAACGCCGTCGTCTCCCAGATCCGCAACCGCGGCCTGGACATCGCGCCGGCCGACGTCCACGTCGGGCCGAGCGACTACGTGCCCTGGCAGAAGGACAACAAGGTCTGCTTCCTGCGGATCGAGAGCCGCCATTTCGGCGACGTCCCGACGAACCTCGAGTGCCGGCTGTCCGTCGAGGACTCGCCGAACTCGGCCGGAGTCGTCATCGACGCCGTCCGCTGCGCGAAGCTGGCCCTCGACGAACGGCGTCAAGGGCGCGCTCTTCGCCCCGGCCTCCTACTTCATGAAGTCCCCGCCGAAGCAGTACACGGACACCGAGGCCCGCGAGCTGACCGAGCGGTTCATCCGCCGCTACGGGAAGAAGGCGGCGGGCGCCCGGAAGCCGGCGGCGAAGGGCAAGGCCAGGGCCAAGGCCTGAACCAAAGAATTGTGCGGTCGACCACAGATTGTGAGGATGGGGACGTCCGCCTATTCAGGAATGGAGAGCTGCGGGGTGCTTCCCGGAGGGAGGCGTGGAGAGGCCGGAGCGGGCACGGATCCGAGCCCGTCAGGGCGAGGAGAGTGAGGCCTATCCCCGAGCGGGCTGGCCTGCGCCGGGGCCAGCCCGCGTCCGAACGGAGGGAACTCCCCGAGCTCGACTTCATTATGATTTTAAGGCGTGACTTCTTGCCACGAAGCTTTTTCACGCGCTCGGCGACCCAGCCCGGCTTCACGACCTGGCGGGCGCGGCCGATGGCCAGGCTCCCCGGCGCGACATCCTTCGTGATCGTCGAGCCGGCCGCGATGTAGGCGCGGCGGCCGATGCGGACCGGGGCGACGAGCTCCGTGCCCGAGCCGATGAAGGCGCCGGCCCCGATGAAGGTCGGGCTCTTCCGCACGCCGTCGTAATTGCAGGTGATGGTGCCTGCGCCGATGTTGACGTCCTCCTCGACCCGGCTGTCCCCGAGGTAGCTCAGGTGCTGGGCCTTGGAGCGCGGGCCGAAGACGGTGTTCTTCATCTCGACGAAATTCCCGACCTTGGAGCCCGTGCGGACGACCGTCCCCGGCCGGAGCCGCGAGAACGGTCCGACCTGGGATTCGTCCTCGACCCGGCTCCCCTCGAGGACAGAAGAGCTCAGGACGCGGACGCGGTCGCCGACCCGGCAGCCTGCGATGTGGACGTGGGGATAGATCCGGCAGTCCCGGCCGATGCGCGTCGCGCCCTCGATGACGACCGAGGGATAGACGACGGTCCCGGCGCCCAGCTCCGCCTCCCAGTCGATCCAGGTGCTGCGGGGGTCGAGGAGCGTCACGCCCCGCCGGGCGAGGCGGCCGTTCTTGCGCTGGCGCAGGAGCCGCGCCGCCCGGGCCAGGTCGGCCCGCCCGCCGACGCGGAAGGTCTCCTCCGCGGCCGAATTCTCGGTCAGCCCGACCCTGCGTCCCCGGGCGGTGAGGAGGGCGGCGAGCGTGCGCAGCCCCGCCCCGCCCCTGGCCCGCGCGGCCGCCGGGAAGACGGCGCGGAGGTCGGCGGCGGAGACGACGGCGATCGAATCCCGCTCGAGGTCAGGGCCGCAACTCATGAGCGCCAGCGAGAGGCCGTTCCTGCGGCGGGCCGAGACGAGCCTCTTCAGGGTCTCCGCACGGATGAGGGGCCGGTCGGCCGGGACGAGGACGAGGTCGGCGCCCTCCCAGCCACGCAGGTGCGGCCGGGCAGCGAGCAGGGCCCGGCCGATGCCAGCCGCCGCCTTTCCGCGCCTCGCTCCGGGGCCGACGACGGTAAGAGGGATCCGTCCGCACGAAAGGCCGGCCGCGGCCTCCTTGCCGATGTCCCCGTCGAGGGCCAGGATGACGCGCCCGGGGCGCAGGCCGGCGGCGGCGTCCATGAGGAAGGCGGCCAGGGGCCGGCCGAGGAGCGGCGTCAGGGCCTTCTCCCCCGCCGAGGCGAAGCCCGATCCCCCGCTCCCCCCGTAGACGAGGACGATGGGCTTCCGGCTCATGCGAGTCTGGCGATGAGCTTGAACTTCTTGTCGTCCCAGAGCGACTCGAAATCCGGCTCGTTCTGGGCCAGCGTCGCGAACGTCTTGTCCTTCTGGATGGCTTTCTTCAGGTAGTCCAGGCAGGCGTCCGTCTGGCCCATGAGGCCGTGGACGTCGGCCAGCAGGTAGTTGACGAGGGCCTCCTGCTCCTTGAACTCGAGGGCCTTCTGGAGGAGCTTCACGGCGCCCTCGAAGTCCCGCTGGTTGATCCTGACGACGCTCCAGCGGTAGTAATCGTCGAAGCCCTTCAGGGAGACGGTCTCCTTCTTGGGGCGGATGCGGGCGATCTTGAGATAGGCCCGGGCGCGGTCGACGATCTCGCGCTCCGACGGGTACTTCTCGATGAACTCCTCGAGCGCCGCGGCGGCCTTCTCGAAGTCCCCCTTGTGGAATTCCTTCACCGCCTGGCCGAAGGAGGCCAGGACTTTCTGGTATTCGTCTTTCTTTGTCCGTTGTTCGGTCACGATCGTCTCCCTGTCGGATGAGGTTCGAAGTGGGGCGTATTTTACCGCACTCGGCCGGCTTTGACAAGCCGCCCCCCGGGGCGCGGCGAGTCCGGGGCGCGCGCCCGCCCTCCCCCGGCCGGGCTTGCGGCGATCGGCGGGTGTGATAGAATGATGCCGTGAAAAAGAAGCTCGAAGAGGTCCTGGGTAAGGTCGCGGCCGGCCGGATGTCCCCCAAGAAGGCCCTGGCCGTCCTGAAAGACTACCCGTTCCAGGACCTCGGGTTCGCCAAGGTCGACCATCACCGCGAAGTCCTCAAGGGCGCGCCCGAGATCGTCTTCGGGCTGGGCAAGACGCCCGATCAGATCGCCCGGATCGCCCGGGAGATCGTGGCCAACGGGTCGAACCTGCTCGTGACCCGGGTCGAGCCGGAGGTCTTCGCCCGGATCAAGGGCCGGCTCAGGGGCGCCGTCTACAACCCGGCGGCCCGGACCGTGACGCTCGTCCGGACCAAGCCCCCGGCGGGCCGGGGCACGATCGCCGTCATCACCGCCGGGACCTCGGACATCCCCGTGGCCGAGGAGGCCGCCGTCACGGCCGAGGTCCTGGGCAACGAGGTCGAGAGGATCTACGACGTCGGCGTCGCCGGCCTGCACCGCCTCCTCCATCATTACGACCGGATGCGGCGGGCCAGGGTCGTCATCACCGTCGCCGGGATGGAGGGCGCGCTCCCGAGCGTCGTCGCCGGCCTGGTCCGGGCCCCGGTCATCGCCGTGCCGACGAGCGTCGGCTACGGCGCGAGCTTCCACGGCCTGGCCGCCCTGCTGGCCATGCTGAATTCCTGCCCCGGGGGAGTCGGCGTCGTCAACATCGACAACGGCTTCGGCGCCGCCTACCTGGCCAGTCTCATCAATCACCTCTGAGGACCGCGCTCCCCGTTTTCCGGGCGCGGGCGGCTTGACAAGACCGCCTCCCGTCCCTATAGTTTATAGGTAATTCCACGTTCCCTGTGACTTTATGGAGATCATCGATCAGGTAAGGCAGGCCTCGTCTATCGTCGAGATCGCCTCCCAATACACGACCCTCAAAAAGCGGGGACACCGCTGGGTCGGGCTATGCCCGTTCCACACCGAAAAAACGCCCTCCTTCACCCTGGACGAGGACAAGCAGCTCTACCACTGCTTCGGCTGCGGCGCGGGCGGGGACATCTTCTCCCTGGTCATGGAGAAGGAGAGCCTCAACTTCCCCGAGGCCCTGAGGTACCTGGCCGAAAAGTACCACGTCCCCATGCCGGAGCGCGCCCGGATCAACCCGGAGGTCCTCAAGCTCGAGGACAAGCTGTTCAAGATCAACGACCTGGCCCTGGGCTTCTTCCGCAAGAACCTCTCCCACACCCAGGAAGGGACGAAGGCCCTGGAATATCTCAAGAAGCGCGGCCTCGCGGACGAAACGGTCCAGAAGCTCCGACTCGGCTACGCCCTGAACTCCTGGAACGCCCTGACCTCGTTCTTCGAGGGGAAGGGCGTCGCGGGCGCCCTCCTCGAGAAAGGCGGCCTGGCCGTGCCCGGCAAGAAGCCGAACGAGCACTACGACCGCTTCCGCGGCCGGGTCATCTTCCCCATCTTCAGCCTGACCGGCAAGCTCGTCGCCTTCGGCGGACGGACGATCGTCGACGCCGAGCCGAAATACCTGAACTCGCCGGACACGCCCCTCTATTCCAAGGGCAAGCTCCTCTACGGCCTGAACTTCACCAAGGAGGCCATCCGCGCCCAGGGCGACGCTCATCCTGGTCGAGGGATACACGGACTTCTCGTCCCTCTTCCAGGCCGGCATCGGCAACGTCGCCGCCTCCCTGGGCACGGCGCTGACGCCGTTCCAGGTGGCCCAGGCCCTGAGGTTCGCGCCGCGGGTCGTCGTCAATTACGACGGCGACAGCGCCGGCCGGGCCGCGGCCGCGCGGGCCGTGCCCGCTCTGCCTGGAGAAGGGCCTCAACGTCCAGGTCCTGATCCTGCCCGAGGACCTCGACCCCGACGCCTTCCTCAAGAAATACGGCCGGGAGAAGTACCTGGCCCTGCTCAAGAAAGCCGCCCCGGGGCTCAAGTTCCTCGATCGACGCCCTCGGCGGCCGTCCCGGACGTCCACGTCCCGGAGGAGAAGGGGCGCGTCGTCCGGGCCGTGGTCAAGGAGATCGAGAAGGTCCCCGACGCCGTGGCCCGCGGCGAGTACCTCAGGGAGGCGAGCCAGTACCTCGGCGTCGGCGAGGACGTCCTCCGGGGCATCGCCGAGGGCCCCCGGGCGGCCGCGCGCGCCGAGGACCAGGGCCTCATCTGCCCGGCCGAGAAGCGCCTCTTCCAGATCCTGATGGAGGACCGCTCGGTCGCCCCCCAGGTCTTCGCCGAGACGGCCGAGGACGATCTTCTGCGGCCTGCGGGGAGAGTCCGTCTTCCGGTACATCCTCGAGTGCTTCAAGACGAACCGGGACTGGAATGTCCACGAGCTCAAGGACCGCGTCCCCCCGAGCTCATGAGCCAGCTGTCCAAGGCCCTCTTCGAGAAGGCGCCGGCCGGCGCCGCGACCGAGGAGGAGGCCCAGGAGTGCCTCCGGTCGCTCCGCAAGCTCCGGCTCCAGAACCGGCTGAAGGACATCCAGCAGAGGATCGCCCGGTCGGAGAAGCAGGGCGAGCATGAGGAGCTCGTCTCGCTCCTCTACCAGAAGCAGGACGTCACCAAGCAGATCCTGTCGTTGAGGTAGGAACGAAAGAATGCGCGCGGACGTTCGTCATAGAGAAGACATCCCCGAAAGAGGTGCGCGGCGTGGCTCCTGACATCAAGCTCCACAAAGACGAGATCTCCCAGCTCATCTCCAAGGGCCGGAAGCAGGGCTACCTGCTCTTCGAGGAGATCGACAAGACCTTCACCGAGGACCTGGACTCCGAGGAGGATTTCGACGACTTCCTGTCCTCGATGGACAACTACGGCATCAAGATCCTCGACTCCCAGCAGAAGGAGATGATCCCGCGGCGCCGCAAGAGCGACCTCGTCTCGACCCACGGCCTCGAGCGGACGACCGACCCGGTCAAGCTCTATCTCCGCGAGATGGGCAACATCTCCCTCCTGACCCGGGAGGGCGAGATCGCCATCGCCCGCGAGATCGAGCGCGGGGAGAAGAGCATCATCAAGGCCCTGTCCAAGACGCGGCTCGTCCTGAACGAGGTCCTGGCCCTCGAGGACAGGATCAGGGATAACCCCTTTACGATCCAGGAGATGTTCGACCTCAGCGAGGACGACATCGCCGAGGGCAAGCTCGAGGAGAAGAAGAAGCAGATCCTGGGCATGATCAAGAGGATCAAGGACCTCGGCCGGAAGCTCGACCGGCTCCCGACGACCCGCCGAAGGCGACCGATCGCCCGGGGCCGGGTCATCGTCCGGATCAGCAACTGCATCCGCGACCTGAACATCCGGGCCTCGCGCCGCGAGAAGCTCATCGACGAGCTCCGCAAGCGCCTCAAGCTCGTCAACGACCTCGAGGACCAGCGGGATGAGCTCCAGCTGGCCCTGTCGAAGAAAAAGAAGGAGGACGCCGGCCTCAAGCAGAGGCTGCGGGACGTCAACCGGGAGATCCGGCGGCACACGACCGAGATCGGCCTGGACCCCGAGGCCCTGCGCAAGGCCGTCCGGGCCATCACGGCCGGCCGGAAGATCAGCGACCAGGCCAAGAAGGAGCTCGTCGCCGCCAACCTGCGGCTCGTCGTCTCCATCGCCAAGAAATACAGCAACCGCGGCCTCCAGTTCCTCGACCTCATCCAGGAAGGGAACATGGGCCTGATGAAGGCCGTCGAGAAGTTCGAGTACCGCCGCGGCTACAAGTTCTCGACCTACGCCACCTGGTGGATCCGGCAGGCCATCACCCGGGCCATCGCCGACCAGGCCCGGACGATCCGCATCCCCGTCCACATGATCGAGACGATCAACAAGCTCATCCGCGTCTCGCGCACCCTCGTCCAGGAGGTCGGCCGGGAGCCGACGAGCGAGGAGATCGCCAGGAAGATGGACATGCCGGTCAGCAAGGTCCGCAAGATCATCAAGATCGCCCAGGAGCCGATCTCCCTCGAGACGCCCATCGGCGAGGAGGAGGACAGCCACCTCGGCGACTTCATCGAGGACAAGCTCATCCCCTCGCCGCCCGACACGGTCATCCACATCAACCTCAAGGAGCAGATCGAGGAGGCCCTGAAGTCGCTGACCGAGCGCGAGGGCAAGGTCCTCAAGATGCGCTTCGGCCTGGGCGACGGCAACGAGCACACCCTGGAAGAGGTCGGCCAGCAGTTCAAGGTCACCCGCGAGCGCATCCGCCAGATCGAGGCCAAGGCCCTGCGCAAGCTCAAGCACCCGAGCCGCAGCCGCAAGCTCAAGTCCTTCACCAACAGCCACTGAGCCGGCAAAAAATCGCCTCGGCGCTTTGCTGTTTGGCCTTCGGGGCCGCGTATTTGGTCTTCTCAGAGTGCGGCTTGCGACTCAGCCGCGTCATGCTACGTTCCGGGTCCGCAATCCTAAAAGTGCAGCCGTCGCCCGTTGGGCCCGGCGCCTGGGGCCGCCTCGACTCGTGGATAATCCCGCGCTCTGCCGGCTGATCTCGAATTGACGATACTTCAGTATTTTGTTATAAAAGAGGGCCTGGGCCTATAGCTCAGTGGTAGAGCCACCGGCTCATAACCGGCAGGTCCCAGGTTCGAATCCTGGTAGGCCCATTCGACCGAGAGGACGAGGCCGGAGAGAGAAAAGATACATCGTGGACATCGATTTCGACCCCATCATCCAGCTCCAGCACATGGATTCCGAGATCCACGCGACGACCCAGGTCCTCGAGGCCATCCCCCGGCTCATCCAGGACATCGACAAGAGGATCCAGGCCGGCTCCAAGGCCGTGGCCGAGGCCAAGGAGAAGATCGCCCAGAACCAGAAGCGGCGCCGCGACCTCGAGAGCGAGGTCAAGGACCTCAAGGTCCAGATCGGGAAGTACAAGCGGCAGCTGAACGAGGTCAAGACGAACAAGGAGTACACGTCCTTCCTCAAGGAGATCGAGGACGCCCAGCACAAGGTCGACGACCTCGAGGAGGCCATCATCGCCGAGATGCTGGCCGCCGACGACCTCGAGGACGAGGTCAAGTCGGCCGGCCTCAAGCAGGGCCAGGACGAGGCCGATTTGCACAAGGAACGCCAGGCGCTCGAAGAGAAAGGCCTGGAGATGGAAAAAAAGAAGGCCCGCCTCCTCGAGGAGCGGGCGGCCCTCATGCCGGGCATCGCGCCGGAGCAGATCAGGCTCTACGAGGCCATCTTCCTGAAGAAGGGCGGCGTCGCCCTCTCCCCCGTCAAGGACGATTTCTGCGCCACGTGCCACATGCGCATCCGCCCCCAGATGCTCAATGAGATCCGCGACCGGACCAAGGTCATTCTCTGCGAGAACTGCGGCCGGATCCTCTACTTGCCGGCCAAGCCCGAGCCCGCCCCCAAGGCGGACTGACCTCGCCGGAGGCGGCCCCGCCGCCCGCGCCCCTCACCCGCCGTTCCGCCCCTCCCCCGGCTCCTCGCGGTACAGGGATTCGATCATCTCCTTGTACTGGCCCTCGATGATGGCCCGGCGGACCTTGAGGGACGGCGTGATCTCGCCCTTCTCGATCTCGAAGTCGCGGCCGAGGAGGACGATCTTCTTGATCCGCTCGTACGAGGCGAGGAGCGGCGTCGCCCGCTCGACCTCGGCCCGCATGAACTCCACGGCCCGCCCGTCCCGGACGAGCTCCTCGGCGTCCCGGAAGGGGATCTTCTGGGCCCGGGCGTAGGCCTCGAGCTTCTCGAACTTGGGGACGATCAGGGCCGAGATGAATCGCCGCCGGTCGCCGACGACGACGGCGTTGGCGATGTAGGGGCTCGTCTTGAGGAGGTTCTCGATCGGCTGGGGGGCGACGTTCTTGCCGCCGGAGGTGACGATGAGGTCCTTCTTGCGGTCGGTGATGACGAGGAAGCCGTCCTCGTCGAGGTGGCCGATGTCGCCGGTGTGGAACCAGCCGCCCTCGATGACCTCGCGGGTCTCGGCCTCCTTCTTGTAATAGCCCTTCATGACGTTCGGGCCCCGGGCCAGGATCTCGCCGTCCGGGCGCGATCCGGACCTCGACGCCGGGGATGGGCTTGCCGACCGTCCCGAACCTGAGGGCCTCGAAGGTGTTGACGGCGAGGACGGGCGAGGTCTCCGTCAGCCCGTAGCCCTCGAGGACGACCAGGCCGAGGGCGTAGAAGAACTCGGCGATCTCCTTCGAGAGCGGCGCCCCGCCCGAAACGAAGAAGCGGACACGCCCGCCCGTCCGGGCGATGATCTTGGAGAAGACGAGCTTGTGGGCGACGGCGCGACGCACCCGCAGGCCGGCCGGGACGGGCCGGCCGGCGAGCTTGAGGGCGCCGTAGGAGCGCCCGACGCGGACGGCCCAGAAGAAGATCTTCCGGCGCAGGGCCGGGCTGACGAGGACCTGGTCCATGACCTTGGCGTAGATCTTCTCGAAGACCCGCGGCACGCTGACCATGATGTGCGGCCGGACCTCGAGGAGGTTCTCGGCGACGGCCTCGACGCTCTCGGCGTAGGCCACCGTGCAGCCGGCGTAGAGGTAGGTGAAGGTGACCATCCGCTCGAGGACGTGGGAGAGCGGGAGGAAGGACAGGCACGACGTCGCGCTCGGTGAACTCGATGATCGCGCGCACGGTCTTGATGTTGCTGAGGAAATTGCGGTGGGAGAGGACGACGCCCTTGGGGAGGCCGGTCGTGCCCGAGGTGTAGATGATCGAGGCCGCGTCGTCCGGGCGGACGGCGGAGGCGAGCTCGCCGAAGAGGCCGGGGCTCGCGGCGGCCAGGGCCCTCCCCTTCTCCATGAGCTCGGCCAGGCCGACGACGCCGGCCGGCGCGGGCCCGTCGATCATGACGTAGTGGCGGACCTTGGCCAGGCGGTCCCGCAGGGGCTCGACCCTCTGCCAGAGGGCGGCGCCGGAGACGACGACGATGGCCGCGTCGGAGTCGTCGATGATGTAGCCGATCTGGTCGGTGACCAGCGTCGTGTAGACGGGCACGGTCAGGCCGCCGGCGCAGAGCGTGGCGATGTCCGTCATGACCCACTCCGGCCGGTTCTCCGAGAGCAGGCAGAGCTTGTCGCCCGCCCGGAAGCCGAGGGCGTGGAGCCCGAGGCAGAGGTCCTTGACCGCGTCGCCGAACTGCCGGGTCGAGAGAGGCGCGTAGGCCCCCTCCTTCTTGGCCAGGAAGAGTCCGTCCTTGGGGAAGGCGTTGACGGTGTTGAGGAAGAGCTCGGGAAGCGTTTCGACCATGGCACCCTCCGCGCGGAAAGTGCCTCGATTCTATGGCTTCGGTCCACCCGGTGTCAAGGCGAGACGACGCGGCCGTCGCGGAGCTCGATCGTCCGCCGGGCCGCCCGGGCGAGCGTCGGGTTGTGGGTGACGAGGATGACCGTCAGCCCCGTCCGCGCGTTGAGGTCCTTGAGGATCGCCCCGATCTCCTCGCTCCGCTTCGTGTCGAGGTTCCCCGTCGGCTCGTCGGCGAGCAGGATCTGCGGCCGGTTGACCAGGGCCCGGGCGATGGCCACGCGCTGCATCTCCCCGCCGGAAAGCTGGCCCGGCAGGTGCCCGGCCCGATGGTCGATGCCGAGGAGCCTGAGGACGCCGGTGACATCCGCTTCGGCGCCGGGCTTTCGGTAAAAGGTGAAGGGCAGGATGACGTTCTCGAGGACCGTCAGTGTCGAGATGAGATAGAACTTCTGGAAGATGTAGCCGAAGATCTCGCGGCGGGTCCGCGTCAGCTTGGCCTCGGAGAGGGCCTTGCCGTCGTTGAAGACCTCTCGCCCCTCGAGGACGAGCCGGCCCGAAGTCGGGTTGTCCAGGCACCCGAGGATGTTGATGAGGGTCGTCTTGCCCGAACCCGAGGGTCCGACGACCGCAATGAACTCGCCCTTCTCGACCGTCAGGGAGATGCCGTCGACGGCGGCGATGCGCTCGGCGCCCCTCACATAGACGCGCCGGAGGTCCTCGGCCGCGATGGAATGACGAGCCTCGGCGCTCATGACTCCTCCTCGCTCCGGATGGTCTCCAGAGGCCGCATGCGGCCCGCCTTCCAGGAGGGATAGAGGCCGCTGACGAGCCCGATCAGGGTCACGATGGCCAGCGTGAAAAGGACGAGCCGGAGGTCGATGGCGATGAGCCCGCCGCTCGGCGAGTACGGCAGGAGCTTCCGGATGAGGACGTCGGAGGCCTTGGCCGTGCCGAGCGCGAGGAGGGTCCCGATGAGGCCTCCCGCGAGGCAGAGGAAGATCGTTTCGAACCAGACGAGCCGGAAGATGTCCGCGGCCTGGGCGCCCATGGACTTGAGGATGCCGATCTCCTGCCGCCGCTCCATGACCGACATGAGGATGGTGTTGACGACGCCCATCATGGCGATCAGGATGGCGATGATGGCGATCGACAGGACCATGACCCGGGCCGTCGAGACGAGGGTCATGATGGTCGTCTTGACCTGGGTCAGGCTGACGACCTGGACGTCGGGGAGCTTGAACATCTTGTCCTCGAACTTGGCCATGTCGACGTCCTTGCGGACCTTGATGCCGATCGAGGTCAGCTCGTCCTTGATGCCGAAGATCCGCTGGACCGTCCCGAGGGGCAGGAAGATCGTGCCGTCGTCCTGGGTGCCCGTCCGGGCGAGGACGCCGACGACCTTGACCTCGACGTTCTTCTCGGGGATGAGGTACTTGTCGCCGACCTCCCGCTGCTCGAGCTCGGCCGCTTCGTAGCCGATGACGGCCTCGTCGGCGTCCGGGTCCTTGAACCAGCCGCCGGCCTTGAACGGAAGGGCGCTCTTGAGCTTCGGAAAGGTCGCGGGGTCGACGCCGAGGAAAGCGGCCAGGCCCCCGCTCTCGCCCTTGTTGGGGTCGAAGACGACCTGCATCAGCATCGGCGTCACGCCCTCGACCTCGGGCTCCTTGGTGACGTCGCGGACGATCGACTCGCTCATGTACTTGAGCCCCGTGCCGCCCTTGAGCATGAGCGTCGCCGCCTCGTAGGGGCAGCCCTTGGCCACGACCAGCATCTGGAAGCCGAGGTTGTCGATGTCCTTGTTGAGCGACCTCTCGTAGCCGCGGTTGAACCCGAAGAGGCTGACCAGGACCCAGCCGGCCAGGGCGATGCCGAGGACGGTCAGGGCGCTCCGCGTCTTCTTGCGGAGGAGGTTCTTATAGGCGACCTCGAACAGGCTGATCCTTGTCTCTGCCATGAAAATCTCCCTCTTTATTTATCAGAAAGACATCCACTAAGATAAGGTTCTTCTTGGTGGCCCGGAGCGTCGCCCGGAAATCGTCCTCGGCCTCCGGGGCGGGGTTCCTGATGCGGCTGACCTTCCCCGGCGGGCTCTCCTTCCCCGAGACGACGTCGTAGCGGTCGAAGTCCCTGAGGCTAAGGCCGACGAACTGCTTCCCGAAGGCGGGGTCGCGGAAGGCCTTGGCCGCCCGCGACGTCAGTTTCTGGAAATAGAACCCCGGATGACGCCCTGCCGGTCGATGGCCAGGAAGACCTGGAGCCCGCCGTAGGTGCCCTTCTGGTTGACGCCGTGGATGTAGCCCATGAGCTCGTCCCCCTTGTAGACCTCGTACATCGTGTAGGGGACGTCCGCGGTCTCGTAAAGCCCCTTGAAGGTGTCGCCGAGACGGGCCTCGACCTCCTTGAGCAGGGCGTCGCCGCCCTTCCTCGCGATCGAGACGTAGATCGTCTTGTAGCCGGTCGAGCCCGGGAAGAGACGCTTGACGTCGCGGTCGGGGTCGTTGAGGTCGCAGCCGACGGCGGCGCGCAGGACAGCCGGCGCGGCCAGGAGGATGAGAAGGATGGTCGGGACGGCCATCCTGAAGAATAAGCATCCCGGACGCCTGGCCGGGACCTCGGGCGCCGGCTCCGGCGACCGGCCGCAGCTCGAGCGTGTTTTCTGAATGTCCGTTCCGCTCATCTTCGTCATCCTTTCTTCTCGACGCGTCCCCGGAGTCTCCTCAGATCCTCTTGTAGAAATAGAGCTGGAGGACGAACCGGGCGTCCCTGGCCGCGAAATCGTACTGGACGAGCGACCTCGCGGCGAGGTCGGCCGTGACCTGATAGCTCGCCCCGCCCGCCGAGATAGTTGTCCCAGCGGCCGCCGGCCCGCGCTAGGGCGGGCTCGACTTCGAGCTTGAGCCTCCCCTCCCCGAGCAGGTTGAGGCCGGCCCGCCAGAAGACGAGGAGGAGGCCCGACCCGGCCCGCCGCCCCGCCAGGACCTCGACGCGGTTCTCGACGTTCCGCCAGAGGTAGGTCGCGTCGGCTGCGGCCGCGGCGAACGGGGCGGGGTCCCGCGACATGAGCTCGTAGCCCATGGTGTCGAGGACGCGGCCGCCGGCGAGCGAGAGCCCGACGCTCCAGCCGTCGCGAGCCGGGACACCCCGCGAGACCCGCAACGCGGCCAGGTAATTGCCGTGGAGGTAGAGCGGCATGCCGCTCCCGGCGGTCAGGCTGGCGGCGGCGTCCCCCCAGGCGAAGTCCCGCCGCAGCCCGACCCCCCAATCCCGGTCGAACCCGAACCCGCGCATGGCCGGGCTGGGGAGGAGCAGGGCGTGGCTGTCGAGCTCGGCGTCGAGCCCGAGGGCCGGGCGGTCGTGGCCGGCCCAGACGTCGGCGAAACCGGCCTTGAGGCGGAAGGAGGCGTTATAGACCTGGAGTTGGAACGGGTGGCCGAGGTCCTGGGTGTAGGCCAGTCGCGCCTGGACGGCCAGGACCCCGATGTCGCGGGTCCGCCCGGAGAAGCGACTGACGAGGTCGAAGCCGAGGCTCGGCTTCTGCATGACGTCTTGGGGCGTCTGCGAATAGGTCTGGACGGCGTCCGCGGCCGTGGAGTAGGCCGCAACGCCCTGGAGCTCGAGGTAGAGGAGCGTCCCCTGGGCGAAAGCCGCGCCGGAAACGGCCGCCGTCCCGAGAAGGAGCGCAGCCAGCCGCGCCGCGGCATGGCGAAGGCCGCGCCTCACCGGGAGGCTCCCTCGAGGACACCCGGCTGGCCCATCCTCCCTCACACCCCGAAGGTGATCCGGCCGCGGAAGACGACGATCTTCGTCCGGGAGAACGTCACCAGGACCTCCCAGTCGCCGGGCATGACGATGTTGACGGGCAGGAGGTAGTCGCCCTTCTTGTTGAGCTTGAAGGCGACCTCGCCCGAATCGTGGGCCCCGCGCATGGACGGCATGTCGGACCGGCCGGTGATATCGAGGTCGGAGACCTGCTTCCCGTCCTTGTCGAAGAGCTGGACCTTGAGGATGGCCGTCCCCATCTTGGGCGTCCGGTCGAACTCGTAGACGAAGTAGTTGACCTCGCCGATCCAGCACTTCTTCCCGGCCTTGGGCAGGTCCTTGACCTCCGGCCCGCCGGCCTGGGGGCCGCTTGGCGCGAGGCCGGGCGAGTTGCAGCAGGAGCGCGCCGGCTGGGCCGACGCCGCGGCGGCCGTCAGGGCGGCCAGGGCGAGGACGGCGAGGATGCGGGCGGGTCGGGTCATGGCGTTCCTCCGTTCGGTCGGCACCTTTCGTTAATTCCTATGTATTCTATAGATATACTATTCTTTCCGCGACGCGACCGGCCTCGGGCCGCGGACGGCCCGGGGGCATCGGTCAATGCTCGTGCTTCTCCGCCGCCTCGGCCTCGGCCTTCGTCTTGTGGACCGTGCCGGCCGGGTGGTTCGGGGGGGAGTAGACGGTGTAGAGCTTCAGCCGGGTCGTCTTGGAGGTGTTGATGACGTTGTGGAACGTCCCGGCGGGCACGACGGCCGCCTCGTTCTTGCGGACGACGTGCTCCTCCGAGCCGTTCAGGACGAACTTGGCCTCGCCCTGCTCGATGCGGAAGAACTGGTCGACCGCGGGATGGACCTCGTTGCCGATCTCCTCGCCCGGCTGGAGGGACATGACGACGAGCTGGCAGTGCGCGCCCGTAAAAAGGACCTGGCGGAAGTACGTGTTCTTGAGGGTTTGCTCCTCGATGGGCCCAAAATAACCGGTCATGGGTTCAAACTCCTTTCCAAGGGATCTGCTTTCATTATACGACATTCCCGTCCCGGACGCAGGGGGCCGGCGGGCGGCCTCCGCGAAGCCGCGCCCGGCGCGACGCGGCCCGCCCCCCTCCGGGCCTTGATTGCGGTCCCGGTCCCGGCGACAATAGCCCCGGGAGGCGGAGCGCGGACGGCGAAAGGAGAGCGGACCCATGAGAGTGGCCATGGCGCAGATCGACCCGACCGTGGGCGACCTCGACGGGAACGCCCGGATGATCCGGGAGACGATCGACGATGCGGCGCGTCTCGGGGCCGACTTCGTCGCTTTCCCCGAGCTCGCCGTGACCGGCTACCCGCCGCAGGACCTCCTCGCCGAGAGGGCGTTCGTCCGGAAGAACAGGCAGGTCCTGGCGCGGATCATCGCCGGGAACCCCGACGTGGCCGGCGTCGTCGGCTTCGTCGACGCCGACCGTTCCGGCCGCCTGTTCAACGCCGCCGCCGTCTTCGAGGGGCGGCGCCTCGTCGCGGTCGTCCGCAAGACCCTCCTCCCGACCTACGACGTCTTCGACGAGGACCGCTACTTCGGGCGCGGAACGCGCCACGACATCCGGCCGGTCCCGCTCCGGCTCGGCGGCCGGAAGGTCCGCGTCGGCGTCGAGATCTGCGAGGACCTCTGGGATCCTTACCTGCGCCTCGTCAATGTCGAACTTCGCCTTGCGCACCTGTTCGGAGTAGAAGTCCCAGTCCCACGGCTGCGACTGGAAGCCGCCTTTCTGGGCGTCAATCACCGTCTGAATGTCCTTGCCCTCCGCCGTCGCCTTCGCCGTGGACGCGGGCACCAGATGGTCCATGAACTTCACCGCCGCCCTCGGGCGTCTTCGCCATCTGGTCTTCCAGGTCCCACGCAGCGAAGTTCGCGTAGCCCAGCAGCTTTGCCTTCTCCGCGCGCAACTGCGCCAGCCGCGCAATCGTCTCCCGCGTATCGTTTGCGCCGCCGCTCGTTCCGCGCGGAGAAGGCAAAGCTGCTGGGCTACGCGAACTTCGCTGCGTGGGACCTGGAAGACCGAGATGGCGAAGAAACCCGAGGGCGGCGGTGAAGTTCATGGACGATCTGGTGCCCGCGTCCACGGCGAAGGCGACGGCGGAGGGCAAGGACATTCAGACGGTGATTGACGCCCAGAAAGGCGGCTTCCAGTTGCAGCCGTGGGACTGGGACTTCTACTCCGAACTCCAGGCGCCAAGGCGAAGTTCGACATCGACGAGGCGCAGGTAAGGATCCCAGAGGTCC